>JAXDQC010000057.1:0-13614 GCA_034668045.1 Betaproteobacteria bacterium | reverse complement strand
CTGCCGCTCGCGCTGCTGATTCGCGATGCGCCGCGGCCCGCGGGCGTTGCGCAGGGCAGGCCGGCCGCGCAGACGGCCTCGCCGTACGCCCTGTCGCGCGTTCAGCTCCTGGCGCTCTTGTCGTTGGCGGCGGCGCTTTGCTGCATCTGCATGGCGACGCCGCTAGTGCATGTCGTCACGCTCGGCTCCGACCGCGGCCTCGCCGGGCGCGACGCCGCGGGCCTGCTCGCGGTGATGGCGGTGTTCGGCATGGCGGGGCGCGTCGCCTTTGGCCCGATCGCCGACCGGATCGGCAGCCTGCAGACGTACATGGTCGCCTCGCTCGGGCAGACGCTGCTCGCGTTTCTCTTCCCCTACGCCACCACGCCCGCCGCGCTGTACGTGCTGTCGGCGCTGTTCGGCTTCATCTTCAGCGGTGCCATGGTCTCGTTCATCCTCTGCGCGCGCGAGTACGCGCCCGCGGGCGCGACCGGGCTTTCCATCGGCGCGGTCATGTTCTTCGCCTGGCTCGGCATGGCGATCGGCGCCTGGCAGGGCGGCCTGTTCTATGACCTGTGCGGTACCTACTTCCAGTCGTTCGCCAACGCCTCCGTCGCCGGCGTGGCCAACCTGCTGATCCTCGCGCTCCTGTACCTGCATACGGCGCGTAACCTGCCAACCCCATGGAGACTGAAATATGAGAAAGCTCTTTAGCGCAATCATGCGCGCCCGGCAGGCACGGGCCGACCGCGCCGTGCTCGAGCGGCTCGACGGGCACACGCTGAGGGACATCGGCCTGGAGTCCTGGAACAGCGAGCTCGCCGAGCGCCTG
This sequence comes from Betaproteobacteria bacterium, assembly GCA_034668045.1. Classification (GTDB taxonomy): domain Bacteria; phylum Pseudomonadota; class Gammaproteobacteria; order Burkholderiales; family SG8-39; genus SCGC-AG-212-J23. The sequence continues at coordinate 12,803 of JAXDQC010000057.1, read as the reverse complement.
GAATCGCGCCGCCAGCACCGCCTGCTGCGCCGGGCCGCGACGCGCATCGGGATGTTCTGACATGGGCGGGCGCGAAAGGCAGATCCGGCTGCGCGCGGGCGCGACGCTGCGCATCGAAGACGGCGCGGGCCTGGTGGTGGAGATCTCCAAAGGCGTGGCCTGGCTGACGCAGGATCGCGATCCGCGCGATTACGTCCTGCGAGCCGGCGACTGGCTCCGTCTCGACCGCAGCGAGCCGGTCGTGGTCGCCGCGTTGCACGACGATGCGTGCGTCACCCTGACCCAGCTGCTGCCGCAAACCGCCTAGCGGCTGCCGGACTGCAGCGCGGCGATGCGCTGCTCGATCGGCGGGTGCGTCGCGAACAGGTTGGCGAGGCCGGAGCGGCTGTCGATGCCGAACGCCTTCACCTGGTCGGGCAGGCCGCCGGTCTGCAGGCTTCCCAGGCGCGAAAGCGCGGCGATCATCGGCTGCGGCGTGCCCAGCAGGCCGGCAGAGCCGGCATCGGCGCGGAACTCGCGCCGGCGCGAGAACCAGGCGACGATCGCCGAGGCGGCGATGCCGAACAGGATCTGGCAGACGATCATGGTGATGTAGAAGCCGGGGCCGACGCCGCGCTCGGTGCGGAACACCGCCTTGTCGATGATCAGGCCGACCACGCGCGAGAGGAAGAAGACGAAGGTGTTGAGCACGCCCTGGATGAGGGTGAGCGTCACCATGTCGCCGTTGGCGATGTGCGTGACCTCGTGGCCGAGGACCGCTTCGACTTCCTCCTTGCTCATCGCTTCGACCAGGCCGCTCGACACCGCGACCAGCGCGCTGTCCTTGAACGCGCCGGTGGCGAAGGCGTTGGCCGGTCCCTCGTAGAGCGCGACCTCGGGCTTGCCGATGCCGGCCTTGTCGGCGAGGCGGTGCACCGTCTGCACCAGCCAGTACTGCGTCGTGCCCTCGGAGCCGTCGATGACCTGTGCGCCGGTCGACCACTTGGCGATGGTCTTCGACATGAGCAGCGAGATGAAGGCGCCGCCGAAGCCGAACACCGCCGACATGACGAGCATCGAGTAGTAGTCGATGCCCTCGGCCGTCAGCCACTGGTCGAGCCCCAGCACGCTGACGACGACCGACAGCACCAGCATGACGGCGAGGTTGGTGGCGATGAGCAGGAGCACTCTCTTCATTGGATTTTTCTCCGTGGCGATGCTTAGATGGGTGCGCTGCGGTCAAGTTTCAAGACCGGCGATTATAGACTTCACAAGCGAAGGAGCCACAGAGTGCCGATCGTTACGATTACCGTCCGCAAGCCCAAGTCGTCGACCTTCAAGACCAATGTGCTGGAGTCGGTCTACGAGTCGCTGGTCGAAGCCGGAGGCGCACATCCCAAAGACAAGTTTCATCGCGTGCACGAGCTCGAAGCCGATGACTTCCGGTTCGACCCGCGTTTTCCGGATCTCGAGACCGACCGCTCGGACGATTTCATTCTCGTGGAGATCGTGCTCGGCGCCGGCCGCAGCGTCAGGGTGAAGAAGCAGATCCTCAAGGACTTGACGGCGCGCCTGGCCAAACGGGGACTCGATCCCGAGCATGTGATGGTGTTCTTCCAGGACGTGCCCTGGGAGAGCATCTCGACCGGCGGCGGGCGCCTGCCGCATGCCTAGGCCTTCAGGATGGCGCGCGCGCCTTTCTCCGCGATGACGTAGGTCGGCGCGTTGGTGTTGCCGGAGGTGATGCGGGGGAAGATCGACGCATCGATCACGCGCAGCCTCTGGATCCCATGGACTTTCAAATCTGAATCCACCACCGCCATCGCATCGTTGCCCATCTTGCAGGTGCCGACCGGGTGGAAGATGGTCGTCCCCAGCTGGCCGGCGGCTTTTCGCAGATCTTCTTCGCTCTGGACCTCCATGCCGGGCCGGTACTCTTCAGGGGAATAGGGGGAAAGAGCCTTCGCGGCCATGATGCGGCGCGTGAACCGCATGCCGTCGACCGCGACCCGCCGGTCTTCCTTCGTGGCGAGGTAATTGAGCCGGATCTCGGGGTGGTCGAGGGGATTTGTCGATTTCACCTTCACGAACCCTCTCGAGGTCGGGCGCAGGTTGCATACGCTCGGCGTGATCGCCGGGAAGCTGTGCAGCGGGTCGCCGAACTTGTCGAGCGAGAGCGGCTGCACATGCCACTCGATGTTGGGGGTCGGTTGCGCCGGATCGCTCCTCGCGAAGGCGCCCGCCTGCGAAGGCGGCATGGTGAGCGGGCCGGTACGGAACAGAAAATATTCGGCCGCCATGGCCGCCTTGCCCCAGAGGCTGTTCGCCACGCCGTTCAGTGTGCGCACGTTCTTCACCTTGTACTGCATGCGGATTTGCAGGTGGTCGTGCAGGTTCTCGCCGACGCCGGGCAGATGGTGGATGACCGGGATCTGCTTTTCGGCCAGGAGCTTTTCGCTGCCGACGCCTGAAAGCTGCAGGATCTGCGGCGAGCCGATCGCGCCGGCGGCCAGAATGGTTTCCCGGTTTGCCTTTACTTCGAAGGGTTTTTGGTCAAGAAGCAATTGAAGGCCGACGCAGTCTCTCCCACTGAAGTTGAGGTGATTGACGTGAGCGCCGGTGACGACTTTGAGATTCGGCCGGTGCAGGGCCGGCCGCAGGAAGGCGCGCGTCGCGCTCCAGCGCCGGCCGCGCTTCTGGTTCATCTGGAAGTAGGCGCAGCCGAAGTTGTCGCCGTTGTTGAATGCCTTGACCTTGGGGATGCCGCATTCGGCGGCGGCGTCGCGCCAGGCGTCGATGATGTCCCAGCGCACGCGCGGATCCTCGACGCGCACCTCGCCGCCCGCGCCGTAGCCGTCGGCCTCGCCGTGCTCGTAATCCTCGAGGGACCTGAAGATCGGCAATACGTCGTTCCAGGACCAGCCCCGGTTGCCGAGGGAAGCCCAGTGATCCCAGTCTTCCTTCTGCCCTCGCATGTGGATCATGGCGTTGATCGACGAGCAGCCGCCGAGCACGCGGCCGCGCGCATAGTGGATCGAGCGGCCGGCAAGATGCTCGTCGGCCTCGGTCTTGTAGCACCAGTCGGTGCGCGGGTTGGCGATGGTGTAGAGGTAGCCGACCGGGATGTCGATCCAGAAATAGTCGTCCTTGCCGCCCGCCTCGAGCAGGAGAACGCTGTTCGCCGGATCCTTCGACAGCCGGTTCGCGAGCAGGCAGCCGGCGCTTCCAGCGCCGACGATGATGTAGTCATAGGCGCCGAATGCGTTCAATCGCGAGAGGGCCTGGGCAGAAGGCCGTGCGAGGCCAGGTGGGAGTAGACGTCCGCGGCGGTCTTGAGCGCCACCAGCGCCGCGAGCATGAAGAACGGCGAGCCTTGCGACTGCGCGAAAAAGCCCATCGCCACCGACGCTACGTGCATGAGCATGATGCGATTGAAGGGACGCATCATCTCGTCGCGCGCCCTGGCGCGCAGGAATTCGCCGCGCTGCAGGAAGTTCTGCACGAACGAAATGCCGTGGCTGATGAACAGCGCGCCGACCAGCCACAGGAAGGGCAGCGGCACCACGTCCCAGAGGCTGGCCTGCCTTGCGAATTCGGCGGCGATGGCGGGGTCGAGCCGGCCCTGGGGAGAGAGCTCGAGCAGGCTGGAATGCTCGAAGAGGAGCCAGAGGACCACGCCGCCATGGACGGTGCAGAACACGCCGAACATGCCGATGAAGATCAGCAGGCCGTAGACGATGTTGCCTTCGTCCGGCTTGTGCGCTTTGACCATGCGCAGGATCGTGTACGCGGCGATCACCAGGTTTTCGGTCCAGTAGACGATCAGCAGGTCGGCGGCATTGGCGCCGGCGAAGACGACCGCGCCGAGCGGGAGAAGGTTCGCGACGAGCAGCGCGAGCAGCGCCGGGTCGAGCAGCGGCCGCTTGGGCGCCGCGCTGACGGTGCCCGCGTTGAAGACGGACAGGCCGTAGACGACGTAGACAAGGGCGATGAGCACGGCCGCCGTCAGACCTGGCAGATAGCGTTCCAGGAAGCCACTCTTGGTGCGCGCGGCGCCCGGGGCGGCCTCGATGCGGGTTTCGGCGAGGGGGTCGCGATCGATCTCGATGCGAAACGTCCACGTGCCGGGCGCGTGCGTCGCGCGCGGCAGGATCGGAAACCACACCGTATGGTCGCCGGCCCGCGGCGTGGTCGAGAAGTCGTGGTTGCCGACCCGGTTGTTCGCGCCGTCGAGCACGGCGATGTGCACCTGGTAGCTCCGCCCGGGTTCGAAACCCGTCGCCTGCACGTAGTAGTAGACGGCGGACGGCAGCGAGAGCGATTCGAGCGGCCGGCGAGGCTCCTGCTTGCGGCTGAGGGAGGAGGTGAGGAGCGCCCGCACCAGCTTGACCGGTGGCCCAGGCTCCGGCCCGACCCGAGTCGCGCTGAGCTTCACGTCGACGACCCGCACCCCGTCGACGTCGAAGGTCTGCCGCCATTCGCCTGGCACAAGGCGAGCCGAGGAGATCGTGAATGGGTGCTGGAACCGGATGATCGGCTCGCCCGCCAGCGACGTCATCGGCATCGAGTGCTCGAGAACCGGCTTGCCTTTCGCGTCCACCACCATGATGCGCCCGGCGTAGGTGCGTCCGGCCTCGAAGCCGTGCAGCTCGGCCATGAAGGAAGCGCCGCCCGGATAGGAGACAGAGTCGACGGGACCGCTCCAGCGGCCGCCGCCGACCGGCTGGGCGATGCCGGCCTTGACGGCCGTGATCTCCGCCTGCGCCGCGGACGCCGGGAACAAAACGCAAAAAAACAAAAGCAGTGCCGCGATCCGGCGCATCCATTCTCCCCTGAGGTATTGTAGCGAGCAGAGGAAAGGCGACATGGCAGGGGAACAACAGCTCGTGGAAGCGCTCGAGGCGGTGCGCGCGGCGCACGTCGACGCCGAGGGCGCCTGCAACTTTGACGCGATGGTCGCCTCGCGCGAGCACGGCCGCCTCGCGGCGACGCTCGGCTCGCTCGCCGAGTTCGATCCGCGCCGCTTGCGCCTGCCGGCGCAGAATGCGTTCTGGCTCAACCTCCACAACGCCTGCGTGCTGCGCGATGCGCTCGAGCTCCACGTCGAGGGATTCCCGGACCGCAGCCGGGTGAAGGTCGGCAGCTTCTCCTGGTCGCTCGCCAACATCGAGCAAGGGCTGCTGCGCGGCAACTTGAAGAAGAGCGACCCGCGGGTCGCCTACATGCCGGTGGCTTTCGACGAGCGCATGCACTTCGGCCTCTACACCGCGCGCCGCTCCTCGCCGCCCCTACGGGTGTTCCGCCCGGACAGCCTCGAGAGCGAGCTCGAGCAGGCGACCGAGCACTACCTGCGCTCGACGGTGGAGACGCGGGATGAGCAATTCCGCGTCAAGCTCGTCCTGCCGACGCTGTTCAAGCTCTACGGCGAGGACTTCGGCGACGAGCGCGACGTGCTCGAGTTCGTGCTGGCGCGCCTCGACGACGCGGCCGCCGAGCTGGTCGACCGCCGCGGCGGGCGGGTCAAGTTCAAGTACCTCGACTACGATCCGGCGCCCAACCTCAAGCGCGGCTAGTCCGGCTGCTTGAAGATCACCTTCTCGTCGCCGCCGTAGATCTGCAGCACGCCGCCGCCCTCGCTGCGGGCGAAGATCGCGCCGACGGTCTTGCCGTCCTTGTCGTAGACGCCGAGGTCGCCGCCGCGGTTGTCGCTGCGCGCGAAGGCCGCGAACACGCTCTTGCCGGCGCTGTTGTAGACGGAGAGGTTGCCGCCCGAGCCGTCGGAGCGCGCGAACATCGACACCGCGTTCTTGCCTTCCTTGTCGAGCACCCGCAGGTTGCCGCCGGCGCCGTCGCTGCGCGAGATGATCTCGCCGACGTTCTTGCCGCCCGCGTTCTTGATCGCCAGGTTGCCGCCGTCCTTGTCGGCCCAGGCGAGCATCGAGGTGCCGCCCTCGGCGTTGAACAGGCGGATGAACGGTCCGTCGTTGTCGCTGTTGATCGTCACTACCGGCTTGCCCGCCGGCGTGACGATGCGCAGCGGCGCCTTGAAGGTCGTGCCTTCCTCCTGCGTGATCGCCGGGCGTGCGCCGGCGAACAGCGCCGCCGCCACCGCCAGGCCGCAGGCACCCCAGGCGAACGCGCCGCGCCGGACGGCGCCGCGCTGCGCCTTCTTCAACCCCTCGATCTCCCGCTCCGCCGCCGCCATGCGCTCTTCCAGCCCCCGAAATTCCATGGATACTCCTCCTTTGACGCGCCGATTATGCCGATGCCGCCAAACCAGCAGGTCCGCCTTTGCAAAAGTTGAGAATCGGCGTTGACCTGGGCGGCACCAAGATCGAGGCGATCGCGCTCGATCCCTCGGGCCGCGAAGTTTTTCGGCAGCGCACCGCGACCCCGCGTGGCGTTTACGACGCCACGGTCGCGGCCATCGCTGGCCTGGTCGAAAAGGCAGGCCCGGGCAGCGTCGGGATCGGCATTCCCGGCGCCATGGCCGGGGATGTGGTCAAGAACGCCAACTCCAACTGGCTGATCGGCCGTCCCTTCAAGAAGGATCTCGAGCGCGCCATGGGGCGCGAAGTGAGGATCGAGAACGACGCCAATTGCTTCGCGCTTTCCGAGGCGGTAGACGGCGCCGGCAAGGACGCGGAGGTGGTCTTCGGCGTGATCCTGGGTACCGGGGTTGGCGGCGGCGTGGTGGTCCGAAAGCATGTGCTCAAGGGAGTGAATGCGATCGCCGGCGAGTGGGGCCACAACCCGCTGCCGTACGAGAGCTCGGGTGCGGAGTGCTATTGCGGTCGGAAGGGCTGCATCGAGACCTATCTGTGCGGCCCGGCGTTCGAGCGCGACGGCAAGAACCTCGAGCGCTACCACGAGCGCCTGGCGCGGGCGCTCGCCGGCGTGATCAACGTCCTCGATCCCGGGGTGATCGTGCTGGGCGGCGGGCTGTCGAACCTGCCGAGCCTCTACACCGAGGTGCCGCGCATCTGGGGCCGCTACATCTTCTCGAATACCGTCGCGACGCGGCTCGTGCCGCCGGTCTACGGCGACTCGAGCGGCGTGCGCGGCGCGGCGTGGCTCTGGAACGAGGCTACGACGGCCCCTTGATGATGATCCGGGCGCCGCGGTTGTAGGTCCAGTACGACCACGCCCAATCGATCATCACCGCGAGCCGGTTGCGGAAGTTGATCAGGAAGTAGATGTGCGCGACGAGCCACATCAGCCACGCCGGATAGCCCGAGAGCTTGAGCCTGCCGATCATCGCCACCGCGGCGTTGCGGCCGATGGTCGCGAGCTGGCCGTAGTCGCGATAGCGAAACGCGATCCTTGGTTTGCCTTCGAGGGTCTTGCGGATGTTCAAGGCCGCGTGGCGCCCCATCTGCTTCGCGGCGGGCGCGATGCCGGGCACGCCGGAAACGGCGGCGAGGTCGCCGGCGACGAAAATCTCCGGATGACCCGGCACCGAGAGATCGGGCTCGACCTGCACGCGGCCGGCGCGATCGAGAGGCGCGCCGAGCGATTTGCCGAGCGGCGAGCTGGCGACGCCGGCGGCCCAGATCACGGTCTTCGCTTCCAGGCGCTCGACGCCGAGCGTCACGCCGTCGGCGTCGACCGCGGTGACGCGCTTGTTGAGCCAGACCGTGACGCCGAGGCGCTCGAGCTGCAGCCGCGCTTTCTCCGAGAGATCGGCTGGGTAGGGCGGCAGCACGCGCTCGGTGCCTTCGACGAGCACGACCCGGGCGCGGGTTGGATCGACGCGGCGGAACTCGCCCTTCAGCGTATGGCGCGCGATCTCGGCCAGCGTGCCGGCGAGCTCGACGCCGGTCGCGCCGCCGCCGATGACGACGAACGTGAGGCACGCCGAGCATCGGGCGGGATCGGTCTCGCGCTCGGCGCGCTCGAACGCGAGCAGGATGCGGCTGCGGATGTCGAGCGCTTCCTGCAGGGTTTTCAGGCCGGGAGCGAAGGGCTCCCAGGCGTCGTTGCCGAAGTAGTGGTTGACCGAGCCGCTGGCGAGAACGAGATAGTCGTAGCCGACGGCGCTGCCGTCCTCGAGGACGAGCTTCTTCTCGCCGGGCGAGACCTGCCGCACCTCGCCGAGCAGCACCGTCGCGTTCTTCTGTTCCGCCAGGATGTGGCGGATCGGCGCCGAGATCGACGGCGCCGACAGTCCTGCGGTCGCCACCTGGTAGAGAAGCGGGGTGAAGAGGTGGTGGTTGGTGCGGTCGATGACCGTCAGATCGACCGGCGCGCGCGCGAGCGCCTGCGCCGCCCAGAGGCCGCCGAAACCACAACCGACGATCACGACGCGCGGATTCATGTCTCGTATGATGCCTCAATGGAGATCGCGACCGGCCTCGTCGGGACCGTGGAGCTGACGGTGGGAGAGGAGCACACCGCGCCGAGTATCGGCAGCGGCAAGGTGCGCGTCCTCGCCACGCCGGTGATGATCAACCTGATCGAGGCCGCGGCGCTCGCGGCGATCGAGCACCTCCTGCCGGCCGGCTACCAGAGCCTGGGCACCCACCTCGACGTGCGGCACCTCGCGGCGACGCCGGTCGGCATGAAGGTCACGGCGAAGGCAGAGGTCACGAAGGTCGACGGCCGCACAGTCCATTTCCGCGTCAATGCGAGGGATGAGGTCGACCTGATCGGCGACGGCAGCCACGAACGCGTCGTGGTCAATGTCGCCAAGTTCGATCAGCGCGTGCAGAAGAAGATCGGCCGGCCTTAGCCTCGTTTTCTGAAGGTTCCGGCCAGGAATTCCAGCATGGCCGCAACGCGAGGCAGCCGAAGGCGATCGTGCAGGTAAAGCGCGTGCATCGGCACGCGCTCGGCGCTTTGCCAGCTCTCCAGCAAGCGCACCAGCCGGCCTTCGTGCAGGCTGCGAGCGACGATGAAATCGTTGAGATGGACGATGCCGGCTCCCATCAACGCGAGTTGGAGCACGCAGTCGTTGTTGTTGGCGCTCAGGCTCGGGGTGATTGCCACCAGGCGCTTGCCTGAAGGTGTCTCGAAGGGCCATTGCGCGCGGCCGGGCAAGGTGAGGCTGATGCAGCTGTGCCGTGCCAGATCGTCCGGCGACTGCGGCGCGCCGTAGCGCGCGACGTATGACGGCGAAGCGCACACCACGCGCTCGAACTCTCCGAGCCTGCGGGCCACCACGCCCTGGTCGCGTGGCGCTCCCGGCCGCACGGAGATGTCGATGCCTTCGCGCAGCAGGTCGAAGTCGCGGTCCTCGACGAGCAGCTCCACCTGTACCTCCGGATACCGGGCGCGAAAACGCGGCAGGGCGGGCACCAACTGATGAGTCGCGAACCCTACACCCACATGCAGGCGCAGCCTGCCGCGCGGCCGCTCGCGCGAGCGGCCTACCTCGGTCTCCGCATCTTCCATCTCGGCCAGGATGCGGCGGCAACGCGCGAGAAAGAGCTCCCCTTCAGCCGTCGGGCCGAGCCTGCGCGTCGTTCGATTGAGCAGGCGCGCCCCGAGCGCGCGCTCGAGCCTGCCGACGAGCTTCGAGAGCGCCGAGGGCGCGATCTTCAGCTCGCGCGCCGCGGCGGAGAAGCTGCCGAGCTCGACGGCGCGCACGTAGGCTTCCATCTCGCCGCGGTCGCCGATGCGTGCTATTTGTGACCTCCCGTCACAGATGCTTTTCCCTGGCGATGGATTGTATCCCTGCCGCTCATCCGTACAGTGGCGGCAGGAAGGAGTCGGATGAACATGCGCTTCACGCTCGCGGCATTGCTGCTGGCCATCGGTTTGTCGTCCGCATCGGCCGAGGACTGGCCGGCCAGACCTGTCCGGGTCATCGTTCCCGTGCCACCGGGCGGCGCGATCGACATTGTCGCCAGGCTCGTCGCTGGCCGGCTCGCCGATGCGCTCGGCCAGCCGGTGATCGTGGAGAACCGCCCTGGCGCGCGCGCCGTTACCGGTTCCGAAGCGGTCGCCAGGTCGCTCGCCGACGGGCACACGCTTCTTGTCTCCAGCGACGCCTTGACCATCATGCCGTACGTCGAGCGCAAGCTCGGGTTCGAGGTTCCGGGGAGCTTCGCGCCGGTATCGCTCCTCGCAACTCAGCCGCTCGTGCTGGCGGTGCATCCCTCGCTCCCGGCCCGGTCCGTCGCCGAGCTGATCGCGCTCGCCAAGTCAAAGCCCAACGCTTTTTCGCTCGGCACCGGCGCGCTGGCGCACTATCTCGCCGCAGAGACCTTGCAGCGAACGGCCGGCTTCGAGGCGATGCATGTGCCTTACAAGGGCGGGCCGGCGGCGGTCACTGACCTTGCGGGCGGCCAGCTTGGCGCCGCGCTGACCGGCCAGTCGCCGATGATCGCGTACGCGCGGAGCGGAAAGATACGTCCGCTCGCCGTTACGACAAGGGCGCGCTCGACGGCGCTCCCCGGCGTCCCGACCCTAGCCGAGGCCGGCGTGCCCGGCATTGATCTTTTCGAATGGATCTTCATGCTCGCGCCGGCTCAAACCCCGGAAGCCGTGGTCGCGCGCCTCAACGCGGAGATCGCGCGCGCTCTTGGGTCGCCGGATGTCGTCGCCCGCCTGGGAGCTGGCGGCTTCGAAGCCGCGCCGAGCACTCCCGCCCGCCTCGAGGGCATGATCCGCGACTCGCTCGCGCGGTGGGGAAAGCTCATTCCCGAGCTGCATCTCAAGCCGGAATAGGGCTGTGCACTTCTCGCAGGTCGTGGCGTGCGAAGCCGAGCTGCGCGAAATCATCGGCGCGCCGCTGCCGCGCGCGATGAGCAAGGAGATCGTGCGTCTTGACCGGCACTGCCGCGCCCTCATCGGCGCTTCGCCCTTCGTTCTCATCGCGTCCGCCGATGCCGAAGGTCGCGCCGACGTCTCACCGAAAGGCGATCCGCCCGGCTTCGTCCAAGTTTTGGACGATTCAACGCTGGCAATTCCCGACCGGCCGGGCAACCGGCGCGCCGACACGTTCCGCAACGTGCTGCATCGGCCGGGGGTTGGCCTGCTCTTTCTCATTCCCGGCAAGGCCGAAACCCTGAGGGTCAATGGGCAGGCGATCATCGTGCGCGACGCCTCGCTGCGCGAGCGCATGGCCGTCGCCGGCAAGGTTCCGGAGCTCGCGCTCGTGGTCCGCGTGGAGCAGGCATTCATCCATTGCGGCAAGTGCATGCTCCGCTCGAAGCTCTGGGATCCCGCGGCCTGGCCGTCGGCCGATGGCCTACCGACGCAGGCGCAATGCCTCGTGGACCATGCACGCCTTTCCGAGCCTCTCGAGCAGGTGGAGGCTTCAATTGCCCGAAGCCGGCGAGACGGGCTTTACTAGGCTGGTACGGGCGTGCGCGTCGGCGTCATTGTTCCTCCCCCAGGTCGGAAATGAACATCCGCACCAGCTCTTCCAGGGTCTGGCGCGAGCCGCGGATGACGCAGCCGGCGCGGTTGGCCGCGCGGCCGTCGCGATCGACGACCGCCGAGACGTTGCTGATCTCGAGGTCGACCGTCACGGGCTGGTTGCCGCCGTGCAGGACGCGGGCGCGGGTGATTCGCATTCCCGGCTCGAGCCGCACGCGCGAGTCGTAGACCAGCGTGCCCATGCCGCCGAGGCTGATGTCGACCACCGCCGCCTCGAGGCTGAGCGAGCCGATGCGCATCTCGCAGCGCAGGGCAACCGCGGCCGGCACCACCCTGCGCGGGTAAGCGCGCTTGTCGGCGTCGCTCAGGCGAGCGCCTTGCCGACGATCTCCGCCACGTCCCTGGACAGGCCCTCGGCGTCGCGAACGCGCTCCAGCGCGGCTTTCGCGCGCGCTTGCCGTTTCGCGTCGAACTTCTTCCAGCGGTCGAATCCTCTCGCCATCCTTGCGGCGACCTGCGGGTTGAGCTTGTCGAGCGCCAGCACTTGGTCGGCGAGGAAGTCGTAGCCCGACCCGTCCGCGGCGTGGAAGCGCACGTGGTTGGCGCAGAAGGTGCGAATCAGCGCGTAGACCTTGTTGGGCACTTTCAGGTTGAACGCCTCGTGCTGCAAGAGGGCCGTTACCCTGGAAAGCGTATCGGGCAGGCGCGAGCTAGCCTGCACCGCGAGCCACTTGTCGACCACCAGCGGCTCGTCCTTCCACTTTGCGTAGAAGCCGTCGAGCGCGGGCCTGCGCTCCGGGCAGTCGAGGTTGGCGAGGGTGGTGAGCGCGGCCATCGTGTCGGTCATATTGTCCGCGTTCTTGAACTGCTCGTACGCAAGCGCTGACAGGCCGGTCTCGCCGAGGTAGTTCAGCGAAAGGTTCTTGAGCGCTCGCTTGCCCGTGGATACGGCATCCGGCGAATACGGTCCCCGGCTCTTGAGTTTCTGATAGGTGCTCGAGAACGAATCTTTCAATGCCGAGGCGAGCGCGCGTCGCAGGGAGTTCCGATCCGCATGCAGCCGATCCGGATCCACCACCTCCATCTGCTCGGCGAGGAAGGTCTCGGCGGGCAGGTTGAGCACCTCGGCGGCGAATGCAGGGTCGGGATCGCCAAGCACGTTCTTCGCCGCGACGAGGAAGGCGGGCGAGGGTACGCCGCTCTTCTCGAGGATAGTCGTCGTCGCCAGGCGCTGCGCCGCTTCCCAGCGGTTGAACGCGTCGTCGTCCTTCGCCATCAGGTGCAGCAGCTCGTCCTCGGTGTACGGATAGTTGAGGATCACCGGCGCCGAGAAGCGGCGCAGCAGGGAAGGGACCGGACGGGTTGCGGTCTTGAATTCGAACGTTTCCTCGGTTTTTTTCAAGGACAGGATTTCTTCGTGCTCGCCGACCTTGACGGCGAAGGGAATGTGGAACGGCGGGTTCATCGACTGCTTCAGCTTCAACTTGAAGACGCCATCG
>JAXDQC010000056.1:0-35965 GCA_034668045.1 Betaproteobacteria bacterium | reverse complement strand
CCCCGACGCCGTCGCGCGCAGCCGCGACGCGCCGCCGCAGGCGGGCCTCGACCGCGAGGCGCGCCGGCGCAACGTGCGCGGCGCCTTCCGCTGCCAGCGCTCGTTCGCCGGCGAGCGAATCGCGCTGGTCGACGACGTCATGACCACCGGCGCGACCCTCGACGCCCTGGCCGCGGCACTCAAGGACGCAGGCGCCGCGAGCGTGACCAATTGGGTCGTCTGCCGTACCGCCGATGTTTGATATCGTCCTCGTCCATCCCGAGATTCCGCCGAACACGGGCAACGTCATCCGTCTTGCCGCCAACACCGGCGCGCGCCTGCACCTCGTCGAGCCGCTCGGCTTCACGCTCGAGGACAAGCAGCTCAAGCGCGCGGGCCTCGACTATCACGACCTCGCGTCGATGCAGGTCCATCGCAACTGGGATACTTGCCGCTCCGCGCTGGCAGGCAGACGGATGTTCGCGCTGACGACGAAAGCCACCACGAGCTATGCCGAGATGCGCTACCGCGACGAAGACGTGTTCGTCTTCGGGCGCGAAGCCGACGGGCTGCCCGAGGCAATCCTCGGCGAGTTTTCGCCCGCCACCCGGCTCATGCTGCCGATGCGGCCGGGCAACCGCAGCCTCAACCTTTCCAACAGCGTCGCGGTAGTGATCTACGAGGCATGGCGGCAGGGAGGCTTCAAGTGAGGATTCCCGCGCTGCCGGCGGGCCTGCCCAGCCGGGGCAACGCCTTCTCCCGGGTCACGGGGCGCGCCCTCTTCGGCGCGCTGGGATGGACCATCGAGGGCGACTTTCCGCCGCGAGCGAAGATGGTGGTGATCGTCGCGCCGCACACCTCCAACTGGGACTTCATCGTCGGCATCCTGGCCGTGTTCGCCCTCGGCCTGCGCGCGCGCTTCATCGCCAAGCACACGCTGTTCAAGCCGCCGCTCGGCTGGCTGATGCGCTGGTTCGGCGGCATTCCGGTGAACCGCGAAGCGCCGCAGGGCATGGTGCCGCAGGCGGTGGAGGCGATCGAGAAATCGCCGTCGGTGTTCCTCGCCATCACACCGGCGGGCACCCGATCGAGCATCAAGCCTTGGAAGAGCGGCTTCTATCGCATCGCCGTCGCCGCCCGCGTGCCGATCATGCCGATCGCCTTCGACGGCGAGCACAAGACCATCCGCCTTTTCCCGGCGTTCGAGCCGAGCGGCGACTACGAAGCCGACCTGCCGAAGCTGCGCGCCTTTTTTGAAGGCGTGCGCGGCATCAAGCCCTAGCCTTCCCGCTTCAGGTCGCGCGACAGGAGCCGCTCGACCGCCGCGGCAGGCTTGAGCTGGCCTTCGAGCACGGCGTTGACCGCCTCGGTGACCGGCATTTCGATGCCCTTTCGCTGCGAAAGATTGAAAACCTCTTTCGCCGAGCGGACACCCTCGGCGACGTGGCCGAGGTCTTTCAATATCTCGTTCAGGGCTTTTCCCCGCGCCAGCTCGACACCCACCCGGCGGTTGCGCGACAGGTCGCCGGTGGCGGTGAGGATCAGGTCGCCCGCGCCGGCGAGCCCCATCAGGGTCTCCGGCGCGGCGCCGAGCGCGGCGCCCAGGCGAGCGATCTCGGCGAGCCCGCGCGTGATGAGCGCTGCGCGCGCGTTCAGGCCGAGGCCGAGGCCGTCGGAGATCCCCGCCGCGATCGCCATGACGTTCTTCACCGCGCCGCCGATCTCGACGCCGATGAGATCAGCGCTGTAGTAGACGCGCATGCGCCCGCCATGCACGATCGCCGCCGCCTCGCGCGCGAACGCGGCATCGCGCGAGGCGAGGGTCAGCGCGCAAGGCAGGCCGCGCGCCACTTCCTCGGCGAACGACGGCCCGGAGAGCGCGCCGCAGCGCGCCTTGTCGCCGAGCACTTCCGCGGCGATCTGGTGCGGCAGCGCGCCGCTGCCCTCCTCGAAGCCCTTGCAGAGCCAGACGAGCGGCTGCTGCGGGTTCAGGCTGAGCAGGAGCTCGCGCAGCCCGGCGACCGGCGTCGCCGCCAGCGCCAGGGAAATTCCCGCCGTCGCGGCGGCGAGATCGCCGGTCACCGTCACCGCGGCGGGAATCTCGACGCCGCTCAGGTAGCGCTCGTTGCGCCGAGTTTGCGCGAGGGTGCGCGCCTGCTGCGCGTCGCGCGCCCAGAGCGCTACTTCGAGGCGCGCGCCCAGCACGCAGGCCATCGCAGTTCCCCAGGCTCCCGCGCCGAGGACCGCGACGCGCATCGCTCAGCCGGCCGCTTGTTGCGGAGGGTTGCCGCCTTGCTGCTGCATCCGCTGCAGGTAGAGCTGCTCGAAGGAGATGGGCGAGAGCAGCAGCGGCGGGAAGCCGCCGCGCGTGATGAGATCCGAGATGGTCTCGCGCAGATAGGGGAAGAGCACCGTCGGGCAGGCGATGCCGAGCAGCGGCGGGAGGTCGGCCTCGGGAATGTTGCGTAGCGCGAAGATGCCGCCCTGCACCGCTTCGGCCAGGAACAGCGTGCGCTCGCCGATTTTCGCCGTCACGGTCACCGACAGCGTCACCTCGTAGTAGCCCTCGGCGAAACGCGCTTCGCCGCTCTCGATGTGGACATCGATCTGCGGCTGCACCTGCTCGGCGAATACCTGGGGCGCGTGCGGGATCTCCAGCGACAGGTCCTTGACGTAGATTTTTTCGATCTGGAAAGTCGCAGCTTGCTGAGGTTCGGTCATAACGCCTCGAGTAGGGAATTCAGCTTTCCCTCGCGCTCGAGGGCGTAGAGGTCGTCGCAGCCGCCGACGTGGCGGCTGCCGATCCAGATCTGGGGCACGGTACGGCGGCCGCCGCTTTTCTGCGTCATCTCGGCGCGGCGCACCGGCTCGAGGTCGACCCGGACCTTCTCGATGCGCGCGCCCTTCTTCAGGAGCAGCTGCTCGGCCGACTGGCAGAACGGACAGGCCGCCGTGCAGTACATCAGCACGCCCGCCACTATTTCTCCACCGGCAAGCCGGCCTGGCGCCAGGCGCCGAGGCCGCCGGAAAGGCCGCAGACCTGGGTGTAGCCCTGGCGCTTGAGCGCCGCGGCGGCCTTCGCCGAGAGCTCGCCGCCTTCGTCGCAGACGATCAGCGGCCGATCCTTCTTCTTGGCGAGCTCGCCCGCGCCCTGGTCGAGGCGCGCGAGCGGCAGGTTCTTCGCGCCGAGAATGTGGCCCGCGCCGTACTCGGGCGCATCGCGCACGTCGAGCACCAGCGCGTCCTCGCGGTTGATGAGCTCGATCGCGCGCGTGGTGTTGACCCACGGGCCGCCGGTGCTGCGCCGCACGAACGGCCAAAGCAGCATCCCGCCCGAAACGAGCGCGACGAGAAACAGAAGGGGGTTGTAGCCCTTCTGGACGAATTGGATGAAGGAGGAAATTTCCAAGGAGAGCGAACATTATAATTGAGCGCGATGCCGAATCCTGCACTGCGGCTCGTCCTGTTGCGCCACGGCGAGTCCGACTGGAACCGCGAGAACCGCTTCACCGGCTGGACCGACGTCGACCTGTCGGCCAAGGGCATCGAGGAGGCGCGCGCCGCCGGCCGCAGCCTGCGCGCCGCGGGCATGCGCTTCGACCTCGCCTTTACCTCCGTCCTCAGGCGCGCCATCCGCACGCTGTGGATCGGCCTCGAGGAGCTCGACCAGATGTGGCTGCCGGTGGAGAAGAGCTGGCGCCTGAACGAGCGCCACTACGGCGCCCTGCAGGGGCTCGACAAGGCCGAGACGGCGGCAAAGTTCGGCGAGAAGCAGGTCCTCGTCTGGCGCCGCAGCTACGACACCCCGCCTCCGCCTCTGGAAAAAAGCGATTCAAGGTATGAGGGGATCGATCCACGCTATGCCGGGATCGAAGTGCCGCGCGCCGAATGCCTGAAGGACACGGTGGCGCGGGTGATTCCCTATTGGAACAGCGCCATCGCGCCGGCCGTCAGCGCCGGCCGGCAGGTGCTGATCGCCGCGCACGGCAATTCGCTGCGCGCGCTGGTCAAGCACCTCGACAACATCAGTGACGCCGACATCATGCCGCTCAACATCCCGACCGGCGTCCCGCTCGTCTACGAGCTCGACGCGAACCTGAAGCCGATCAAGCACGCCTACCTCGGCGATCCCGCCGAGATCGAGAAGCGCATCGCCGCGGTCGCGGCGCAAGGCAAGGCCAAAACCTGATTCGATTTTTTTTCCTCGTACTGCTGGTCGGCGTCGCGCAGGCGCAACCGCGGGAGGAGGAGCTGGCCCGGCTGCGCTCGCGCATCGACGCGCTGGCGGAAAAACTGCAGGCAAAGGAAGGCTCGCGGCGCGAGGCGAGCGACGCACTGCGCGACTCCGAGCGCGCCATCTCGCAGGCCAACCGCCGCCTCGCGGCGCTGCAGGCCGAGGAGCGCGCGCTGCGCGCGGCGGCGGCGCGCATCGGCGAGCGCCGCCGCGAGGCGCAGAAGCGGCTCGCCGCGCAGCGCGGGGCGCTCGAGCGCATGCTCGCGGCGCGCGCGGCGGCACCCGCGCCCGAAGCGCTGCGGGTGGCGCTTTCCGGCGACGATCCCGCCGCGATCCCGCGCCAATTGCACTACGCCGGCTACGTCTCGCAGGCCGCGGCGACGCAGCTCGCCGCCTATCGCGGCGGCCTCGACGATCTCGAGCGCCTCGGGCGCGAAGCGGAGCAGCGGCGCGGCCGCCTGCGCGCGGTGGAGCAGGAAAGCCGCGCCGACCGGGCGAAGCTCATCGCCCAGCAGCGCGAGCGCAAGGTCGTGCTGACGCGCGTCGCCAGCGAGGTGCGCGCCAGCCGGCGCGAAATGCGCGTGCTGCGCGCCGACGAGGCGCGCCTCGGCCGGCTGGTGGAAGAGATCGGCCGCGTGCGAGTCGAAGTCGAGCCCGAGGCCGATCCGAAGCGCCAGCCCTTCTCCAGCCTGCGCGGCAAGCTGCGCCTGCCGGTACGCGGGGAACTGACCGGGCGCTTCGGCGCTCCAAGGGGAGCGGGAATCGAGGCGAAGGGCGTCTTCATCCGCGCGCCGGAAGGACGGCCGGTGAAGGCGATCGCCGCGGGACAAGTGGTGTTCGCCGACTGGATGCGCGGCTTCGGCAACCTGCTCATCGTCGACCACGGCGACGCCTATCTTTCAATCTACGCCAACAACGAGTCGCTGCTGAAACAAGTGGGGGAAAATGTCATGGCTGGAGAGTCCGTCGCGACTATCGGCTCGAGCGGCGGCAACGAGGAAACCGGGCTATACTTTGAAGTGCGGCATCTCGGCCGCGCATTCGACCCAATGCGCTGGGTCAGACTGAAATAAAGCGAACCGCTCCCATGAATAGCAAGCTTCGCAACATCGGATTCATCGTTCTCGGCGCCGTGGCCGGCGTGCTGGCCAGCCTGAACATTCAGGCGATCGCCGAGAAGGGGCGACCTTCGCTGCCGATCGAGGAATTGCGCGCCTTCACCGAGGTGTTCGGCACCGTCAAGAGCAACTACGTCGACCAGGTCGAGGACAAGAAGCTGCTCACCGAGGCGATCAACGGCATGCTCGCCGGCCTCGACCCGCACTCGGCCTACCTCGACCAAGAGGGTTACCGCGAGCTGCAGGTCAGCACGCAGGGCCGCTTCGGCGGGCTCGGCATCGAAGTCGGCATGGAAGAAGGCTTCGTCAAGGTGATCTCGCCGATCGAGGACACGCCGGCGTTCAAAGCCGGCGTCAAGCCCGGCGACCTGATCGTCAAGCTGGACGAAACGCCGGTCAAGGGTATGACGCTGAACGATGCCGTGAAGCGCATGCGCGGCAAGCCGGGCACCAATATCACGCTCACCATCACGCGCAAGGGCGAGGCGCAGCCGCTGGTGGTGACGCTGACGCGGGCCGACATCAAGGTGCAAAGCGTCAAGTCGAAGATGATCGAGCCGGGCTACGCCTGGATCCGCGTCTCGCAGTTCCAGGAGCGCACCGCCGAGGACATGGCGAAGCACCTCGAGGCCTTGTACAAGCAGGGGCAGGTCAAGGGCCTGATCCTCGATCTGCGCAACGATCCGGGCGGCCTGCTGCACGGCGCGCTCGCCATCTCGTCGGCGTTCCTGCCGGCGAAGGCGCTGGTCGTCTCGACCGACGGCCGTGCCGAGGACGCGAAGCGGAAGTTCTATGCCGTGGCGCAGGATTACGCCGGTCGCGGCGAGGACGTCCTCAAGCGGATTCCGGCGGCGGTGAAGACGGTGCCGATGGTGGTGCTGGTGAACGGCGGCTCCGCCTCGGCGTCCGAGATCGTCGCTGGCGCACTGCAGGATCACAAGCGCGCGATCGTGATGGGCATGCAGACTTTCGGCAAGGGCTCGGTGCAGACCATCGTGCCGCTCACCACGCCGCCGGGCACGGCGATCAAGCTCACCACCGCGCGCTATTTCACGCCGGGCGGACGCTCGATCCAGGCGCTGGGCATCTCGCCCGACATCCAGGTCGAGGACCCGAGCGACACCCTCACGCGCGTGCGTGAAGCCGACCTGCAGCGCCATCTGGAGAACAGCATGGCGAAGGAGCAGGCCGCGCCGCGTGCGCGGCCGGTGCCGAACACCGCGCCCGCCGAGCCGGCGAAGCCGACCGAGCTCGGTTCGAAGGACGATTTCCAGCTCACGCAGGCGGTCGCCCACCTGAAGGGCGAGCCGGTGAAGACGCAGTCGCCGACCGTCGCGCAGAGCGACGCGCCGAAGCAAGGCAAGCCCGCTTCTAACTAGATTGCCGAGCGGCTTCTCCGCGCACTGAACGACCAGCAGCTCCTCCGCTACAGCCGCCACATCCTTCTCCCCGAGGTCGGGGTCGAGGGGCAGGAGCGGCTGCGAGCGGCACACGCACTCATCGTCGGCGCGGGCGGCCTCGGCTGCCCCGCGGCGCTCTACCTCGCCGCGGCCGGCGTCGGCCGGCTGACCATCGCCGACTCCGACAAGGTAGACCTCACCAACCTGCAGCGCCAGATCCTCTACCGCACCGATTCCGTCGGCGCGGTGAAGGTCGACGCCGCGCAAGCCGCGCTGAAGGCGATCAACCCCGACGTCGAAGTCGTGCCGCTGCACCAGCGGGTGAAGGATTTCGCCGAGCTGGTGAAGAACGCCGACGTGGTCCTCGACTGCTCGGATAACTTCGCCACGCGCCACGCCCTCAACCGCGCCTGCGTCGCGGCGAAGAAGCCGCTCGTCGCCGGCGCGGCGATCCGCTTCGACGCGCAACTGATGGTGTTCGATCTGCGAGAAAAGAAATCGCCCTGCTATTCATGCATCTTCCCCGAAGACGCCGAAGTCGAGGAAGTGCAGTGCGCGACCATGGGCGTGTTCGCACCGTTGACCGGCGCGATCGGCGCAATGCAGGCGATGGAAGCGATCAAGCTCGCCGCCGGCATCGGCACGTCGTTGAGCGGCAAACTTCAGGTTTACGACGCGCTGAACGCCGAGTGGCGTTCGATCAAGGTCGCCAAGGACGCGGCCTGCCCGGTCTGCTCAGTTCAGTAGGTACTTCCTCTGGCCGGCGAAGCTCTCGCCCGGCTTCTTGCTGAAGCCGCTCTTCGCGAACTGGTGCAGGCAGCCGATAGCGTAGCGCACGAGCGCGCCGGCGCGGCCGCCGGGATCGGCATCGGAGCCGACGCGCAGCGATTGCTTGAGGGTCGACTCGAAGCGCTCGAAGAACTGGTTGATGCGCGCCTGCAGCCGCTCGTGCTCGCCGGTCAGCGCGTCGCCGGTCATGACGCGCACCATGCCGGGATTCTTCTCGGCGAAGGCGAGCAGCATCTCGACCAGCTTCTCCGCCTGCTTGCGGCCGTCGGGCTCGTCCTGGCTGATCTTGTTGACGAGGGTGAAGACCGATTCCTCGATGAACTGGATCAGGCCTTCGTACATCTGCGCCTTGGAGGCGAAGTGGCGGTAGAGCGCCGCCTCGGAGACGCCGAGCTTCTCGGCCAGGGCGGCGGTGGTGATGCGCTCCCACTTCGGCGCCTCGAGCATCTGCGCGAGGGCTTTCAGGATCTCGAGCTTGCGCTCGCCTTTGACGCGCGGCATCTAGGGACGAATTCTACGCGGCAGTTCCGTGACCGAGGAAACACGCACGTCGACGTAAGGCACGCGCCGGCGCGTGGCGCTCACCCAGACCGTCGACATGCCGAGGCGGTGCGCGGTGCGCAGATTCTCCAGCATGTCATCCACCATCGCGCAGCGGTGAGGGTCGAGATTGTGCTTGCGCAGCAAATAGTGGAAGCCGTGCAGCGCCGGTTTCCCCTGGTAGCGGGCATCCTCGATCGCGTAGACCGCGTCAAAGTAGCGGGCGAGGCCGATCGCCTGCAGCACTTGGCCGACGTAGTGGCGCGGCGCGTTGGAGAACACCAGCTTCGTCCCGCCCAGCCGCTGCAGCGCGTGCTTGAGCGCGTTCTCGCGCACGACCAGGTCGGCAAGCTCGGGGAAAACGTGGGTCTCGGCCAGGAAGTGGCGCGGATGCACGCCGTGGTGGCGCATCAAGCCGTTGAGGGTGGTTCCGTAGGTGCGCCAGAAATGCTCGCGCATCGTGTTCGCACCGGCCTCATCGACGCTGAAATGGCGCCGCAGGAAGGCGTTGATCTGATCGTGCATCGCCGGGAAGATGCGCGCGCGCGCATCGTGCAGGGTGTTGTCGAGGTCGAAAATCCACACCCGCCGCGACGGCGGCAATGCGGCGATTCTCACTTACTTCTGATGAGGGTTCCGACGCCCTGGTCGGTGAGGACTTCGAGCAGCAGCGCGTGCGGCACGCGACCGTCGATGATGTGCACGCTCTTGACGCCGTTTCTCGCCGCGTCGAGCGCCGAGCCGATCTTCGGCAGCATGCCGCCGGAGATCACGCCCTTGGCGACCAGATCGTCGAACTTGCGCGGCGTCAGGCCGGTCAACAGCTTGCCGTTCTTGTCGAGAACGCCGGGAGTATTGGTCAGCACGACCAGCTTCTCCGCGCGCAGGATCTCGGCGAGCTTGCCGGCGACGAGGTCGGCGTTGATGTTGTAGGTGGTGCCGTCAGCGCCGGTGCCGATCGGCGCGACCACCGGGATGAAGCCGCCGCCCTCCAGCGCCTCGATCACCGACGGGTCGATCGATTCGACCTCGCCCACCTGGCCGAGGTCGACGCTGCCGTTCTCGGTCGAGGGCAGCAGCAGCTTCTTGGCACGGATGAAGGCGCCATCCTGGCCGGTGAGGCCGACCGCCTTGCCGCCCGCCTGATTGACGAGCTCGACGACTTCCTTGTTCACCTGGCCGCCGAGCACCATCTCGACCACGTCCATGGTCTCGCGGTCGGTGACGCGCATGCCCTGGATGAACTCGCCCTTCTTGCCCAGGCGCGTGAGCATCTCCTCGATCTGCGGCCCGCCGCCGTGCACCACCACCGGGTTCATGCCGACCAGCTTCAGCAGCACCACGTCGTGCGCGAAGCCCGCCTTCAGCTCCTCGTCGATCATGGCGTTGCCGCCGAACTTGACGACGATGGTCTTGCCGTGAAAGCGCTGGATGTAGGGCAACGCCTCCGCGAGGATGCGCGCCTTTTCGGCGGCCTGCGGCGAATGTGCCGGTGAAGAAATGAGGGGGGCGTTCATCGCCCCCCGATACTACAGAAAAACCTACTGAATCGTGACTTGCTTGCGCGCCGCGGCGGCCTTCTTCGGCAGCCGGAGCTCGAGCACGCCGTCGCGGAATTTCGCTTCCGCCTTGGCCTCGTCGATCTCCTGCGGCAGCGTGAAGCTGCGGCTTACCTTGCCGTAGACGCGCTCGCTGTGCAGCACGCGTTCGTCCTTGTTGGCCTCCTTCTCGCGCTTCGCTTCCGCCGTGAGGGTCACTGCGGCGCCGTCGATCGACACCTGGATGTCTTCCTTGCGCACGCCGGGAAGGTCCGCGGTCACCGTGTAGGCGCCGTTCGCTTCGGCCACATCCACCTTCACGCGCGGCAGCACTTCGCCGCGGCCCTCGTAGGAAACCGGGCGCACGAGGAAGCCCTTGAAGAGATCGTCAACCAGGTCGTTGAACGGATCGAAACGGGTAACATTTGCCATGGTTCTGTCCTTTCCGAAAACCGGTATCCAGAAGGTAGGGGCGGGGTCCGGCTTTTCAAGGGGGCCATGAAAAGCTTCGCCGCCCGGGTCGAGGAGGAGCGCCCCTACCTCGTCCGCTACGCCAGCCTGCAGCTGCGCGATTCGCACGCCGCCGAAGACGCGGTCCAGGAAACCCTGGTCGCGGCGCTGGCGGGAGCAGCGTCCTTCGAGGGGCGCGCCAACCTGCGCACCTGGCTGACCGGTATCCTCAAGCACAAGATCGTCGATGCCATCCGCCGTTCCTCGCGCGAGAGCACCCGGACCGCCGACATCGCCGACGAGGCGTCGGAATTCGACGCGCTGTTCGACTCGACCGGGCATTGGGTCGAAGCGCCGGCCGACTGGCCCGAAAACTCGCTCGAGCAGAAACAGTTCTTCATCGCGCTCGAGGACTGCCTTTCCCGTCTGCCGGCGAAGACGGCGCGGGCATTCATGATGCGCGAGCACATGGGGTTCGATACTGACGAGATCTGTAAGGAACTCGCCGTCACGCCGACGCATTGCTGGGTGCTGCTCCATCGCGCGCGCATGGCTCTGCGCGCGTGCCTGGAAACGAGCTGGTTCACCAAATGATGATCTCCTGCAAAGAGGCCACGCGCCTCGTCTCCCAAGGGCTCGACCGCAAGCTCGGGCCGTGGAACTGGCTGCGCCTGCGCCTGCACCTCGGCATCTGCGACGCGTGCGCGGCCTTCACCCGCCAGATGAAGTTCCTGCGCCGTGCAATCCAGCGCCTCCCCTGATCGCTGCGCCGCCTGCGGCGCGCCCTTTCAATGCGGGCGCGACGAGGCGGAGTGCTGGTGCACCGCCCTGCCGCGGGTGGAAATCGTGCCGGGAATGACCTGCCTGTGCCGCGCTTGCCTGGAGCAAAAGCTCAAAGAACGAAGCGCGCCAGGTCCTCGTTCCTAGAGAGCTCGGCCAGGCGCGCGTCGACGTAGGCGGCGTCGATCCTGACCGTGCTCGGGCCGCGCTTGCCGGCATCGAAGGACACTTCCTCGAGCAGCTTCTCGAGCACCGTGTAGAGGCGCCGCGCGCCGATGTTCTCGGTGCTCTCGTTCACCTGGAAAGCGATCTCGGCGAGGCGGCGGATCGCTTCGGGCTGGAAGTCGACCGTCAGGCCTTCGGTGGCGAGCAGCGCCTGGTACTGCTTCACCTGGCTCGCGTCGGTCGACACCAGGATGCGCTCGAAGTCGTCGACCGAAAGCGAATCGAGCTCGACGCGGATCGGGAAGCGGCCCTGCAGCTCCGGGATAAGGTCGGAGGGCTTGGCGAGGTGGAAGGCGCCCGAAGCGATGAAGAGCATGTGGTCGGTCTTCACCATGCCGTAGCGCGTCGACACGGTGGTTCCCTCGACCAGCGGCAGGAGGTCGCGCTGCACGCCCTGGCGCGAGACGTCGGCGCCGGCCGTCTCGGCGCGGCTGGTGATCTTGTCGATCTCGTCGAGAAAAACGATGCCGTTCTGCTCGGCGTTGGCGAGCGCGCGGCTCTTCAGCTCGTCGTCGTTGATGAAGCGCGCCGCCTCTTCCTCGTTGATCAGCGGCAGCGCCTCCTTGATCTTCATGTGCCGCAGGCGACGCCGGCCGCCGCCGAGGCCGGACAGCATGCCCTGGATCTGCGAGGTGATCTCCTCCATGCCCGGCGGCGCGAGCACCTCCATCTGCGGCTGGCCCACCGCCACCTCGATGTCGATCTCCTTGTCGTCGAGCTCGCCCTCGCGCAGCATCTTGCGGAATTTCTGCCGCGCCGGGTTGTCGCCGCCGGCCTTTTCCTGGAAACCGACCAGGACGTCGAGGATCCTCTCCTCGGCCGCGTCCTGCGCGCGGCTGCGCACCTTCTTCATCGCCTGCTCGCGCGTCTGCTTGACGCTGATCTCGACCAGGTCGCGCACGATCGTGTCGACATCGCGGCCCACATAGCCGACCTCGGTGAACTTGGTCGCCTCGACCTTGATGAACGGCGCGTCGGCGAGGCGCGCCAGCCGGCGCGCGATCTCGGTCTTGCCGACGCCGGTCGGGCCGATCATGAGGATGTTCTTCGGCGTGATCTCGTGCCGCAGCGGTTCCTCGACCTGCTGGCGGCGCCAGCGGTTCCTCAGCGCGATCGCCACCGCGCGCTTCGCCCTGCCCTGGCCGACGATGTATTTGTCGAGCTCGTGGACGATCTCCGGCGGCGTCATGGCGCCAAGGACGCCGCTCAAGCCAGCACCTCGATGGTTCGGTTCTGGTTCGTGTAAATGCAGATGTCGCCCGCGATCGACAACGCCTTGTCGACGATTTCTCTCGGATTCAATGTGGAGTTCTCCAGGAGCGCTCGTGCCGCCGCTTGTGCGTACGGACCGCCGGAGCCGATGGCGACGATGCCGTGCTCGGGCTCGAGCACGTCGCCCATGCCGGTGATGATGAGCGACTTCTCCTTGTCGGCGACGGCGAGCATCGCCTCCAGGCGCCGCAGGATCCGGTCGGTGCGCCAGTCTTTGGCGAGCTCGACCGCCGAGCGCATGAGATTGCCCTGGTGCTTGTCGAGCTTCGCCTCGAAGCGCTCGAAGAGCGTGAAGGCGTCGGCGGTGCCGCCGGCGAAGCCGGCGAGGATGCGGTCCTGGTAGAGTCGCCGCACCTTCTTTGCGCCGCCCTTCAGCACCACATGCCCGAGCGTCACCTGGCCGTCGCCGCCCAGCGCCACGGCAGCGCCGCGGCGCACGGACAGAATCGTCGTGCCGTGTAGTTGTTCCATGGGGATAGGACCTTCTATCTTGCGGAGGGTGCCACGGAATTCAAGCCCTGCGCGGCGCGGTTGCGAAAGCCATCAGCGCCCCCACCACGACCATGGAGCATACGATCATCCCGCCGGAAGGCAGATCGGTGAGCAGCGAAAGGAACAGGCCGACAGCATATCCGAGCACCCCGACAGCATAAGCCTTGAGGAATCGCCGAGATCTCGAGTAGTAGGTCGCGAGAGCCGGAACAACGAGCGTTGTGAAGACGAGGAACAACCCTACGAGTTGGACGGAAATAGTGACTGCACACGCGAACAGCACATAAAAGCCGACCCGTCCCAGCCGCTGCCTGAGGCCGAACCACAGTGCGAGGATGATTCCATAGATGAGCGCCTCGACCGGGAGGTGGCGCGGATTCACCCATAAGATCTGGCCCGAAAGCAGCTCTTTCAGACTCTCCCCACCATGCGGGTTCTTCGCCAGAATCAGAATCGCAGCACTGGATGCGACAACGAACACCACACCGATGATCGCCTCCTGCACTTGCGTCCACCGATGGTCCGTCCACGTCAAGAAAAAAGCGCAGAGCAGCGCAGCGCTGAGCGCCGCTACCTGAACCGCTATGCCCGTTGGTGACCAGCCGAGGTAGTCGGCAAGGATCACCCCCACCGCCGCCGCCTGCGCTATCGCGAGATCGATGAAGACGATGCCGCGCTCCAGCACCTGCATGCCCAGCGGCACGTGAGTGGCCGTGACCAGCAATCCGGCGATGAACGCCGGCCACAGGATGTCCCACTCCGCGCCGTTGATCACTTTACGCTGGCGAGCAGCCGCTCGATCGTATCGTCGAACAAGCCGAACAAGTCCTTTGCTTTCGGCGTTCCGCCCACTGTGTAAGGCATCAGAACGGCAGGAATGTTTGCTCGCTCGGCTAGAAAGTTGGCCGCCGCGGGATTGTTGTAGGCCGAGTAGATAACGACCTTCGCCGGGTTGCGCTTCATGCGTTCGACGAGCTCCGCCAGGTGCGTCGGCGTTGGCGGGATACCCGGCTTCGGTTCGAGACTTCCAGCCTCGCGCATGCCAGACCAGTTGATGAAGTAAGAGAAGTCCTTATGGTAGACGACCAACGGGACACCCTTCAGCGGCTGGGCCTGCTTTCGCCAGTTCTCCATCGCCTGCTGCCAGCGCTTGCTGAAGTCGTCCGCGCGTCCGCGGTACGCGCCCGCATTGGCGGGATCAATCTCGGCCAGCCTGGTGCTGATCCCTTCGCCGACTTTGGCAATGTTGCGCGGATCGAGATGGATATGCGGGTTGCCGGATGGATGAATGTCGCCGAGCGCCCGATCGATCACCTTTGGCACCTCGAGCCTGATGACGAACTGCGATGCCTCGATGAAGCCGGGCGATCCGGGCTGGATGCGATCGTTGCCCGACTGGGTGAGCAGCAATGGCAGCCAGCCGATTTCGAGCTCCGAGCCGGAGCAGATCACTAGGTCGGCGCCACGGATGCGCGCGATGAGGCTCGGTCGCGCTTCGAGACGGTGCGGGTCCTGGCGCGCCGTCGTGGCGGAGAAGACCGAGACCTTGTCACCCCCCAGTTCCTGCGCCAGAGCCGCCCATTCGGGCTCGCAGGCGAAGACGTTGAGCGCGGCAGCAGCCGGAACTGCGAAAGCCGCCGCTCCTGATAGAGAGAGAATTTTCAGAATCGTTCTTTTCATGGGATCGCCTTAGAACCTGTGCGCGCCATGCGCGCCGAGGCTAACGATGTATTGGAGAAAGACCTGGTTGTCCGGTTCGCCCTGGCGGGACATGTCGCGCGCGAACTGCAGGCGCACGCGGCTGAACTCGCTCGGATTCCAGTCGACCATGACGGTGTGACGCTTCGGGCTGTACGGATTGAGGATCGGGAAGTCCGCGGCGCTCAGCGCCCCCGAATCAACCAGACCGATCCTCGTCGTGCCGGCGCTCAGCTGGTCATAGCGGTAGCCGGCGCGCCACTGCGGCAGGAATTGATAGACGCCCTGCAGATACCAGCCCGACTGGCGCGACGAATATCCGTCGCTCATCGTGCCGAGCGACGCTCCTACGGCGTCGTAGGTCAGGTCGCCCTCTTCCTTGCGCCTGAAGTACTCGCCCTGCAGCTTGAAGCTGTTGTAGGTCGGGTTGTGATCGGGCGCCCATTTCAGGACGCCGTCCAGGACCCAGAGCCGGCTCGTGCCGCTGAAGGTGTTGGTGACGCTCGTCGCCGTCGAGTCCGTGTCAGTGAACTCCCGGTCGCGCGGCGACGTGCGCAGGTGCGACAACCCCACCTGCCAGGCGTAGCTCGTGCCGAGATCGCCGCCGACGTGCGTAAAGAAGTTCTGCGAGCCCCAGCCATTCTTGTTCTGGCCGCCCGCCGGCCCGGCGGGGAACTGGCGGCCACGGCCGACCTCGAAGCCCAGGTCCAGGTAAATCGGCGCCGGCGCGACCCACTTGAACTG
The DNA here is from genome assembly GCA_034668045.1 of Betaproteobacteria bacterium. Taxonomy (GTDB): domain Bacteria; phylum Pseudomonadota; class Gammaproteobacteria; order Burkholderiales; family SG8-39; genus SCGC-AG-212-J23. The sequence continues at coordinate 20,706 of JAXDQC010000056.1, read as the reverse complement.
CACGCCGTCTTCGCCGAGCTGGTTGCCGAGGAACACCTTGTTGGCGAGCGGCGCATCGGTGAAATCCCACGCATGCGCGTGAATCTGGTTCTGATACCCCACGCCCGAGAAGAAACGGCCGGCCTTGACCGTGAATCCGTTCGACAGCGCGAGCGTCTGGAGGTAGCCCTCTTCCACGCCTACGCTGTCCTCCGGGGTGATCGAGGCGATCAGCGTGCCGCGGAACAGATGGTCGATGTTTGACGTGAACGCCAGCTCCGATTCGCCCAGGCTGAAGCCGCGCTGGCCCGGCGACACCTCGCCCATCGTCGGCACGAAGCCGTTGAGCCGGTAGGTGTTCGGATCGCGCTGAAGGTTGCCGTAGACACCGTTGAGAATCACGGAGACGGCGGGATTCATTGCGCTTTCGCTTTGCGGCCGGCTGGCGGCCTGCGTCGCCGCTTGGGCTGCTGCGTTCTCGGCGTCCTGCACCCGCTTGTCCAGCTCGTCCACCTGCTGCTTCAGCTTCCTGACTTCCTCGCGCGTCGCGTCCTGCGCGTAAGCGGGAAGCACCGCCGCCGCGAACGCCGCGGCGCACCAAATCTTGCGAAACATGGACTACTCCTCTGAAAGTTCCGACAGGCGCGCCGTTGGGCGCGCGCTCGAAGCGTTTTCTAGAGGAGCGTGGGCGGAGCCCGGGAGCGGGGTGTTAGGGTGGAATGCCCGGGCGCCGCAGCATCGGCGCGCGCAAAGGCAATCGCCGACTGAACGTGCGGAGCAACCGCGTGGCTGCCACCGTCGACGGCACCAAGAACGGCGCTCAGCGCCGTATGAAAGTCACAGAGGAGATTCTTTTGCGGGGTCTTGCCTTCGCCAGCGGCTTCATCGGCATGCGCGACGACCGGGGACGCATCGTGCCACGCCTGATGCGCAACGCCGGCCCCCTGCGCGGCCAGGAAGGCCGCTGCGAGAAGGTAGCGTGCGAGTCGGCGCAGCATGGTGGCGGATTCTATACCCGGATACCTTGCAGCATCATTTCGCCAGGCACTCCTCGAGCCCGGCGATGAAGATGTCCTTCGGCAGGTTCTTGCCGATGAACACCAGGATCGACTCCTTCGCCTCGTTCTTCGCCCAGGGCTTGCCCATGTCGCCGCCCATCATCATGTGGACGCCCTGGAAGACGACGCGGCGCGGGTTGCCCTTCATCCACAGCACGCCCTTGTAGCGCAAGAGGTCGGGGCCGTGCATCTGGATGATGCCGGAGAGGAAGGCCTCGAGCTTGGCGCCGTCGAACGGCTTCTTCGAGCGGAAGACGAAGGACGCGACTTCGTCGTTGTGCTCGTGGTGCGAGTCGGTGAGGAAGTCCGGCTCGAGGGCGAGGATGGCGTTCAGGTTGAAGCCGCGGATGTCGAGCACTTCATCGATCGGCGCGTTGCCGAAATCGACTTTCTTGATCGGTGCCCTCGGATTCATCCGTTGCAGCCGTTTCGACAATGTCTCGACTTCATTGTCCGAAACCAGGTCGGTCTTCGACATCAGGATCCGGTCGGCGAAGCCGACCTGCTCCTGCGCCTCGTGGAATTCGTCGAGCTGCTTCGGCGCGTGCTTGGCGTCGACCAGGGTGATGATCGAGTCGAGCAGGTAGTAGTTGCCGATTTCCTCGTCGGTGAAGAAGGTCTGCGCCACCGGGCCGGGATCGGCCATGCCGGTGGTCTCGATGACGACGCGGTCGAACTTGAGCGCGCCGGTATCGCGCTTTTCCTTCAGCGTGCCGAGGATGCGGATCAGGTCGCCGCGCACGGTGCAGCAGATGCAGCCGTTGTTCATCTCGACGATCTGCTCCTCGCCGCTTTCGATGATCTCGCTGTCGACGCCGACCTCGCCGAACTCGTTCTCGATCACGGCGATGCGCCGGCCGTGGTCTTCCTTGAGGATGCGGTTGAGCAGCGTCGTCTTGCCGCTGCCGAGGAAGCCGGTGAGGATGGTGACCGGCACCATGTTGTCTTCTGCCATGCGGCGATTCTAACCCTTGAGGACCAGCAGGCCCTTGAGGTACTCGCCTTCCGGGAATTCCAACGCCACCGGATGGTCGGCGGCGGCGCCGAAGCGCTCGATGATCTTCGCCTCGCCGCCGGCATCGACGGCGGCGCCGGCGACGATCGACTGGAACAACTCCGAGGAGACGCCGCCCGAGCACGAGAAGGTGGCGAGCAGGCCGCCGGGCGCGAGCAGCTTCAGTGCCCAGAGATTGATGTCCTTGTAGGCGCGCGCCGCCTTCTGCACCTGCGCCGCGCTCGGCGCGAACTTCGGCGGATCGAGGACGATGAGGCCGAATTTCTCGTTCTTGTCGCGCAGCGTTCTGAGGTGAGCGAAAACGTCCGCTTGCAGGAACTCGACCTTCGCTGCGTCGAGCGGATTGGCGGCGAGGTTCTCCTGCGCGATCTGAATGGCGTCCTTCGAGGATTCAACCGCGACCACCCGTTTCGCGCCGCCCGCGAGCGCGGCGATCGAGAAGCCGCCGGTGTAGGAGAAGCCGTCGAGCACGTCGCGGCCGGCGGCGAGCGCGCGCACGCGCTGCCGGTTCTCTCGCTGGTCGAGGAAGAAGCCGGTCTTCTGCCCCTGCTCGACGTCGACGCGGAAGTTCAGGCCGTGCTCGATGATCGGGCAGCGCGAGGCGTTGCGGTTGCCTCGCGCGAAACCGACGCGCGTCTCCAGCCCTTCGAGCTTCCGCACTTCAGCGTCGGAGCGCTCGAAGATCGCCTCGCAGCCCGAAATCTCCGTCAGCAGATCCAGGATCGTGTCGCGCCAGCGCTCGACCCCGGCGGCGAGGAACTGCACCACCAGAACGTCGGCATAGCGGTCGACCACCAGGCCCGGCATGCCATCGGACTCGGCATTGATGAGGCGCAGGGCGTTGGTGTGCTTGGCCGCAGGCAGTGACTCGCGCAGGGCAAGCGCCCTTTGAATTCTGTTTCTTAGAAAATCGACATCCACGGTTTCGGTCGGATCGAATGTCCAGGCGCGAGCGCGGATCTGCGACTTGGGACTGTAGGCGGCGAGCGCCAGCACCTTGCCGGCCGAGTCGCGCACCTCGATCGTATCGCCCGGCTTGCCGCTCGCCTTCTCGACCGCGCCGGAAAAGATCCAGGGATGGCGGCGCTTGAGCGACTTTTCCCGGCCGCGCTTGAGCTGAATCATTTTTTCTTTGCCCGCGGGTGCGCCGCGTCGTAGACCTTGGCCAGCGCCTGGAAATCGAGGTGCGTGTAGACCTGAGTGGTCGAGATGCTGGCGTGGCCGAGCATCTCCTGCACCGCGCGCAGGTCCTGGGAGGATTGCAGCACGTGGCTCGCGAACGAGTGGCGCAGCATGTGCGGGTGCACGCGCTGGGCGAGGCCGCGGCGCCGCGCCCAGGCGGCGAGGCGCGCGCCGACCACCGCGGGCGAGATGCGCTTGCCGCGCGCGCCGACGAACAACGCCTTCTCGCCGGGGCCGGCAATGCCGTGGCGCCGGTCGATCCAGTCCTTCAGTGCCTCGCGCGCCCTTGTCCCGATCGGCACGGTGCGGGTCTTCGAGCCTTTGCCGGTAACCGTCACCTCCGCCTCGCGCAGGTCCAGGCGTCCGTCGCCGACGTCGAGCGAGACCAGCTCGCTGAGACGAAGGCCCGAGGAATAGAGCAGCTCGAACATCGCCCGGTCGCGCGCCACCTCCACGGCGGTCCCTTCCTCGCCTTCGAACAGGCGCTGCGCGGCCTCGACCGAGAGCACCTTCGGCAACGTGCGCTTTGCCTTGGGCGCGCGCAGGCCGATCAGGGGGTTCGCCTTGAAGCCATGCTGGCGCACGAGCCATCGATACCAGCCGCGCCAGGCGGAGAGCGTCAGCGCGAGGGTGCGCGGCGAGAGGCCGCGAGCGTGCAGCGCGCCGACGAAGCGGCGAGCCTGTGCAGCGTCCAGCGAATCCAGGGTTTGGTTTTCCAATAAACCCAGCAGCGTGTGGATCGCCTGCGCGTAATTGCGCAGCGTCGCCGGCGACAGGCGGCGCTGGCTCTTGAGAGCCTCGAGATACTCGCGAGCTAGAGTCGCGCCGTCGCCGCGGCCGCGCACAGCTCGCCGATGCGCCTGAGGTAAAGCGTCCCCATGTCGGGGAAGAAACGCTGCGCGTCTTCGCTGCCGAGGGCCAGCAGGCCGAACACCGCCGCCTCGCCCAGCGGCACGAGCGCGATCGAGCGCACATGCTCGGCCGCTTCGCCGAACCAGGAGACGAACGGATTGCCGGCCGCCGGCCCGCATTGCGGTGCGGCCATCGCCGCGGCCTGGCGTTTTTGCGCCTCGTCGACCGGGCGCGCCGCATCGAGCTCCGCCGGCAGCGCCCTGCCCCAGACGCGCAGCGCGACGTGCGGCACCGCGAAATCTTCGCGCAGGTGGAAGGTGAGCGACTGCACCAGCCCTGTCAGGTCGCTAGCGCCGACAAGCGCCACCGACAGGCGGTGCACCTTCTCGCTGATCGCGTCGTTTTCCTCGCCGAAGCGGATCAGCTCGCCGAGCTTGCCCTCGAGCAGCTTCACTTTCTCGCGCAGTGCCAGCGTCTGGCGCTCGGAGAGCGGGATGGCGCGCCCGCCGTGCGGGTGCGGCACGTGGATTTTCTCGAGCAGCTCGGGATGCTGGTCGAAGAACTTCGGGTTGCCACGCAGAAAAAGGGCGATGTCGTCGGCGTTCATGTTCTTAGAGGTCGAGGGTGCCTTCGAACGCCGTTTCGGCCGGGCCCTTCATCCATACGGCATTGTCGCCGCCCGCCCAAGAGATGGTCAACGTTCCACCGCGCGTGTCGACGCGCACCGGCGAGTCGGCGAGGCCTTGCACGACCGCCACCGCCACCGCCGCGCAGGCGCCGGTGCCGCAGGAGAGCGTCTCGCCCGCGCCGCGCTCCCAGACACGCAGGGCGATGTGGTTGCGCGTCAGGATCTGCAGGTAGCCGGCATTGACCCCTTCGGGAAAGCGCGTGTGGCGCTCGATGCGCGGGCCCTGGGTCGTCACCGGCGCGAGCTCGACCTCGGCGACGCGCTGCACCGCGTGCGGATTGCCCATCGAGACCAGGGCGAGATCCACCGTTTCGCTTCCCAGGTTCAGCCTCTCGACCAGCGGCTTCGCAAGCCGCGGCGCGCCCATGTCGACACTCACTTCGCCGTCGGCCTCCAGACGCGGGCCGATGATGCCGCCGCGCGTCTCGACGCGGATCTCGCGCTTGCTGGTCAGTCCCCTGGCGCGCACGTACTTGACGAAGCAGCGCGCGCCGTTGCCGCACTGCTCGACCTCGCCGCCGTCGGCGTTGAAGATGCGGTAGCGGAAGTCGACGCCCTTTTTCGTCGGCCGCTCGACCACCAGCAGCTGGTCGAAGCCGATGCCGAAATGCCGGTTGGCGAGGGCGCGGATCTGCTTGCGGCTGAGCGAGAAGTCCTTCTTGGTGGCGTCGATGACGATGAAATCGTTGCCGGCGCCCTGCATCTTGGTGAAAGGCAGCTTCATGCCGCGGCCTTCAGCGCGGCGCAAACGCGATCGATCGCGCCAGTCTCCAGGTAGGGGTGAATGGGGAGCGACAGCACCGTCTTCGCGACCTTCTCGGAAACGGGCAGCGAAACATCGGCGCCGTAGGCCGGCTGGCGATGCAGCGGCAACGGATAGAAGATCGAGCTGGCGATGCTCTCTTTCGCCAGCGCCTCGCGGATCGCGTCGCGCTTCGCGCTCTGGATCGTGAACTGGTGATACACGTGCGTGCCGCGGCCGTGCTCGACAGGCAGGTCGAGGCCGCTGCCTTTCAGGTTCTCCCGGTAGCGGGCGGCGACCTTGCGCCGCGCGCTGTTCAGCTCGTCGAGGCGGCGCAGCTTGACCCGCAGGAGCGCCGCCTGCAGCTCGTCGAGGCGGCTGTTCCAGCCCACGCGCTCGTGCAGGTAAGTCTGACGGCTGCCATGGTGGCGCAGCATTCGCAGGATTTCATCGTGCTTCCTGTCTTTTGCCGTCACCAGGCCGGCATCGCCGGCGGCGGCGAGGTTCTTGGTCGGGTAGAACGAGAAGCAGCCAAAATCGCCCCAGCTTCCCGCCTTGACGCCGTCGTAGTCCGCGCCGAGCGCCTGCGCCACGTCCTCAACTAGGACGAGCTTCCGGTCCTTGCAGATCCTCGCGATCGCTTCCAGGTCAGCGCACTGGCCGAACAGATGCACGACGATCACGGCCTTGGTTTTTTTTGTCAGCGGCAGGGATTTCGGATCGAGGTTGAAGGTTCCAGGATCCACATCGGCAAACACGGGCGTTGCACCGGTATAGGAAACCGCCTCGCCGGTGGCGAAAAACGTGAACGACGGAATGATCACCTCGTCGCCGGCGCCGATCCCGGCGGCGACTAGCGCGAAATGCAGCGCGTCGGTGCCGGAGTTCACGCCGACGGCGTGCTTCGCCCCGGTGTACGCGGCGATCTCGCGCTCGAAGGCTTCGCCCTCGGGGCCGAGCACGAAGCGCCCGGAGGCCATGACGCGCGCGAAGGCCGCGTCGATCTCGTCCTTGAAGGCGCGGTATTCCGCGACTGTGTCGACCATCGCGATCGGCGATTTCATCTGAAGCGCTTCAGCCTTTCGCGTACCAGCCTGCCGACCTCGAGAGCGAGCTCGAGCGCGCGCCGCCCCTCCTCGCCCTGCGGCCTCGTGCCACGGCCGCGCGTCTCGGCGACGAACGCCGCCGCCTGCGCCGACAGGGCGTCACCCTCGAAGCGCTCCTCCGATTCCTGCACCGCGCCCTCGCGCCGGTGCACGAAGCGCAGCTTGCCGCCCTGCAGGTCGGCCGAGACGTAGAAGTCGTTCTGGAACACGCGCAGTTTTCGCACCGGCTGCTGGCTGACGCGGCTGGCAGAGATGTTGGCAATGCAGCCGCTCTCGAACTCGAGGCGCACGTTGGCGATGTCGATGTCGCCGGTGAGGACGCTGAAGCCGCAGGCGCTGATGCTCGCGACCGGCGAGCGCGCCAGCTCGGCGGCGAGGTCGAGGTCGTGGATCATGACGTCGAGGATCACGTCGACGTCGGCGCCGCGCTGCTTGAACCCGGACAGTCGCTCGGCGTCGATGAACAGCGGCCGGTCCAGGCGCTGGAACAGGGCCTGCACCGCGCCGTTATAGCGCTCGACGTGCCCGACCTTGAGCACGCGCTGCTTCTTCACCGCCAGCGCCACCAGCTCGTCGGCTTCCTGCAGGGTGCGCGCGATCGGCTTCTCGACCAGCACGTGCAGCCCGGCGCCGAGACACGCCGAGGCGATCTCGTGGTGGCGCTCGGTGGGCGCGGCGATGACCACGGCGTCCGCCACGCCGACGATTTCCTGGTAGCGGGAAAACGCCTTCGTGCCGTGCGCTTTCGCCACCGTCTCGGCGCGCGCGGCGTCGGGATCGACGACGGCGACCAGCTCGGCGCCCTCGCAGCGGGAGAATTTCTCGGCGTGCAGCCGGCCCATGTGGCCGGCGCCGATGACGGCGACCTTCAATAGAATCTCGCCTCTCCCTCAGGGCGCGTCTTGAAGCGCTTGTGCAGCCAGAAGTACTGCTCGGGCATCTCGAGCACGCGTTCCTCGATGAAGGCCATCATTCGCCGCGCGTCTGCCGCATCGTCGCCGCTGGGGAAGTCGGTCCAGGGCGGGTAGATGCGCATCACGTAGCCGGCGCCGCCGGGAAGCATGCGCGTCACACAGGGCAGAACCGGCGCGCGGGCCAAGCGGGAAATATACGCGAGTCCCATCGCGGTAGCGGCCTGCACGCCGAAAAACGGCACGAACACGGTTCCCTTGCGGCCGAAATCCATGTCGGGCAAGTAGTAGTAGAGCGAGCCCGACTTGATGGCGCGGATCGCCGGCCGCAACGTCTCCTGGCGCGAGAACAGGCCGCCGCCGAAGCGCGTGCGCCGCTTGAATATCATTTCGTCCAGCACGCGATCCTTCTGGTGCGAATAGGTCGAGACCATCGGGTGCTGCATCGCCAGGCGCAGGATCGCGTCGAGGCCGACGAAGTGCGGCGCGAGCAGCACTGCGCCGCGGCCGGCGAGCGCGGCGAGGTGCTCCTCGCCTTCGACGCGCACCAGCCGCCGGATACGCTCGCGCGATCCCCACCACCAGATACCGCGCTCGACGATGCTGCGGCAGAACCAGCGGAAGTGGGCGCGCGCGATGCGCTCGCGCTCGGCCTCGGCCAGCTGCGGAAAGCACTTCTCGAGATTGATGCGCGCGACGCGCCGGCGCTCGGGCACGAGCCAAAAGGCGATGCGGCCCATGGCGTTGCCGAACGCGGCGAGCGCGCCCAAGGGCAGGAAGCGCAGCGCCCAGATGACGAAGATCAGCAGGCGCGTCACGAAGGCGTGCCCTTGTAGCGGTTGTAGCTCCACAGGTACTGCTCGGGGCACTCGCGCACCAGCGACTCGATGCCGCGGTTCAGGCGCCGCACCGACGACTCGCCTGGCAGCGGCGCCGGCAGCGGCCGCACGACGATCGCGTAGCCGCCGCCGCGCGGCAGCCGACGGCCGAAGGCAAGGAAGCAGGCGACGTTCTCACGCTCGGCGAGGCGCGCGGCGAGCGTCATGGTGTAGGCCGGGCGGCCGAAGAACTCCGCCCACTCGCCCTCGCCCTTGCCCGGTACCTGGTCGGGAAGAAAGCCCAGCGCCTCGCCGCGGCGCAGGGCGAGCGTGAGCTGGCGCACGCCACGGCGATCGGCCGGCACCAGGTGGATGTTCGGCCGGCCGCGGCCTTCGCGCATCAGCGGGTCGAGCCAGCGCATCTTCGGCGGCCGGTAGAGCACGGTGATCGGCAGGCGCGCCGCCGCGTACTGGGCGGTGACCTCGAAGCAGCCGATGTGCGGCGTGAGGAAAAGCAGCGCCTTGCCCTTGAGCTGCGCGGCGAACGCCTCCTCCACGCCCGAGGTTTCCTTCACCAGCGCCACCACGTCCTCGTGCCGGCGGAACCAGAGCGCCGGCACCTCGGTGATCATCTTTCCCGCCGAGGCGATCGCCGCGCGCCGCACGGCCGCGTCGCGATAGCCGGCCTGCGCGAGATGCGCGCGCAGGTGGCGGCGATAGGTGGGTGACATCCCATAGATCATCCAGCCGAGGACGGTTCCCAACGCATGCAGCACGCGCAGCGGAAGCAGGCTCAGAAAGCGCAGTATCAGCCAGGGAATGCGGGACAAGATTTGGTATCCTTGCGGCCTTCCACTAGCAGAAGAAACGCAGGCAATGAGCGATTTTCTATTTACCTCCGAATCGGTATCCGAAGGCCATCCCGATAAAGTCGCGGATCAAATCTCGGATGCCGTGCTCGACGCGATTCTAGCCCAGGACCCGCGCTCCCGCGTCGCCGCCGAGACGCTGGTGAAGGACAACCTCGTCGTGCTCGCGGGCGAAATCACCACCAACGCCGACGTCGATTTCCAGCACGTCGCGCGCAAGACCATCCGCCGCATCGGCTACACCGATCCGAAGATCGGCTTCGATGCCGACGGCTGCACGGTGGTCGTCGCCTATGGCGAGCAGTCTCGCGACATCGCTCAAGGCGTGGACGAAGGCAAGGGCCTCGACCTCGATCAGGGCGCAGGCGACCAGGGCCTCATGTTCGGCTACGCGTGCGACGAAACGCCGGGCCTGATGCCCATGGCGATCTTTCTCTCGCACCGCCTGGTCGAGCGCCAGGCCGAAGTGCGCCGCAACGGCAAGCTTCCCTGGCTGCGGCCGGACGCGAAATCGCAGGTCACGCTGCGCTACGCCAACGGCAAGGTCGAGTCGATCGAGACCGTCGTGCTTTCGACGCAGCACGCGCCGGGCCAGTCGCACAAGCAGATCGAGGAGGCGGTGATCGAGCAGATCATCAAGCCGGTGCTGCCGAAGAACCTGGTGAAGGGCAAGGTGAAGTACCTCGTCAACCCGACCGGCGCGTTCGAGATCGGCGGGCCGAAGGGCGACTGCGGCCTCACCGGCCGCAAGATCATCGTCGATACCTACGGCGGCTCGGCGCCGCACGGCGGCGGCGCGTTCTCCGGCAAGGACCCCTCGAAGGTCGATCGTTCCGCCGCGTATGCGGCTCGCTATGTGGCGAAGAACATCGTCGCCGCCGGCCTCGCGTCCAAATGCCTGGTGCAGGTGTCCTATGCGATCGGCGTGGCGCAGCCGACCAGCGTCATGGTCACCACGCACGGCACGGGCAAGCTCTCCGACGACAAGCTCGCGCAGCTCGTGCTGGCGAACTTCGACCTGCGGCCGAAGGGCATCATCCAGATGCTCGACCTGCTGCGCCCCATCTACGAGAAGACCGCCGCCTACGGCCATTTCGGCCGCGAGGAGCCCGAGTTCACCTGGGAAGCGACCGACAAGGCACTGGCGCTGAAAGAGGCTGCCTGACATGGCAAAGAATCTCGAAGAGCTGCTGAAGGGCGCGGGCAACACCGTCGCGATGCTGCGTAACTCGCAGATCGGCGCCTATGTGTATCCGGTCGTGCCGGGTGAATTCTCCAACTGGCGCGACGAGCAGGCGGCGTGGGCGAAGACGGCGGTGCTCTTCGATCAGTCGCACCACATGGTCGAGCAATACGTGCAAGGGCCGGACACGCTGAAGCTCTTCACGCATCTGGGCATGAACAGCTTCGCCAACTTCCCGGTGAACCGCGCCAAGCAGCTCGCGCCGACCAACTACGACGGCTACGTCATCGGCGACGGCATCCTCTTCCACCTGGAAGAGAACCATATGGTGTTCGTCGGCCGCGCGCCGGCGGCAAGCTGGATCCAGTTCCACGCCGAGACCGGTGGCTTCAACGTCAAGACCAGGAAGGACGACCGCTCGCCCGGCAACACCAAGGGCCTGGCGATCAACCGCACCAACTACCGCTTCCAGATCCAGGGGCCGAACGCCTGGAAAGTGATCGAGAAGCTGAACGGCGGGCCGCTCCCCGAGGTCAAGTTCTTCCACATGGCGACCATGAAAATCGCCGGCAAGACGATCCGCACCCTGCGCCACGGCATGGCGGGCGCACCCGGCCTCGAGATCTGGGGCCCGTACGCCGAGCGCGAGGAGATCCGCGCCGCGATCGTCGCCGCCGGCAAGGAGCTCGGCCTGAAGGAAGTGGGCGCGCGCGCTTACGCCACCAACACGCTGGAGTCGGGCTGGATCCCGTCGCCGCTGCCGGCGGTCTACACCGGCGAGAAGATGAAGAAATACCGCGAGTGGCTGCCCGCCTCGAGCTACGAGGGCACCGGCTCGATCGGCGGCAGCTTCAACTCGACCAATATCGAGGATTACTACGTCACGCCTTACGAAATGGGCTACGGGCCGTTCATCAAGTTCGACCACGACTTCATCGGCAAGGAAGCGCTGCAGAAGATTGCCGGCAAGCCGCACCGCCGCAAGGTGACGCTCGCCTGGAATGCCGACGACGTGGCGAAGGTGTGGCGCTCGATGCTCGAGAGCGGTGATCCGTACAAGTACATCGACCTGCCGCTCTCCAACTACACCTCGGCTTCGTACGACCGGCTGACGCACCAGGGCAAGACGGTCGGCATGAACATGTTCAGCGGCTACAGCTACAACGAGCGCTCGATGCTCTCCCTCGCCGTCGTCGACCCCGACATCCAGCTCGGCAACGAAGTGAAGCTGCTGTGGGGGGAGGAAGGCGGCGGCTCGAAGAAGACCACGGTCGAGCGCCACAAGCAGATCGAGATCCGCGCCATCGTCAGCCCGGTGCCCTACGGCAAGCAGGCGCAGACGAGCTACCACGAGGGCTGGCGCAGCAAAGCCACGGTCTAGCCGGCCGATGCCAGCGCCTTTCCGCGCCGACCACGTCGGCAGCCTGCTGCGCCCCCACGAGCTGCACGACCTGCGCGAGCAGGTGCGGCTGAAGAAGGCATCGGCCGCCGACCTCGCGCAGGCCGAAGACCGCCTGATCCGCGAGGCGGTGAAGCTGCAGGAAGAGCTCGGCCTGCCCTCGATCACCGACGGCGAATTCCGCCGCGACTGGTGGCACATCGACTTCCTCGCCGGCTTCGCCGGCGTCGAGTTGAAGTACGACGAGGGCAACGCCTACTTCGACACCAAGTTCAAGGGCGCCGACCCGAAGCCGCCGACCATGTTCGTCGCCGGCCAGCTGCGCCGCACGAGGCCCAGCATGGTCCCGCATTTCCAGTTTTTGAAAAGCGTAGTGAAGAAGGGCACGCCGAAATTCACCCTGCCCTCGCCCGCCATGCTGCACGCGCGCGGCGACCGCGACTCGATCCGCAAGACCTACCCGGACCAGGACCGCTTCTGGGCCGACCTGACGCAGTGCTACCGCGAGGAGATCGCCGATCTCTACAAGGCGGGCTGCCGCTACATCCAGATCGACGACACCACGATCGCCATGTTCGGCGACCCGAAGGTGCAGGAGCAGTTCAGGAAGCTCGGCGACGATCCGAAGCGCGACGTGGCGATCTATGCCGAAGCGGTCAACGCGGCGATCCGCGACGTGCCCGACGACATGACGGTGGCGATCCACACCTGCCGCGGCAACTTCAAGAGCACCTGGCTGGCGAGCGGCAGCTACGACTACGTCGCCGAGACCGCGTTTTCGAAGCTCGACGTGGACGGCTTTTTCCTCGAATTCGACGACGAGCGCTCGGGCGGATTCGAGCCGCTGCGCTACGTGACCAAGGGCAAGAAAGTCGTGCTCGGCCTGGTTTCGTCCAAAGTCGCGCAATTGGAATCCAGGGATTCCTTGAAAAGGCGAATCGAAGCCGCCTCCAAGTTCGTTCCCCTCGAGAACCTGTGCCTGTCGCCGCAGTGCGGCTTCTCCAGCACCCATCACGGCAACAACCTGACCGTCGAGCAGGAAAAAGCCAAGCTCAAGCTCTGCATCGACACCGCGAAAGAGGTATGGGGAAGCCTCTAGCCCCCATTCCGGACACCTCGATCTTCGACCTGCGGCTCTCGCTGCGGGGCAAGCGGCTGAACAAGATGTGCGCGGCGCTTTGCTCGCCGGCCGAGCGGGACGCGTTCAAGCGCGACGAGGAAGCCTTCATGGCCAAGTTCTCTTTGAGTGAAGAAGAGAAGAACCTGATCCGCAAGCGCGACTTCAAGGGCCTGATCGAGGCCGGCATGAACATCTACGCCATGCTCAAGGTCGGCTCGGCGACCGGCAACAGCCTTTACCGCATGGGCGCGCAGATGCGCGGCGAGAGCTACGAGGAGTTTTTGAAGACGCGCAACATCAAAGATGCCGTCTAGGATCGTTGCCGGGATCGGCCTGTCGCATGTTCCCTCCGTCGGGCCGGTGGTCGATAGGGGACGACAGGCCGTTGCGGCCTGGAAGCCGCTCTTCGACGCCTACGTCCCCGTGCGCGAGTGGCTGGCAAAGCTCGAGCCCGACGTGGCGATCGTCGTCTACAACGACCACGTCGCCGAGTTCGCCTTCGACCGCTATCCGACCTTCGCCCTCGGCGCCGCCGAGCGCTACACGATCGCCGACGAGGGCTTCGGCACGCGGCCGCTGCCCGAGGTGACCGGTGACGCCGAGCTTTCGATCCATCTGTGCGAAAGCCTGATCGCCGATGAGTTCGATCTGACCGTCTGCCAGGAGCTGGGCGTCGAGCACGGCTTCCTCGTGCCGATGAATCTCTGCTTCCCCCACACGCCGGCCGGCTGGCCGGTCAAGAGCGTGCCGCTGCAGATCAATGTCGTACAGCACCCACTGCCCACGGCGCGGCGCTGCTACAAGCTGGGACAAGCGCTGAGAAAGGCTGTTTCTTCCTACGAGGGAGACCTCAAGGTCGTGATCCTGGGAACCGGCGGCATGTCGCACCAATTGCAGGGCAAGCGCTTCGGCTTCATGAACGAGAAGTTCGACCAGTGGTTCCTCGACCAGCTGGAGAACGATCCCGAGAGTCTCACCAACCTCTCGCACCAAAAGATCATGGAAGAGGCCGGCGCCGAAGCGGTGGAGCTCATCATGTGGCTCACCATGCGCGGCGCCCTGTCGGAAAAAGCGAAGCGCGTGCACCGCCACTACTACGCGCCCATGACCACCGGCATGGGCCTCATCACCTTCGAGGACCGTTAGGCGAAGGCGACGGCGGCGCCCGCCAGGGCGCCGAAGAGGAGAAAGAGGGCGAATCGGCGCGCTGCCGGGTCGAACAGCAGGCGGCGCAGCAACCCTACGGGACGCGGCGCGCGGCCCATCCGCGACGACCTGGCGACGCGATCGAGCGCCAGCGAAGGATCGAACTGGCGCGAGAACGGCAGGGTCGAGTCGGCGGCGATGTCGCGCGCCGCGGGCGCCTGCACGCTCTTGTCGCCGGTCGCGAGCTTGATCGTCTTCGTGCCGTCGGCCTGCTGGCCGGCCGGCGCCTTGCCGCGCAGCTCGGCGAGGCAGTTGCCCAAGTCGGCGGAAAGCTCGTACGCGTCCTGGTAGCGCACCGCCGGGTCCTTCTTGAGAGCGCGCGCCACCACGAAATCGAGCATCGACGGCAGCTCGGGCTTGATATGCGTCGGCGGCTCGTGCTCGACGTGCACCACGTTGTGCATGATCTGCGGCGTGTCGGCACCGGCGAACAGGCGCACGCCGGTGAGCATCTCGTAGAGCACGATGCCGAGCGAGAACACGTCGGAGCGCTGGTCGACCGGCTGGCCGGCGACCTGCTCGGGCGACATGTACTTCGGCGTGCCGAGCACCATGCCGGTGCTGGTCTTGTGGTCGGCGACGCGCATGCGCGCCAGGCCGAAGTCCATGATCTTCGCCTGGCCGCGCGGCTGCAGCATGATGTTGCCGGGCTTGATGTCGCGGTGGACGATGCCGCGCTCGTGCGCGAAGCCGAGCCCTTCGGCCACCTGCTGCGCGATGTCCACCGCGTCGCTGGGCGCGAGCACGCCGCCGTCCTTCAATCGCACGCGCAGGTCCGTGCCTTCGACCAGCTCCATGGCGAGATAGGCGACGCCCTCCTCTTCGCCGAAATCGTAGGCGGTGACGATGTTGGGGTGGTTGAGCTTGCCCGCCGCCTTCGCTTCGAGGAAGAAGCGCTTCTGGTATTCCTTGCGGCCCTCGGCGTCGTCCTCGAGGATGATGGTCTTCAGCGCGACGATGCGATCGAGGTTCGGGTCCTCGGCCTTGTAGACGATGCCCATCGCGCCGCGGCCAAGCTCGCCGAGGATCTTGTAGCGGCCGATCTTGGTCGCCTTCTTCGCCATCAGCGGCTCGTCTTCGGCAGAAAGGGCACTTTGGCGAGCAGCTCGTCGAGGCTGGGGAGCTCAGGCTCGGCGGAAAGACGAAAGGCCGTGGCGCCGCCGACCAACGCCACGGCGAGGAGCACGCCGAGCAGCGCGTAGCGCCGGCTGCGACGGCGCGGTCCCTGGGCATCGGTCTTGTACAGCTCGTGGGTGCGCAGCCCCGGGTCATTGAAGGTGCCGGCGGAAACGAGCGCCGCCTCCTGGCCAGGCTCGGCGTCGGCGAGCGCGTCGCGGAACGCGCGCGAGGCGAAGAGGCGGCCCGGCGCCGTGAACTGGGCGATGCTCGCGGCGACGGCGATGCCATCGCCGGTGAGGCCGTCGCCGCCCTTCTTTCCCGCCGTCTTCAACGTGCCGTGATTCAGGCCGGCGGAAAGCGGCAGGCCCGCGCTGGACGAGGCGAGCGCGCTCTCGGCGAGGCGCAGCCCGCCGCGCGGATCGCGCAGCACGACGATGACCGCGCCGTCGGAAGCGTCGAGGACGATGCGGCGCTCGGGCGCGAGCTCGGCCGCGGTGACGGCGACCACGGCCTCGAGCTGCGCGCGCAGGCGTGCCTGCTCGCTCGCCGGGCGGCGGGCGAAATCCTGGATGCGCAGGAACACGACGCTGGCGGAAAACGCGCTCGGCATGCGCAAAGCTTGCAGGGATTGGCGCGCCTTGAACAGGGTATAATTTCGCCCGCTGAGGAGCGTTGCGTCCCCTGAAAAGGGGGTCAGGCTCAGCGAAAAATCAACTGCGCTCGCACCGGAAACGGTGCGGGCGCTTCGCTTTTTGGAGATTGAAAAATGAATGCAGCCGTTGTCGACACCCAAACGAAGGACTTTCGCGTCGCCGATCTCAAGCTCGCTCCTTGGGGCCGCAAGGAAATCGCCATCGCCGAGTCGGAGATGCCGGCGCTGATGGCGATCCGCCAGGAATACGCGGCGAAGAAGCCGCTGAAGGGCGCGCGCGTCACCGGCTCGCTGCACATGACCATCCAGACCGCGGTGCTGATCGAGACGCTGAAGGCGCTCGGCGCCGAGGTGCGCTGGGCTTCGTGCAACATCTTCTCGACCCAGGATCACGCCGCAGCGGCCATTGCCGCGGGCGGCACACCGGTGTTCGCCTACAAGGGCGAATCGCTCGACGAGTACTGGGAATACACGCACCGCATCTTCGAGTTCGGAGACAAAGGGCCGAACATGATCCTCGACGACGGCGGCGACGCGACGCTGCTCGTGCACCTCGGGCAAAAGGCCGAGAAGGACGCCTCGGTGCTGGCGAAGCCGACCAGCGACGAAGAGATTTCCCTGTACAAATCCATTGAAAAGAAGCTGAAGGCCAGTCCCGGCTGGTACTCGAAGATCGCCAGGGAGATCAAGGGCGTCACCGAGGAGACCACCACCGGCGTGCACCGGCTCTACCAGATGCACAAGGAAGGCCGCCTGATCTTCCCGGCGATCAACGTCAACGATTCGGTCACCAAGTCGAAGTTCGACAACATCTACGGCTGCCGCGAGTCGCTGGTCGACGGCATCAAGCGCGCCACCGATGTGATGATTGCCGGCAAGGTCGCGGTGGTGGCGGGCTTCGGCGAGGGCGGCAAGGGCTGCGCGCAGGCGCTGCGCGGGCTGCAGGCGCAGGTCTGGGTGACCGAGATCGATCCGATCTGCGCACTGCAGGCGGCGATGGAGGGCTACCGCGTCGTGACGATGGACTACGCCGCCGAGAAGGCCGACATCTTCGTCACTGCCACCGGCAACTTCCACGTCATCACCAAGGAACACATGGCGCGGATGAAGAACAACGCCATCGTCTGCAACATCGGCCACTTCGACAACGAGATCGACATCGCCGGCCTGAAGGCCTGCAAGTGGGAGAACATCAAGCCGCAGGTCGACCACGTCATCTTCCCCGACGGCAAGCGCATCATCCTGCTCGCCGAGGGGCGCCTCGTGAACCTCGGCTGCGGCACCGGCCACCCGAGCTACGTGATGAGCTCATCGTTCGCCAACCAGGTGCTGGCGCAGATCGAGCTCTACGGCAACACCGCGAAATACCCGGTCGGCGTCTACATCCTGCCCAAAGCTCTCGACGAAAAAGTCGCACGCCTGCAGCTGAAAACGCTCAACGCCGAGCTCAGCACGCTGACCGACGAGCAGGCGAAGTACATCGGCGTGCCGAAGAGCGGCCCATACAAGACCGACCACTACCGCTACTAGAGAAAAAGGCGCAACGGCAGCCATGAAAATCGCCTGCATGGCCGCAGGCGGCGTGGGAGGGTACTTCGGCGCGCGCCTGCAGCAGGCCGGGCACGAGGTCACCTTCTTCGCGCGCGGCCGGCATCTCGAAGCGCTGCGCGCCAACGGACTGACGATCGAGAGCGGCGACGGCAACGCCACGCTCAAGGTTCGCGCGCTCCAGGATCCGAAGGAAGCGGGCGTCGCCGACGTCGTGCTCTTCGCGGTCAAGCTCTGGGACACCGACGCCGCGGCCGGCCACATCCGGCCGATCGTCGGCCCGGACACGGTGGTCATCCCGTTCCAGAACGGCGTCGAGTCGATCGATCGCTTGAGGAAGGTCCTGCCCGAGAAGAGCGTGATGGGCGGCTCGGCCTACATCGCCACGCGCATCAAGGCGCCCGGCGTGATCGAGCACACCGGCCAGATGTCGCGCATCCAGTTCGGCCCTGTTCTTCCTGATCAAGGAAAGGCGGCAGAAGCGTTCCTCCAGGAATGCAGGAAGGCAAAGATCAACGCAGAAATCCCGGACGACATCGTCAAGGCGAACTGGGAAAAGTTCGTCTTCCTGGTCGCCATCTCCAGCGCCACCGCAGCGGCGCGCGCTTCCGTGGGCGTGGTGCGCGCCGATCCGGACACGCGCTGGCTGCTCGAGCAGACAATGCGCGAGACCTGGCGCCTGGCGAGGAAGCGCGGCGTCGCGCTCGCCGACGATTTCGTCGACGCGCGCATGAAGGCGGTCGATGGCCTGCACCCCGACATGAAGGCGTCGCTCCTGCACGATCTCGAAAACGGCGGACGGCTCGAGGCACCTTGGCTCTGCGGCGCGGTAGCGCGCATGAGCGCCGAGGCGGGACTCGATGCGCCGGTGAATCGCGCGGTGTTCGCGGCGCTCAAGCCGTTCGTCAATGGATCTCAAGTCAAAGCTTCTTGACCCGGCGCGCCGGGTTCGCCTCTACGGCACCACGCCGCCGCGCGCCGGCACGCCGCCGGAGCAGGTCGAAGCCGCGGCCGAGAAGCTCGCGGCGCGCCTCGCCGGCCTGCCGCTCGATGCGATCGTCGTCTACGACATCCAGGACGAGACCGGCCGCACCGACGTGCCGCGTCCGTTTCCTCTGACCGGCACGGTCGACCCGCGCGAGTACGCCAAGCTCTTCGATGTGCCGACCATCGTTTATAAGGCGCTCGGCAACGTGGACGAAGCGGGCTGGCAGGCGTGGCTGGATGGCTCGCGCGGGCTTGGATTCCTGTCGATCGTCGGCCGTCCCGCGCCGGGCAAGTACGCGCTGCCGCTGTCGCGCGCCATCCGCGCCGCGGCGGCGCACGCGGCGGGCTATACCATCGGCGGCGTGGTCATCGCCGAGCGCCACACCGCGGAGAGAAGCGAGTCGGCCCGCCTGCTCGCGAAGGGCATCGAGGGCTGCGCCTATTTCATCTCGCAGGCGATCTACCACGCGCCGCCGAGCGAGCGCCTGCTCGCCGACTACCTGCGCGACTGTCGCGGCGCGGGCGTCGCGCCGCGGCGCATCGTCCTCACCTTCGCGCCGGTCGGCCGGGACAAGACGCTCGCCTTCCTGCGCTGGCTGGGCGTCAACGTCGCGCCGGAAACCGAGCGCGAGATCCTCGGCGCGGCGCGGCCGCTCGCGCAGTCGATCCGCATCTGCCGCGACAACCTGCGGCGCATCCTCGACGGCAAGTACGCGTCGCAGATTCCCCTCGGCGTGAACGTCGAGAGCGTGTCGATCAACCGCGACGAGATCGACGCCTCGGTCGAGCTCTTCCACGCGCTGTCCGAGACGCTGGCGGGCAAATGAACCGCAGCCTGAGCTGGCTCGCTCTCGGCGTGCTCGCGGTCATGGGGCTGGAGCTCTATGGCCTGCACGTCCTGCAGCCGCTGGAGAACCGCGTGCTCGACCGTTACGTGCGCGCGCAGGCGGCGAAGATCGCGCCCGATCCCGACATCGTCCTGATCGACATCGACGAGAAGAGCCTGGCGGCGATGGAGAAGGAGGCCGGCCGCTGGCCCTGGCCGCGCGTCGTCTACGCGGAGCTGATCGACGGCCTGGCGGCGCAGAAGCCGCGCGCCATCGTCTTCGACCTGATGTTCACCGAAGCCGACCGCTTTCGCCCGCAGGACGACGCGGCCTTCAGCGACGCGGTGCGCGAGCACCGGAACACCTACTTCCCGCTCCTGCGCCTGCCGGCCGCCGGCGACGCCCGCGGCGTGCCGATGAGCGAGATCGCGCCGCTCATCGGCGTGGCGCGCGGCAAGGGCGCGGATCCGGAGGCGCGCGCCGCGCTGGTGCCGCCGCTTGTGCTGCCGAACGACCACTGGCGCGTCGGCCTCATCACCTTCGCCGAGGATGCCGACGGCGTGGGCCGCCGCTATCTGCTGCGCGAGGTGGTGCGCGGCTGGCAGATCCCTTCGCTGCCGGCGCGCATCGCCTTCGACCTGGGCTATCCGGTGCCCGACACGGACGACATCGTGCTCGCCTGGCGCGGCGTCAAGGGCGCCTTCCCCCACGTCTCCTTCAGCGACCTGTACGAGGACATCAACCGCTCGCGCCGCATCCGTCCCGCCGATGAATTCGCGGGCAAGATCCTCATCATCGGCGCCGCCGCGAGCGGCCTGCAGGACCTGCGCGTCACGCCGCTCGACAGCCTGCAGCCGGGCGCCGAGATCCTCGGTACGGCGATCGAGAACCTGAAGAACGGCCGGCACATGCGCCAGGCGGAGCGCTGGTGGCCGGCACTGATCGGCGTCGCGCTCGTGTTCCTGGTCACTCTCGCATTTGGGACTGGCGTCGACGCGCGCATCACCGGCGGCGTCCTCGCCGCCGCCAGCGCGGGCCTGGTGGCGACGAGCTGGGCGATGGTCGGCAGCCTGCTCCTGCTGCCGGTCGTGACGCCGGTCGCCGCGGCCTGGCTCTTCTACGGCACCGCGGCGCTGGCTGAATTCCTGCGCGAGCGCCGCCAGCGGCAGGCGGCGATGGCGCAGTTCTCCCGCTTCACCAATCCGCACGTCGCGCGGCTGCTGGTCGAGCGCGGCGGCATCGACACCGGCCGGCGCGAGGTGACGCTGCTCTTCTCCGACATCCGCGGCTTCACCACGCTCTCGGAGACGCGCAAGCCGGAGGAAGTGATCGAGCTCCTCAACCGCTACTTCTCGCTGCAGGTGGATGTCGTCTTCAAGCACGGCGGCTCGCTCGACAAGTTCATCGGCGACTGCATCATGGCGATCTGGGGCGCGCCGCTCGAC
>JAXDQC010000055.1:0-10761 GCA_034668045.1 Betaproteobacteria bacterium | reverse complement strand
CCGACCCGCTGCAGCTGCCGCTCGCCTCGCAGAGCGTCGATCTCGTCGTGCTGCCGCACGTGCTCGAGTTCCATCCCCATCCGCACGAGGTGCTGCGCGAGGTGGAGCGCGTGCTGATGCCGGAAGGGCACCTCGTGGTTTCGGGCTTCAACACCGCTTCGCTGTGGCGCGCGCGCCAGGCCTTCACGTTCGGCAGGGAGAAGGCGACGCCCTGGGACGCGAAGTTCATCGGCCTCTTGCGGCTGCGCGAATGGCTGCGGCTGCTGGGCTTCGAGCTGAACGGCGGCATGTTCGGCTGCTATGCCCCGCCGTTCGCGAAAAACAACTGGCTCAAGCGCTTCGCCTTCATGGAGAAGGCGGGAGCGCGCTGGTGGCCGATCGCGGGCGGCATTTACGTCGTGCGCGCGGTGAAGCGCGTGCAGGGTATGCGGCTCGTCACTCCAGCCTGGCGCCAGGAGCGGGCGCGGCGGCGCGCGGTCGCCGCGCCGGTCGCGCAGCGCACGCCGCAGGGGTCCCACCGGCAATGAGCGATGAAGTCGTCGAAATCTTTACGGACGGGGCCTGCCGCGTCAATCCGGGAGCCGGCGGCTGGGGTGCCATCCTGCGCTCCCAGGGAAAGGAAAAAGAGCTCTGGGGCGGCGAGGCGGCGACGACGAACAACCGCATGGAGCTCACCGCGGTGATCCGCGCCCTCGAGGCGCTCAAGCGCCCGAGCCGGGTCAACCTCTACACCGATTCGCAGTACGTTCAGAAGGGCATCTCCACGTGGATCCACTCCTGGAAACGCAGGGCGTGGCGCACGGCTGACAAGAAGCCGGTCAAGAATGAAGATTTGTGGCGCCAGCTGGACGAGGTGGCGGCGCGCCATGAGGTAGAGTGGCATTGGGTTCGGGGACACTCCGGGCATCCAGAAAACGAACGAGCGGACGAGCTCGCCAACAGGGGAATACCCACGGGGGATACCGATGCGCCAGGTAGTCCTTGATACCGAGACCACCGGCCTCAACGCCAAGCACGGCGACCGCATCATCGAGATCGGCTGCGTCGAGATCCTCGACCGGCGCATTTCCGAGCGCCAGTTCCACACCTACCTGAATCCCGAGCGCGAGGTCGAGCTCGGCGCGACCCGGGTGCACGGCCTGACGCGCGAGGACCTGTTGGCGAAGCCAAAATTCGCCGAGGTGGCGAAGGACTTCCTCGATTTCGTCGCCGGCGCCGAGCTGATCATCCACAACGCCGACTTCGACGTCGAATTCCTCGAGCTGGAGCTCGGGCGCGCGCGCCTGCAGCCGCTCAAGGAGCAGGTGGCGAAGGTCACCGATACCCTGTTCATGGCCCGCGAGCTGCACCCCGGGCGCAAGAACTCGCTCGACGCGCTCTGCGAGCGCTATTTCATCGACAACGCCAACCGCACCCTGCACGGCGCGCTGCTCGACGCCCGCCTGCTGGCCGAGTGCTACCTGGCGATGACGCGCGGCCAGGAGAGCCTGATGATGGAGCTCGAGACGCCGGCCGCCGCCGCGGCAGCGT
Organism: Betaproteobacteria bacterium; assembly: GCA_034668045.1. Taxonomy (GTDB): domain Bacteria; phylum Pseudomonadota; class Gammaproteobacteria; order Burkholderiales; family SG8-39; genus SCGC-AG-212-J23. Next base: position 9,231 of record JAXDQC010000055.1, on the reverse strand, counting down.
TCGCGGCGCTGCAGATCGACGTCTCCAGCCTGATCGTGGTGCCGGCCCTGCCGGAGGAGATGGCCCTGCACGAGCAGGTCCTCGACTCCATCGACAAAGAGGCCAAGGGCGGCAGCCTCTGGCGCAAGCTCGCCGCCTAGGCCTCGCGCGCGCGCGGCAGCCATTCCCCTGACGACATCTCCCGCCGTGCGGCGGGCAGGGTGATCTGGTAGTTGATCAGGTAGACGGTCGAGTCGGCGCGGTACTCCTCGATCTGCTTTTCGGTCAGGAGGTGCTCGAAGGTCCGCTCGAGCGTCGGCGTTTCGGCGTGGCTCGCCTTCATGAAGACTTCGAAGCGGTAGCGTCCCGGCCGCAGGTCCAGCGGCTCGCCGCGGCCGCGCTCGGAGATGTCGAACAGCACGAACTTGGCGATTGCCCGCTTGCCCTCGAGGGCGAAGGCGGTGAAATGGTCGATGGCGTTGGTGGCCGTGATCTGGCGCTTCGCCTGGAGGAAGCCCGCCATGTCGACCTCGGCGACCGGGCTGAGCAGGAGCGAACGATCCGCCTGGCCGTCGATCGTCAGGCGCAGCGCTACCCACTGGATGACGCCGCCCGCGTGGCCGGCGTTGGTGAACTGCAGCGGCAGCAGCAGCTTGGGGCTGCGGGCGCGGCTGGCGCGCGGCAGGATGACGTCGCCGGCGAGCACTTCGGGGCAGAACTCGAGCATCCGCAAGCGGCGCAGCACCATGAGCGCGGTGCCGAGGGCGGCGATGGAGAAGGCGAGGGCGAGCCATCCGGCGAGCATCCCTGCATTTCAGCCCATGGCTGGCGTCGGCCGTATACTTTGCTCATGGTCCGAAATGCCTATGAAGAGCATCTCGACAAGAACCGTGCGAACTATGCCTCGCTGACGCCGCTCGGTTTTCTCGAGCGGGCGGCTTCCGTGTACCCCGATCGTGCGTCGTTGATCCACGGCGCCCAGCGCTACACCTGGAAAGACACCTATCAGAGAGCCCGGCGGCTGGCCTCGGCGCTGAAAAAGCGCGGCATCGGCGTCGGCGACACGGTCGCGGCGATGCTGCCGAACATCCCGGCGATGTACGAGCTGCATTTCGGCGTGCCGATGTGCGGCGCAGTCCTGAACACCCTTAATACCCGGCTCGACCCCGATGCGATCGATTTCATGCTCGAGCATGGCGAGGCGAAGCTGCTAATCACCGACCCGGAGTTCTCGCCGACGGTCGATCGCCTTAAGCGCAAGCTGCCGATCATCATGGGCGACGACGCCTACGAGGCACTACTGAAGGAAGGCGACCCGGAGTTCGCCTGGCGCTGGCCCGAAGACGAGTGGGAGGCGATCTCCCTCAACTACACCTCGGGCACGACCGGCAATCCCAAGGGCGTCGTCTATCACCACCGCGGCGCCTACCTGAACGCCGTCGGCAACATCCTCGTCTGGGGCATGCCGCACCACGCGGTCTACCTCTGGACCCTGCCGATGTTCCACTGCAACGGCTGGTGCTTTCCCTGGACCATGGCTGCCAATGCCGGCACCAATATCTGTCTGCGGAAGGTTGAAGCACAAACTGTTTTTTCTTTAATAAAGCAATACAAAGTCACTCACTACTGCGGCGCTCCCGTCGTCCACCAGCTGCTGATCAACGCGCCCGAGGAAATGAAGCGCGGCATCGATCACAAGGTGAGCGGGCTGGTCGCCGCCGCGGCGCCGCCTGCCTCGATGATCGAAGGCATGGGGAAAATGGGCTTCGACATCACCCACGTCTACGGCCTGACCGAGGTTTATGGGCCGGCGACCGTGTGTGCGAAGAATCCGGATTGGGAAAAGCTGCCCTTGGCCGACCAGGTGCGCCTCAACGGCCGGCAGGGGGTGCGCTACCACGTCGAGGAAGGCCTGACGGTGATGGACCCGGCGACAATGAAGCCGGTGCCGGCGGACGGCGAGACCATGGGCGAGATCATGTTCCGCGGCAACATCACCATGAAGGGCTACCTGAAGAACCCGAAAGCCACCGACGAGGCGTTCGCCGGCGGCTGGTTCCATTCCGGCGACCTCGCGGTGATGCACCCCGACGGCTACGTGAAGATCAAGGACCGCTCGAAGGACATCATCATCTCGGGCGGCGAGAACATCTCCTCGCTGGAAGTCGAGGACGTGCTCTACCGCCATCCGGCGGTGATGGCCGCGGCGGTCGTCGCCCGGCCGGATCCGAAGTGGGGCGAGACGCCGTGCGCCTTCGTCGAGCTGAAGCCCGGCTCGCAGATCTCGGAGGAGGAGATGATCGAGTTCTGCCGCGGCCAGATGGCCAAGTTCAAGGCGCCGCGCGCCGTGATCTTCGGCGAGCTGCCCAAGACCTCGACGGGTAAGATCCAGAAATTCGCCTTGCGCGAGAAGGCCAAGTCCACCAGCGCGATCGACACATGAGCGCCGTTCCAAAAACCGATTCGACCATCCTCCTTCGCGAAGACCGCGACGGCGTCTGCACGCTGACCATGAACCGGCCGCAGCAGATGAACCTGCTGACGGGGGAAATGCTTTCCGCGTTGCAGAAGGAATTCGATTCCTTCAAGAACGACAAGAAAGTTCGCGTCGTGATCCTGGCCGGGGCAGGGAAGGGCTTCTGCGCCGGCCACGACCTGAAGGAGATCAAGGCCCTCAAGGAGCTGCCCAAGATCGAGGCGCTGTTCAACCAGTGCAGCCGCATGATGCAGGCCATCCCCACGCTGCCGCAGCCGGTGATCGCGAAAGTGCAGGGCGCCGCCGCGGCGGCAGGCTGCCAGCTCGTTGCCCAATGCGACCTGGCAATCGCCTCCGACGCGGCAAAGTTCGTCACCAGCGGCGTGAACTGGGGCTTCTTCTGCTCGACGCCGGGCGTCGCCGTCGGCCGCAACCTTTCGCGCAAGCACGCGATGGAGATGCTGCTGACCGGCGAAGCGATCGATGCGCGCAAGGCGCTCGAATGGGGCCTGGTGAATAGAGTCGTGTCTCCCCAGGAGCTCGATTCCGCCGTCGCGGATCTGGCGAAGAAACTGGCCGAAAAGCCGCCAGCCACCGTGGCTGCCGGCAAGCGCGCCTTCTATCAGCAGATGGATCTCGGCCTGGCGAAAGCCTACGAGCTCGCCTCGGGCGTGATCGCCTCCAGCTTCGCCAACGAGGAAGGCCGCGCCGGCATGGACGCCTTCATCGACAAGCGCCCGCCGCCCAAGCATGACTGACATCGCCAAAATCGTCGTAGCGGTCGCGGTCCTGCTGCCCTGCCATGAGGCGGCTGCTCAGACGTTCAAATGCACGGACGCAGCCGGAAAAGTGACCTATGCCAGCAGCAGATGCGCCGAGCTCGGGCTGAAAGATGCTGGCGAGGTGAAAGAACGAATCCAGGTGACCCCCGCGCCGCCGCAGCCCGCGCCGCGCCCGTCCCCTGCTTCCGCCGCGAGAGCGAGCGACACTCCGAAGCCGCCAGCCGCTGGGAAGGCGGAATCCGAAGATCCGGACCGGCGCTGCTTCACCGTCAAGACGGCCAAGGGCAGCGTCACGCGCTGCAACGATCGGCCCGACGACAAGGCCGAGTAAGCGCTGCCGGCTAGTTCCCCGCCGCGCCGAGCTGCTTCAGCGTGAAGACGTAGCTCACGTTGTCGAGCGGCTTGTGGCACGCGAGGCAATCGGCCTGGTTGATCGGCCGGTGCGTCTTGTCGGTCGAGAATATGGTGTAGTTCCAATCGGCGTTGCGCAGCAAATCCGGGAAGTCCTTGCCCCAGCCCGCGCCGCTCTGCATCGCGGTGAACAGCAGCAGCTTCTCCGCCTCAAAGAAGCCGTCCTTGCCCATCACCGGTTGCTTGTTGTCGTCGAGCTTGGCTGCGTACACCTCGGCGAAGAGGTACGAGCCGGCGGGCAGCGGCTTGTTCGCCCTCGCCGCGTCGATTGCCGCCTTATTGGCGTAGTAGTGGCGGACCTGGCGCGTCGCCGGGAAGTTGATGGTGTGATACTTGACGAAGGTCTTCTTGTAGTCGTCCGGGAAGGTGACGTTGGTCTTCGCCAGGTTCGGCAGGAACGAGGACTTTGCCGCCTGGGTCGCGCCCGGCTGCGTGGCAAAGAACGCAGCCACGTTGGCGATGTCGTCGGCCGAGAGCTGCGTCGCGATCGCGATCATGCTCGCTGCCGGGCTCGTGGGGCCGCCCGCCTTGCGCGTGCCGTCCTTGAACGCCTTCAGCTGCGTCTCGAGGTAGACGGCTTTCTGCGCCGCGAGGTTCGGGATCGTGTCGCTGACGCTGACGCCGTTGACGCCGTGGCAGGCGCCGCATACAGCGGCGACTTTGGCTTTGCCGGCTTCGATGTCCGCCGCGTGCGCGAGCGGAGCGATGAGCAGACCCAGCGCGAGTATCAATTTCATGAGTGCCTCCCCTTGGTGGCGAGCATGCTAGCACCGTCGCGAAGACTTCCCCGATACAACCAAAGCACGCCGCACATTCCGTAGAGGGCGAGGGAAGCCAGGAAATTCACGTCGCGCATCAGGTCGAGCGCGGCGGGATTCTTCCAGCGCCAGTAGAGCCAGTAGCAGCCGTCCACCGTGAACCAGGTCAGTAACAACGCGAGTGGCAAGGACCGCCATCGACGCTCGACGATCACGCGAAGGCTCCAGGGCGCCGTCAGGTAGGCGAGGAGTGCCATGATCAGGCTGATCGGAATGTCCCAGTCGGGCGCCGGTAAGTAGATCGAGCCCCCGATCAGCAGCGCGATGCCGATGAATAGGGTCGCGAGCTTCCAGGGCCTGAGATATTCCAATCGCTAGGGAAGATGCTGCTTGACGGTAGCGAGGAGGTTGGCCGGCCTTAGCGGCTTGGTGAGGTAGGCGACCGCGCCCAGCTCGCTGCTGCGCTCGCGGCGGCCTTCGTCCACGGTGAGGAAAACTACCGGGATATCCTGCATCCCGGGCTCGGCCTTCAGGACCTTGATCATCTGGAACCCGGTCATCGTCGGCATGTGGACGTCGCTGATGATGAGGTCGGGCTTCCGGGCGAGGCAGGACGACGCCGCTTCGAGGCCGTTGGTTGCAGTGCTGACCTCATAGCCAGCCTTGCGCAGCACGCTCGCGACGAGCTTGCGCATGTCCGGGTCGTCTTCGACCACGAGGATGTTCTTGGCCACGGCGTACTTTATAGCCACTCGGGGACCGGCAGCCCCTTTTCCTCGAGGAAGGCGCGGTTGAAGAGCTTCGACTGGTAGCGCGTGCCCGAGTCGGCGAGGATCGTCACCACGGTGTGGCCGGGGCCGAGGTCCTTCGCCAGGCGGATGGCGCCGGCGACGTTGATGCCGCTCGAGCCGCCGAGGATCAGTCCCTCGGTTTTCGCCAGCTGGAAAATGATCGGCAGGGCTTCCGAATCCGGGATCTGGTAGGCGTCGTCGACCGGGGCTCCCTCGATGTTCTTGGTCACGCGGCCCTGGCCGATACCCTCGGTGATGGAGCTTCCCTCGGATTTCAGCTCGCCTTCCTTGAACCAGTGGTACATCGCCGCGCCCATCGGGTCGGCGACGGCAATGCGGACTTTGCTGTTCTGTTTCTTCAAGTACAAAGCAACGCCGGAAAGGGTCCCGCCTGTCCCGATCGCGCAGGTGAAGCCGTCGACCTTGCCTTGCGTCTGCTCCCAGATCTCGGGGCCGGTGCTGCGGAAGTGCCCGTCGCGGTTCGCGGTGTTGTCCCACTGGTTGGCCCAGAAGGCGTTCAGCTCGTGCGCCAGGCGCTCCGAGACATGGACATAGTTGTTCCTGTCCTTGTAGGGCACCGCCGGCACTTCGCGCAGCTCGGCGCCGCAGAGCCTGAGCATGTCCTTCTTCTCGCGGCTCTGCGTGTCCGGGATGACGATGAGCGTGCGGTAGCCGCGCGCATTGCCGACCAGCGCGAGGCCGATGCCGGTGTTCCCCGCCGTGCCCTCGACGATCAGGCCGCCGGGCTTGAGCAGGCCGCGCCGCTCGGCGTCGAGGATGATGTAGAGGCCGGCGCGGTCCTTCACCGACCCGCCGGGATTGAGGAACTCGGCCTTGCCGAGGATGTTGCAGCCGGTGAGCTCCGACGGACCGCGCAGCCGGATGAGGGGCGTATTGCCGATGCTGCCGACGAAGCCTTCGCGGACCGTCATGTCGCCGAGCATCTTAAAGTGAATCTAGCCGCGTTTTCGCCGGCGATTCGTCCCAGGCCAACCGCGCTCAGGAGGCCGTTGCCCGAGAGATAGCCCCAGACGTGCGCGCCGGACACGCCGCGCGCGGCGCCGCCTCCGGCAAAGACGTTGCGCAGCGGCAGGACGCGCGCCTGCTCGTCGATCACGAGCCCGCCCTGGGTGTGGAAAAGCGCGCCGGTGACCTTCACGGCGTAGTAGGGCGGGGCCAGCAGTGGTTTGGTCGAGAAATCGCGGCCGAAAGGATCCTGCCCTCCGGACGCATAGGCGCGAACGTCTTTCAACGTTTCAGTCAAACGCGGGAACGAAGGGTTCAATTTCACCGCACCCGCCGCGTGCGCATCGCGATAGTCGGGGAAGGTCATGCCGAGCTGGTGCAGGCGCTCGTCGTAGATGCACCAGGCGACGCCGCCCGGCTGGCGCAGGACCGGCAGGCACTGCTCCGAATAGCCGAGGTGCTCGTTGGAAAAACGCTCGCCGCTTTCGTTGACCTGTATTCCGCCCTCGGTCATCAGCGCCCAGGTGACGAGGATGCCGTGCGGCGTGGCGACCGAACCGTGGCCCTGGTAGGCGGTCATGTCCGTCGCCTGTGCGCCGAGGGCGGTTCCCCAGCGCACCGCGTCGCCCTGGTTGCCGACGTGACCGAAGTAGAGCGCGTCGGCAACCTCGGGCAGATAGCGTCGTACCAGCTCCTTGTTGCCGCCGAAGCCGGAACAGGCGAGGACCAGGGCGTCGAACTCGACCCGCTCGCGCTTGCCGTCCGGCCGTTCGAAAACGACCTCTTCGGGCGATACGTCTGTGACGCGCGCGGAAGTCAGGATGTCGACGTCCGCGCAGGCGCGCAGCAGCGCCGCCATCAGCGCTGCTCCGGTTTTCTCCGCGACGGCGTGCATCCGCATCCGGCTGTGGCCAGGGTAGGTGAAGCCCTGCAGCACGTCGAAGCGCACACCGTGGCGGTCGTCGAGCCACTCGAGCGTCGTGCCGACGCCGCGGCACAGCGCATCGACGACGCGCGAATCGGCCTCGCCATGGTTCTTGCGCATGACGTCGGCGGCGAAGAGCTCGGGCGCGTCGTCGATACCGGCCGCGCGCTGATAGCGCGTGCCGGCCGCGGGAACAAACCCCGACGAGAGCGCGGTCGAGCCGGAGGGCGTCGCATCGCGCTCGAGGACCAGCACTTCCTGGCCGGCGTCCTTCGCCGCGAGCGCTGCCGTCAGGCCGCAGGCGCCGGCGCCGATGACGACGACCGGGACCTTCAAGTGGGACGGTGCAAGTAGCGGCCGCGCGGCGCGCCGACCACCTTGCCGTTCTCGTACGCGAGCTCGCCGCGCAGGAAAGTCGCTTTCACCTTGTGCGTTAACTCAATGCCCTCGAAGGGCGTATAGCCCTGGGTCGATTCCGAATCCGCCGCGCGGATCGTCCAGCTCGAATTCGGATCGACGAGGACGAGGTCGGCATCAAGGCCGGGCGCGATGTCGCCCTTGGCATTGGCGCCGAAGCGCCGCGCCGGGTTGTAGCTGGTGAGCTCGGCGACGCGGTGCAGCGGCAGGCGGCGCTTCGCGCCTTCCGAGAGCAGCGCCGGCAGCAGGTACTCGGTGCCGCCGAAGCCGGACTTGGCGAGCCAGATGTTGCCGAGCGCGTGCTTCGCCGCCTTGGTCTCGTGGCGGCAGCACGCGTGGTCGCTCACCACCCAGTCGACCTTGCCTTCCAGCAGCTTCTGCCAGAGGAACTCGACATCCTCGCGGGGGCGGATCGGCGGGTTGACCTTGGCGAGCGCGCCGCTCTTGGAATTCACGTCCAGAACGAGATGACCGATCGTCACTTCGCGGCGGAAGTCGATGTGCGGGAAAACCTCCGCCATCTGCAGCGCCGCGGTCAGCGCCTTGCGCGACGAGAGATGGAGCAGGTTGATCGTCGGCAGCGCCGCCTCGTTGGCGAGGTACGAGGCGATGAATACCGCGAGGCCTTCCGAATGCGGCGGACGCGACTCGTGGTAGGCCTCGAGGCCGTCGAGGTCCTTCCGGCCTTCGATGATCTTCGTGTACGCCGTCATGATCTCGGCCGTCTCGCAATGCAGCGACAGGCTGATCTGGCTCGACTTCTCCGGCAGGCGCTCGCGCGCCGCCTGCACGCCGCGCATCACGAACTCGAAGTGCGCATAGTCGTAGCGCTCCTCGGGGCCGATCATCAGGAAGTCGCGCTGGCTGTCGGAGCGGCCGTGCAGGCCGTGCGAGCCGTAGAACATGAAGATCTTGAAAGAGGAGACCCCGAACTTCTCGACCAGCATCGGGATTTCGCCGATATGCGTCGAATCCATGGGTGCGAGGTGAAACCCATAGTCGACGTGGAACTTGCCCTCGGAGATCTTCAGCACCTCGGCGAAAAACTCGGCGTACGGCCCGCCCTTGTTCAGGTAGTACTGGCCGCTGCGGAAATAGTTGAGGCTGGTCGTGACGCCGCCTTGCGCCGCGGCGCGGCTCTCGCTCACCGCGTCTTCGGCGAGCGGCGAGTAGATGCCGGTGTGCATGTGCGCGTCGACGACGCCGGGGAAGGCGAGCAGGCCTTTGCCGTCGTAAACCTGCTTCGCTGCGCTTGCCTTTATTTCCGCTTGTACAAGAGAAAACTTCCCAGCCGTGATAGCGATGTCGCCTTGCACGACTTCCCGGATGTTGGGCCGGACTACACGGACGTTCTTGACCACGAGGTCGTGGGTCATTTCCGCAGCCGCTTCTCGAGATGCGGCACGAGGCCGCCGTCGCGCACCATCTGCATGAGATGGGCGGGAATCGGCTCGCAGTCGAGCACGTCGCCGGTGGTGCTGTTTTCGATCCGGCCGCGCTCGAAGTCGATGCGCAGGTCGTCGCCCGGGCGGATCCGTTTCGCATCCAGGCAGACGACGGCGGGGAGCCCGAGGTTGAGCGCGTTGCGATAGAAGAGGCCGGCGAAGGACTGGGCGATGAGCGCGGCGACGCCGAGATGGCGCAGCGCCTCGGGCGCCTGCTCGCGCGAGGAGCCCATGCCGAAGTTGCGGCCGCCGATGACGAAGTCGCCAGGTTTTACTTCTCT
>JAXDQC010000054.1:0-51265 GCA_034668045.1 Betaproteobacteria bacterium | reverse complement strand
CACCGCGCCCCGGAGCTGGACGAAGTCGCGCGGCTGCGCATCAAGACCATGGCGCGCTTCGCGTTCGTGCTGCCGCTCCTGTTTGGCGCCGGCTTCTGGCTCATCTGGGGCTGACCCTGATTCCTCTTGCCGGCGGCCTCGCTCAAGTCTCATCCCGGGTTTCGCAGCAGCGCCATTCGTAGCCTTCGGGCGCGGGTGGCCAGGGCGCCGTCCGGCGTGCTCGCCGTGAGCTTCATCCTCGACGCCGACCTGGAGCGCCTGCGCATTCCGGCCCGCCGGCCCGCGCGCTTCGCGGATGGCCTCTGGCGCCACACCTGCTTCGAAGTCTTTCTCGCCCGCAAGGGCTCGCGCGCCTATCGCGAATACAACCTGTCGCCTTCCGGCGAGTGGGCGAGCTATGCCTTCCGGAAATATCGACTTCGGCAGGACGCGAGCGCCAAGTCGCCGCGCCCCCGCCTCCGTCGCATCGGCCGCACGCTGAGGCTCGACGGCACGATCGAAGCGAAAGGTCCCTTGAGGATCGGCCTTTCCGCGGTGATCGAGGAAAAGAGCGGCGCGCTTTCGTACTGGGCACTGCGCCATCCGCCGGGCAAGCCGGACTTCCACCACCGGCGCGCGTTCGCGCTCGAGCTGAAATGAAGTTTGGCATCGATCGCCTGCTCGAGGATCGCGCGCTGCGCGGGCGGCTTGCCGGCAAGCGCGTCGCGCTGCTCGCGCACCCGGCGTCGGTCACGCGCGAGCTCGGCCACACGATCGACGCGCTCGCTGCGCTGCCGGAGGTGCAGCTCTCGGCTGCGTTCGGCCCGCAGCACGGCCTGCGCGGCGACAAGCAGGACAACATGGTCGAGTCGCCCGACTTTACCGATCCGGCGCACGGTATCCCCGTCTTCAGCCTCTATGGCGCGGTGCGCCGCCCGAGCGCGGCGATGATGGAAACGTTCGACGTGCTGCTCGTCGACCTGCAGGACCTCGGCTGCCGCGTCTACACCTTCATCACGACGCTGCGCTACGTGCTCGAAGAGGCGGCGAAGCAAAGGAAGAGCGTCTGGGTGCTCGATCGCCCGAACCCGGTCGGGCGCGAGATCGAGGGGTTGCGCCTGCATCCCGCCTGGGAAAGCTTCGTCGGCGCCGGTGCGATGCCGATGCGCCACGGCCTGACGCTCGGCGAGCTGGCGCGCTGGTTCGTGCGAACGCTGAAGCTCGACGTCGAGCTGGAAGTGGTGGCGATGGAGGGCTGGCAGCCGGCGAAAGGCCCGGGTTTCGGCTGGCCGCTCGGCGAGCGGACCTGGGTCAACCCGAGCCCGAATGCGCCCAACCTCTGGATGGCCCGCTGCTACCCGGGCAGCGTGATGCTCGAGGGCACGACGCTCTCGGAGGGGCGCGGCACGACGCGCCCCCTGGAGCTTTTCGGCGCTCCCGACCTGGAGGTCGATCAGCTATTGAAAAAGATGAGCACGCTCGCGGCCGACTGGATGCGCGGCTGCAGCCTGCGGCCGTGCTGGTTCGAGCCGACCTTTCACAAGCACGTCGGCAGGCTGTGCAGCGGCCTGCAGATCCACGTCGGGGAGGCGAGCTACGATCACGCGGCCTTCCGTCCCTGGCGGCTGATGGCGCTCGCGTTCAAGGCGCTGCGCGCCTTGCGCCCCGAATACCCGCTATGGCGCGACTTCGCCTATGAGTACGAGCGGGGCCGGATGGCGATCGACGTGATCAACGGCGGCGAACGGCTGCGGCAATGGGTCGACGATGCCGGCGCCCAGCCGGGTGATCTCGACGCGCAGGCGTGCCAGGAAGAGAAGGCCTGGCGCGATGAGCGCGAAGCGATCCTGATCTACCGCTGAGAGGCGCTACTCGGCTTTAGCGCCGGTCGCCTGGACGATCTTCGTCCACTTGTCGCGCTCGGCACGCAGGAAGGACTCGAAGACCTGCGGCGAGCTGCCGATCACCTCGAATCCCTGGCTCTCGAGGATCTGCCGGACATCCGGCAAGCGCATCGCCTTCTGCGTCTCGCCGGCGATCCGCTCGAAAGCGTCCGGCGGTATTCCCGCAGGGCTCATCAGCCCCTGCCACGCAGTCGCATCGAAGTATTGAAAGCCCTGCTCGGACACTGTCGCGATGTCGGGAGCGAGCGAGGTGCGCTTTGCGCTCGTTACCGCCAGGCCCTTCAGCCGGCCGTTGCGGATTTGCGGCAGGACGGCAGGAACGATCGCGAACGTGGCGTGGATCTGGCCGGAGAGCAGATCCTGCACCACCGCCGGGAAGCCTTTGTACGGCACGTGCACGAGCGACACCTTCGCCTGCGACTTGAGCAGCTCCATCGTCAGGTGCGAGGCGCTGCCGGCGCCGACCGACCCGTACGAAAGCTTGTCGGGATTGGCGCGCGCATACTCGATGAGCTGCGTCAGGTCGTTCGCCGGCACCGCGGCGTGCACGGCGAGGATCTGCGGCGCGGCGGCGAGAAGCGAGATCGGCTTCAGATCCCGCGCTGCGTTGTATGGCAGATCCTTGTACATCGCCTGGTTGACGGCGATCGGCCCGTTGCTGCCGATGAGGAGCGTGTAGCCGTCGCGAAGAGCGCGCGCCGCTTCCGCCGTGCCGATGTTGCCGCCGGCCCCGGGCTTGTTGTCGATGATCACCGGCTGGCCCCATGCGTCGGCGAGCTTCTGCCCGAGCGTGCGGGCGACGATGTCGGGCGTCGAGCCGACCGGGAAGGGGACGATCAGCCGGACCGGCCGGGATGGATACTGCTGCGCCTGCGCGAGGGAGGCGCAGAGAAGCGCGATGATCAATAATGCGATGCGCATCTTTCGATGCTACCAAGGGGAGGAGTCATGAGGAAAATCATTGCAGCGCTGATCGCCGTCGCCGGCATCGGCACGCTCGCCGCGCAACAACCCGGATTCACCCGCAAGCTGCTGCAGGACCAGAACCTCAGCGTCGCAGACCGGCACGCGGTGCAGGCGCTGGCGGAATTCGTCCCGGGCGGCGCCGCCGGCAAGCACACGCACCCGGGCGAGGAGCTCGGCTACGTCGTCGAGGGCACGCTCGAGCTGCTGATCGAAGGCCAGCCGCCGCGCACGGTGAATGCGGGCGAATCGTTCTTCGTTCCCGCCGGCGTGGTGCACGACGGCCGCAACGTCGGCAGCGGGCCGGCGAAGGTCCTCGCGACTTATATCGTCGAGAAGGGCAAGCCCGTCGCGAGCCCGGCCAAGTAGTCAATCGTCGTCGGGCGGCAGCGGCTTGACGCCCGGCGGCGGCTTTTCCTTGCGGCGTCTCCAGCCGAAGAAAAACATTCCCACCAGCCCGCCGACGGCGAGGACGAGAAAGATGACCAGCCAGAGAGTGCTTTCATTCATCGCCAGCCTCGCTTTCGCCGCCGCTGCATGCGCCGATTATCCCGAAAAGCCGGTGCGCATCGTGGTGGGATTTACCCCCGGCGGCGGCCCGGACATCATCGCCCGGCACCTCGCACAGGAGCTCGGGGCGGCGTGGAAGCAGCAGGTGATCGTCGAGAACCGGCCCGGCGCCGGCGGCTCGGTCGCCGCGGCGCTGGTCGCGCGCGCGCCGGCGGACGGCTACACGCTCCTCTCGGTGTCGTCGGCGCACGCGGCCGCGCCGGCCATTTACGCCAAGCTGCCCTACGACACGAAGGAGCTGGCCGGCGTGACCCAGACCGGCACGTCCAAGTACGTGCTGGTCGTCGCGCCGTCGCTGGGGATTTCTTCGCTGAAGGAATTGCTCCAGGCAGTTAAGAGCAAGCCGGGCGCGTTCAATTTCTCCTCGGCTGGCGTGGGCAGCGGCACGCACTTCGCCGCCGAAATCCTGAAAGCGCGCGCGGCGATCGACGTGGTGCACGTGCCGTTCAAGGGAATTCCCGAGGCGCTCTCCGAGACCGTGACCGGCAGGGTGCAGTTCTTCATGGCGCCGATCGCCAACGCGATGGGACCGGTGAAGGACGGCAGGTTGCTGCCCCTCGCCGTCTCCTCGCGCGAGCGCGATCCGCTGCTGCCGCAGGTGCCGACGATCGAGGAAGCCGGTGTGGCGGGCTACGAGTCGACGCTGTGGTTTGGCCTGCTGACCTCGGCGGCGACGCCACGCGCGATCGTCGAGAGGATCAGCGCCGATGTCGGCAAGGTGCTCGCCGGTCCGGCGACGCGGGAGCGCTGGCAGCCGATCGGAATCGAGCCGCGGCCAACCACTCCGGCGCAATTCGATGACTTGGTCAGGAACGAAACAAAGCTGTTCAGCGAAATCGCGCGCGCCGCGAACATCAAGGCCGAATAGCTACCTGGCGGGCGGTTTCTCCCGCGGCGGCGCTTCGCCGACGCCCTTCGGCAGGCTGATGCCTTCCCCCTGGATGCGGATGTCGACCACCGGCGCGATGTTGCCGCGCTGCGATTGCTGCGTGGTGGCCGGGACGGGTCCTTGCGTGGGGGACTGCATCGTCGGCGGAGGCGGCGCGCTGGTGGCGGGAGGGATGCCCTGCGCCTGGGCCGCGACGACCCAGGTGGAAAGCGCGCACGCCGTCAATGCTCTTCTCATGCTGCAGCAGTCTATCCCATGCTCAGTCGGCCTTGGCGCCCGAGGCTTTCACCACTTTCGCCCACTTGGCGACGTCGGCGTGCAGGAATTTCTCGAACGCGTCGATCGGCATTCCCATCGGCTGTGCGCCTTGCTTGCCCCAGGTCTCCTTCACCTCGGCCGAGTTGATGATCCTGTTGATCTCGGCGTTGAGCTTTTCGAGGATCGGGCGTGGTGTTCCCGCCGGCGCCATCATGCCCAGCCAGATGGTCGCTTCGTAGCCCGGCACGCCGGCTTCGGCGACCGTCGGCACGTCGGGCGTCACCGGCGAGCGCTTAGCGCCGGTGGTGCCGAGCGCGCGGGCGGTCCCGGCGCGGGCGTGGGCGTTCATGGTCGGAATGGCATCGAACATCATCTGCACCTGGCCGCCGAGAACGGCGGTACGCGCCTGGTCGCTGCCTTTGTGCGGAATGTGGACGATGTCCACGCCGGCCATCGCCTTGAACAGCTCGCCGGCCATGTGATACGGCGTCCCCGTTCCGGAGGAGGCGTAGTTCAGGGAGCCGGGCTTCGATTTGGCGAGGGCGATGAACTCCTTCAGGTTCTTCGCCGGCACCGAGGGATGGATGACCATGATCAGGTCGGAAAAGTTGATGCCGCTGATCGGCGCGAAATCCTTCATCAGGTCGAACGGCTTCTTCGGCACCAGCGTCTCGTTGACGGTGTGAGTGTTCGACATGACGAGCAGGGTGTAGCCGTCCGGCGCGGATTTCGCCGCCGCGTCGGTGCCGACGATCGAGCCGCCGCCAGGGCGGTCTTCGACCACGAAAGGCTGGCCCAGCGCCTCCTGCAGCTTCGACGCGATGAAGCGGCCGTAAAGGTCGGCTGGCCCGCCGATGGCGAACGGCACGATTACCTTGACCGGCCGCGCCGGATAGCTTTGCGCCCATGACGAAGAAAATCCCGCGAGCGCGCACAGCAGCATGACAACCCGAAGCATCCACTCCTCCTGTAATTAGAATAGCCGCGGCCATGAGAATACTCGTCACCGGCGCAGCGGGCTATATCGGTTCCGCTCTCGTGCGCGCGCTGCTGCCGCGAGGCGAGGTCATTGCGGTCGACCAGGCCACGCCTTCTGCCGGCACGCCTGTCGTCGGCAATCTCGCCTATCCACAATTCGCGCGCTCGCTCATCACACCGGAGATCGGCGCCGTATTCCACCTCGCTTCGCTGGTCTCGGGCGGCGCGGAGCAGAACTTCGAGCTCGGCACCAAGGTGAATCTCGAGGCGACGCGCGACCTGCTGGAAGCCTGTCGCCTCGCCGGCCATCGGCCGAAATTCGTCTTCGCTTCGTCGATCGCGGTATACGGGGGCGCGTTGCCGGATCCGGTCACCGACGAGACGCCGGCCGCGCCGCGGCTTTCGTACGGCGCGCAAAAGCTGGTGGGCGAGATCCTCATTGCCGACTACACCCGGCGCGGCTATCTCGACGGCTGCTCGCTGCGCCTGCCGACCGTCATGGTGCGGCCCGGCGCGGCCAACACCGCCGTCTCGGGCTGGGCGAGCGCGATCATCCGCGAGCCGCTCGCCGGCCGCGACTACGTCTGCCCGGTGAGCCCGGGGACGCGTATGGCGTGCATCTCGCTGCGGCGTGTGGTGGACGCGTTCCAGCGTGCCGCCTCCGTGACCGGGACGTTCCTTCTTCCCGGAATCAGCGTCAGCGCGCAGCAGATGTGGAACGCGGTGAAGGGCCGCGCGAAGGGGAAAGTCACGTTCGTGCCTGACGAGCGACTGCAGGCGATCATGGATACAGTGCCGAAAACCACCGTCTCCAACCGCGGCTTCGTGGGAAGCGCGAGCATCGAAGAGATCGTTTCGGAATATGAAGAAGAA
Organism: Betaproteobacteria bacterium; assembly: GCA_034668045.1. Classification (GTDB taxonomy): domain Bacteria; phylum Pseudomonadota; class Gammaproteobacteria; order Burkholderiales; family SG8-39; genus SCGC-AG-212-J23. The sequence goes on along the minus strand of JAXDQC010000054.1, from coordinate 44,851 downwards.
GCTTCCGTCGCGAATCACGGTTGAAGGGCTGGATCGCGCGCCGCACCGCGCGTTCCTGCGTGCGCTCGGGGTCAAAGACGGCGATCTGAAGAAACCGTTCGTCGGCGTCGCTTCGACCGATGGCCGCGTCACGCCGTGCAACGCGCTGCTCGGCGGTTTCGCGCGCGAAGCCTGCGAAGGCGTGCGCGAGGCGGGCGGCGTGCCGTTCGATTTCGCTTCGATCTCGGTCGCCGACTCGATGTCGATGAACCACGGCGGCATGCGCTATTCGCTCGTCTCGCGCGAGATCATCGCCGACGGCGTCGAGGCAGTGGTGCGCGGCCACGCCTACGACGCGCTGGTCGGCTTCGCCGGCTGCGACAAGACGCTGCCGGGAATGATGATGGCGATGGTGCGGTTGAACGTGCCGTCGGTGTTCGTCTACGGCGGCGCGGCGCTGCCGGGGACGTGGCGCGGCCGCGATGTCACCGTGCTCGATACCTACGAGGGCGTCGGCGCGGTGATGGCGGGCAAGATGAAGGTGATCGAGCTGGCCGAGCTCGAGCAGGCATGCCTGCCGACGCTCGGCTCGTGTCCCGGTCAGTTCACCGCCAACACCATGGCCATGGTGGCCGAGACGCTTGGCCTCGCGCCGCCAGGCTCGGCAACGCTGCCTGCAGTTTCCGAATCCAGGAATTCTCTTTCACGGGAAGCCGGAAGGGCGGTCATGCGTCTGCTGGAGGAAGGCGGACCTCTGCCGCGCCAGCTGGTGACGAAAAAAAGCATCGAGAACGCCGCCGCCGCGGTCGCCGCGACCGGCGGCTCGACCAACGCGGCGCTGCACCTGCCGGCCATCGCTCACGAGGCGGGAATCCGCTTCTCGCTCGATGACTTTGCGCGTGTCGCGAAGCGCACGCCGCTCATCGCCGATCTGAAGCCGGGCGGGCGGTTTCTCGCAAAAGACCTGCACGCGGTGGGTGGCGTGTACAGCGTTCTCAAGGCCCTGCTGACACACGGTGCCCTCCACGGTGATTGCCTGACGTTGGGTGGCACTACTCTTGAAAAAGCACTGAGCGGTCACGCCGGCGCGGATGGATCGGTCGTCCGAAAAGAACCGATCACGAAAACCGGCGGCCTGGTCGTGCTCAAGGGCAACCTCGCGCCCGACGGGGCGCTCATCAAGGTGGCCGGCCTGAAATCGCTTCAGTTCGAAGGTCCGGCGCGCGTGTTCGATTCTGAAGAGAGCTGTTCTGAATTCATCAAGACCAAAAAGGTCAAGGCGGGAGACGTGCTCGTCATCCGCTACGAGGGGCCGAAAGGCGGCCCTGGCATGCGCGAGATGCTCGGTGTCACCGCGCTTCTCTACGGGCAGGGGATGGGCGAGAAGGTGGCGCTCCTGACCGATGGCCGCTTCTCGGGTGCGACGCGCGGCATGATGATCGGCTACGTCTCGCCCGAGGCCGCGATGGGCGGTCCACTCGCCCTTCTCAAGGACGGCGACCCGATCCGCATTGACGCGGTCAGGGGCGTGCTGGAAACAAAGACCTCCTTGAAGAAGAGAAAGCCGCGCCCGCCGAAGCGCGAGGCGACCGGCGTGCTCGAGAAGTACGCGGCGCTCGTCGGGCCGGCGAATCTCGGCGCGGTTACGCACGGCAGGAAATGAGCGAGTTTCCGCCGGGCTTCTACGCGACGATCCGCAAGATCGATCGCTTCACCGACGCGACCGGCAAGCTGGTATCGCTCGCCATGCTGTTCCTCGTCGTCTCGATCAGCTACGAGTGCTTCTCGCGCTACCTGTTCGACGCGCCGACGATCTGGGTGATGGATACGAGCTACATCGCCAACGGCTCGGCGTTCATGCTCGGCTGCGGCTACGCGCTGCTCAAGGGCGCGCACGTGCGCACCGACATGCTCTGGGACAGGTACTCGGAGCGCAAGAAAGGCACCGTCGATCTCATCTCGTACGTCGTGCTGTTCTTCCCGGTGATGATCACGTTCTTCTACATCAGCGTCGACGACGCCTGGTACGCGTTCCAGATCGGCGAAACCTCGGAGCAGTCGCCGTGGCGGCCGATCCTCTGGCCGTTCCGCGCCTCGGTGCCGCTCGCGGCGCTGCTGTTCATGATCCAGGGGGTATCCGAGTCGCTGAAGTGCTGGTTCCAGATCCGCTTCGACCGGGAGTTCGAGCACCGCGAGAAAGTGGAAGTATGACCGGCCTGGAATTGCTCGGCGCCGTGATGCTGCTGGTGATGCTGGGCGCCATCTTCATCGGCATCCCGATCGCGCTGACGCTGCTCTTCCTGGCGCTGATCTTCGGCTTCATCGGCCTGGGCGACCGGGTGTTCGACCTCGCCTATCTGCAGACCATCGGCATGATGAAGCAGGACGAGTTCGTCGCCGTGCCGATGTTCATCCTCATGGGCTATGTTTGTGATCAGGCGGGGATCCTGCAGCGCCTGTTCATCGCTTTCCGCGATTTGTTTGCGCCAGTGCGCGGCTCGCTCTACCTGGTGGTGCTGCTGACTGCGACGCTGTTCGGCATCGCCGCCGGTACCGTCGGCGCCACCGTGGTGCTGCTCGGCATCATGGCCGGGCCGATGATGATCAAGGCGGGCTACGACGTGCGCATGTCGGCCGGTGCGATCGCCGCGGGAGGAACGCTCGGTATCCTGATCCCGCCTTCGGTGATGCTGGTGGTGATGGGGCCGGTGCTCGGCGTCTCGGTGGCGAAGCTCTACGAGGCGGCGTGCGGCCCGGGTTTCATGCTGGCCGCCATGTACATCCTCTATACGATGGGCCGCAGCTTCATCAATCCGAAGCTCGGGCCACCGGTGCCGCTCGAGGATCGCCCCAAGGCGATGTGGCCGGTCGTCTGGGAGTGCGTGGTCGGGCTGGTGCCGGTGACGGTGCTCACCTTCGCGACGCTCGGCGCGATCATCATGGGTCTGACGACTTCGACCGAGGCCGCGGCAGTCGGCGCGCTCGGCGCGATCCTGCTGGTGATCTGCTACGGCCGCTTCAGCTGGAAGGGTTTGTTCTCCGCCTGCCAGAGCACGCTCATCAGCACCAGCATGGTGCTGTTCCTCGCCGTCACGTCGAATGTCTTCGGCGCGGTGTTCGCGCGCCTGGGCACCGCGACCTGGATCACCAACGCGCTGCTCGCCATCCCGCTGCCGCCCTGGGGAACGATGTCGCTGGTGCTGGTGCTCATCTTCCTGCTCGGCTGGCCGTTCGAGTGGCCGGCCATCGTGCTCATCTTCATGCCGATGCTCGCGCCGGTGGTGGCGAACCTCGGCTACGACATGGTGTTCTTCGGCACCATCAGCGCCGTGGTGCTGCAGACGGCATTCCTCTCGCCGCCGGTGGCGATGGCCGCGTACTACCTCAAGCAGGTGGTGAAGGAATGGAGCATCGGCACCATCTTCCGCGGCATGTACGACTTCATGTGGATCCAGGTCATCGCCGTGGTGCTGGTGCTCGCCTTCCCGCAGATCGCCATGTGGCTGCCGGAGGCGCTGGAGGACAAGCCCGGACAGGCGGCGCCGGCGGAGCCCGACGGCGACGCGGAGGCGAGGAATCGCCTCGAAGGCGGCGACATGAAGCTCCCCGCCGAGTCAGACCCGGCGAGCCCAGTAGGCGAAGGTTCCGCGGACGATCGAAGGTTGAAGTAGGAAGTCGCGCGCCTCTTCCGCGAGATCGGGCTTCACTTCCCTGAAGCCGCCGGCGGCCATGGCGCGAAGCTGCATGCGCGCCGCGCGCTCGAAGAAGACGGCCAGGTAGGCGGCTTCTTCAATTGAATTTCCTGCTGTCAAAAGCCCATGATTGGCGAGCAGGATACTTTTCGCATTGCCGAGCGCACCGGAAATGATGCGGCCCTCGTCGTCGGCAACCGGCACGCCGGGCCATTCCGGCAGGTGCGCGGTGCCATGCAACATCGCGCTGTCCATATGGATGGTTTTCAACGGTTTGCCCGTGGCAGCCAATGCAGAAGCGTGCGGAGCGTGTGTATGCACTATGGCTTTCACGTCCGGGCGCTTGTTGTAGATCCAGATGTGGAACCGGACGCCGGGATTCGGACGTCCGCCTTTTAGCGGCTTCAGGTCCTCGTCGACCAGCACAATGCGCTTCGCGGTCGCTTCCTCGAAGCCGTAGCCGAACTGCAGGGTCCAGAACGTGCCAGGCTTGTCGGCGCGCGCCGTGACCTGCCCGGCGAGGCCCGACTCGTGATCTTCCTTTCCCAGGATCCGGCAACAGGCGGCGAGCAGGTCAGGCGTCGAGCCGTCGAGGAACGGCAGGTCCTCGTCCATCTCGCGGCTCACCCGCTCGATGAAGTGCGCCTTCGATTTCATTTCATGAAGCTCGGCAGCCAGAGGGAGAGGATCGGGAAGGCGATCAGGATGGCAAGACGCACGCAGTCGATCGCCATGAACGGCAGCACGCCCCGGAAGATGACGCGCGTCGGCACCTGCGGCAGCAGCGTGTTGAGGACGAACAGGTTCATGCCTACTGGCGGGCTGATGAGGCCGATCTCGACCACGACGACGATCAGGATGCCGAAGTAGATCGGGTCGACGCCGAGGTGGACGATGAGCGGGAAGAACACCGGCACCGTCAGCAGGATCATGGAGAGCTCCTCCATCGCCGTGCCGAGGATGACGTAGATGATCATGATCACCGCCACCACCATGATCGGGCTCATCTGCAGGCGCGTGACGAAGTTCTTGAGGTCGTCGGGCATGCTGGTGATGTTGACGAACTCGGCGAACATCAGCGCGCCGATCAGGATCATGAACAGCATCGCGGTCGTGCGCGCGCTCTCCACCAGCGCGGCATAGAGCGCGCGCCAGGTGAGCGACTTGCGGGCGAGGGCGAAGACCAGGGCGCCGAATGCGCCGACGCCCGCGCCTTCGACGGCGGTGAAGACGCCGCCATAGATGCCGCCCATCACCAGCGCGAAGAGAGCGATCACGCTGGTCACGCCTTTGTAGATGAGCGAAAGACCGAACACGGCGAGGGCGCCCAGCACGGCGGCATCGTCGGATTCAAGCCAGCCGAAGCTCGCGGAGGCGATCACTGCGACGCCGACCGCGGCGAACCAGCCGAAGCCCTGCAGCGTGTCGAAGCGCTCCTTCCACGACAGGCGCTCGCCGCGCGGACCGGCGGCAGGATCCCGCCAGGTCACGTATTGGACAGCGAGGCAGAGGAGGAGAGTGGCCAGGACTCCCGGGATGACGCCGGCGGCAAACAGCTTGCCGATGCTGGTGCCGGTCATGATGCCGTAGATCACCATGATGGTGGAGGGCGGGATCAGGATGCCGAGCGTGCCGCCCGAGGCGATGGCGCCGGTGGCGAGCGCATCGGAGTAGCCGAACTTCTTCATCGACGGATAGGCGACCTTGGCGAAGGTCGCCGCGGTGGCGATCGACGAGCCGCAGATCGCGCCGAAGCCGGCGCAGCCGGCGATGGTGGCCATCGCGAGGCCGCCGCGGAAGTGGCCGATGAAGGCGTAGGCGGTGCGGTAGAGCTCCTGCGACATGCCGGCGCGGGTGACCAGGTTGCCCATGAGGATGAAGAGCGGCACCACCGTCAGCGCGTAGTTGCGACCGGTCTCGTAGATCTTGGTCTGCGCGGTGGCGAAAGCGACGGCCCAGTTCCAGTCGCGCATGTAGGCATAGCCGACGATGCCGACCACGCCCATCGAGATCGCGATCGGCAGGCGCAGGAAGGCGAGCACCAGCATGATGCCCAGGCCGATCAGAGACTCGGTCATAGATGCGCGGTCATGACCTCAGGTGGTCACTTGGTTGGTGCGCGCAGCACCCGGGACGAACATCTTGAAGACGTGCACGATGCCGGTGAGGCCGATCATCAGGGCCATGAAGTACACGAACGGCCCGATGGGGACGCGCAGCACGTCGGTCGTGTCGGCGTAGCCGGCGATCCTGTTCGCCTTGATCCAGACCTGCCAGGCGAGGAAGAACATGATCGCCGCGCAGATCGCGTGCATGGCGCGGACCCAGATCCTCGCGACGCGGTCGGGAAGGATGCGGTCGATGAAGTCCATCGTCACGTGCTCGTCGGCGTGCGAGACGAGCGGCAGCCCGGCGAAGATGAGCACCAGCAGCCCGAGCTCGGTGATCTCGAAGGCGCCGCGGATGGGCCTGTTCAGCAGGTAACGGCCCACCACGTCGAAGAAGGTGAGCACCATCATGGAAAAGAGAAGGGCGGACGCCACGATGCCAAGGACGGCGTCCGCCCGCCTTTCCCAGATCGGGTTCACTTACCGGCGGCTACTTTCTTCAGCTCCTGGTGGAACTCGCCGAGGATCGCCGCGGCATTGGGCAGCTTGGCGCTCGCCTTCTTGACCCAGTCGTCGATGATCGGGCCGGAGCGCTTCTTCGCCTCGGCCTGCATCGCCGGCGTCGCCGGCATGATGTTCGCCCCCGCCGCCTTCAGCGCGTCGAGGCCGACCTTGTCGGCGCGGTCCCAGGACTGGCCGTTGCTGCGCGCCGCGTACTCGCCCGAGAACTTGTCGATGATGGCCTGGTCCTGCTTCGACAGCTTGTTCCACTTGTCTTCGTTCATGAAGAAGCCGAACGCCGAGCTGTACAGGCCGCCCGGGAACACCGTCGCCTGGCCGATCACCTTGTCGAGCTTGAACGAGGCGATCGACTCGAACGGGAAGAAAACGCCGTCGGCGACGCCCGAGTTGAGCAGCTCGTAGGACTCGGGCGCAGGCTTGACGAAGGCCGAGGCGCCGAGCGCGTTGGCGGTCGCTTCGGCGATGCCCCCGCCGGTGCGGATCTTCAGGTTCTGGAAGTCGGCCATCGACTTGATCGGCTTCTTGGTGAACATCTGTCCGGGACCGTGGGTCCAGACGCCGAGCAGCTTGACGCCCTTGTACTCGCCGACCTTCTGGAAATACTTCCAGTGGATGCGCGAGAAGGCGACCGAGTTGATCTCCGCGGTCTCGCCGGCGCCGGGCAGCTCGGCCATCAGCGGCAGAATGTGGCGCGCGGGCGTGTAGCTCGCCGTTACATAAGAGAGATCGACCAGGCCGTCGCGTACCGCGTCAAAGGTGCCGGGCGCGGCGGCGGGCGCCTTGGGCAATCCCTGGAACTTGACGCGTCCGCCGGTCGCTTTCTCGACCTCGGTGGTCCAGTTCGCCTGCCAGATCGTCAGGTGGTGTGTGGGCGGCACCCAGCTCGAGTAAGTGAGCGGGGTTTGCGACTGCGCGGGTGTTGCAACCGCGCCGACCGCGAACGCGGCGAGCGCGAACCGATTGAACCTGATCATGTTGTACTCCCTCCTCTGCCTCAATGATAAATGTTTGCAGGCGCCGCGCAAGAAAATCACGGAGCGCGTCGGGGCCGCGTTGTATTTCGATTTCGATTTCGATACGATGGCTTGGGAACGGGGAGAGGGCATGCCACACGTCGTAACGAAATCCGATCTGGTCGAAGTGGCCGCGAAAGCGGGCAACGTCAGCAAGACGGCGGCGGGCGAGGCGGTCAACGCGGTGTTCAATGCCATCGTCAACAACGTCGCCAAGGGCAAGCGCGTCACCGTCGTCGGCTTCGGCACCTTCCTGCCGCGCAAGCGCAAGGCACGCAGCGGCCGCAGTCCTCAGAACGGCAAGGAAATCCGCATCGACGCCAAGACCATCCCGGCTTTCGCCGCGGGACAGGGTTTCAAGGAAGCGGTTGGCAAGGACTAGAGCTTCCTTTCGCAGTCCCTTGTTTTTCCGTACGTTGGTTGGCAGAATGCTTCGGGAAGCATGAAGCCTGCCAATGGATAAACCGCTGATTCTTTCACTCGACGCCCATGGCGTCCCGCATCGCTGGATCAGCTGGCAGCAGGCCTGTTTCTACTACGCCAAGAACCTGGTCGCCTGGACGATGGGCGACGAGACTTTCACCTACTACGGCGGCATCTGCCGCGTCACCGGCGAGCGCTCGAGCATTACCGCGCACTCGATCGTCGCGATCAAGGGCAAGGCGCTGGCCGCCAAGGGCTTCCACCAGGTGCCGCCGCTCAACAACCGCGAGCTCTTCCGCCGCGACCGCCACATGTGCGGCTATTGCGGCGGCGAGTTCAGCTACTTCCGCCTGACGCGCGACCACATCACCCCGCTTTCCCGCGGCGGCCGCGATACCTGGATGAACGTCGTCACCGCCTGCCGGCATTGCAACGGCAGCAAGCGCAACCGCCTGCCGCACGAGTCGGGCATGGAGCTGCTGTACGCGCCATACGTGCCGAACAAGGCGGAGTACCTGATCCTCACCAACCGCCGCATCCTTTCCGACCAGATGGAGTTCCTCAAGCAGCACGTCGCGTCGCACTCGCGACTGGTTCTCGCCCCTGCCTGATTTCTGGCGCAATAGCGGTTTCCATCTCCTAGAACGCGACGCCGCCGGCAGGCTCCGGGTCACGGACGATTTCCTGCGCGCGTACCTGCTCCGGCCGGAGGTGCACCCGGTGGAGGATTCCTGCGAAGACGAGCGGCGCATCCACACGGCGCTGATGGAAAATCCCCGGCTTTCGATCGACGTCGCGCCGATCAAGGACGCCGACGCCCGGCACAACTACGAGGTGGTGTTGCGCTTCCGGGACCGGCTGCTCGCCGCCGGCACGGTCGAAGGCGGCTACATGGGCCTCTTCAAGGGGACCATCGACGTGCCGCCGATCTTCATCGACCAGCTCGCACACGTCATCTTGCGCAACATCCTCGACGGCTGCGACGACCCGCTGCGCTTGCGCGCCGCCGAGCTCTTTTTCCGCGAGCAGAAGGCGACCATCAAGGAGGGGCATGCGCTGCTCGCCGACCTCGAGACGGTCGAGATGCACGCCTCCGGCGACCGCTACGGCAGCATCGGCCGCCTCATCGTCGAGGCGCAGGGAGACCTGGCCAAGACCGAGCTCGATGTCATCGACCGCGCCAATGCCGCCATCTACTGGGAGCGGGAATCCCGGCACGATACCGTCATCAGCCTGACCTACGGCCGACCGGCGCTCGACGCGCTGAGCCGCATGATCGAGGCCTGGATCCGCCATTTCCTGACGCTCGACGTCGTCGTCAAGCCGATCCGGAAAATCGAGGAAGCGCGCTGGGCCTGGCACGTCGGCCTGGATGCCGAGTCGACGGCGATCCTGAACGAGCTGTGGGCCGGCGGTCAGGTGGAGCAGGGCCGGATGCAGCGCATCCTTGCGCTCTTCCAGCTCGAATTCCAGGATCGCGGCGTCATGCGCGGGGACATCGCCGGGCGTCCGGTCTACCTCGCGCTTTCGTGCGACGAGGGCGAAGTGGTGCGCGTCAAGCCGCAGAACCTTCTCTTGAATCTGCCCCTGCATGAAGCCTGATTACTGGGACAAGGCGAAGCGCGCGCTGGCGAAGAAAGACCCGGTGATGGCGGCGATCATCAAGCGCCATCCCAAGGTCTTCATGATGCGCCGCGGCGAGGCGTTCATGACCCTGGCGCGCGCAATCTGCGGCCAGCAGATTTCCGTCAAGGCGGCGCAGAGCGTCTGGAACAGGGTGTGCGACTGCGTCGGGGACATCACGCCTCAGAATGTCCTGAACAGAAAAAGACCTCAGCTTCGCGCTTGCGGATTGTCGGACCGCAAGACCGAATACATCGCCGACCTCGCGCAGCATTTCGCCGACGGCAAGATCCACGAGCGCAACTGGCCGCAGATGGACGACGAGGCGATCATCGCCGAGCTCATCGACGTGCGCGGCATCGGCCGCTGGACGGCGGAGATGTTCCTGATGTTCAACCTGCTGCGGCCGGACGTCTTCCCGCTCGGCGATCTCGGGCTGCAAAAGGGGATCCGCGTGAACTATTTCAAGGGAAGAAAGATCTCGCTCGGCCGGATGCGCAAGCTGGGCGAGACCTGGCGGCCCTGGCGCTCGGTCGCGACGTGGTACCTCTGGCGCTCGCTCGATCCGCAGCCGGTAGAATACTGAGGGCAGAAAGGGGGCGGCGCGATGAGCGAAGTCCTGTCGCAAGCGGCTGTCGGGTTGCCGGCACGGGACGAGCGGCAATCGTTGCGGGTCGCGCGCTTCCTGATGGCGGCCGGCACCTCTCTCGTCGTCTGCCTCGCCCTCTCGATCTGCGCTTTCCTCGACCTGCTTCCCTGGCGCGCGGCGATCGACGGCTCGATCGGCATCGTCGCCCTGGTCGCGCTTTTCTACCTGCTGTTCCGCACCGGCCTCAATCTTCGCTTCGGCGATCCCAGCCTCACCACGGAGCAGGTCGCCGGCGCCATTCTGCTGCTCGCCTACATCATGTACCACGCCGGCCCGGCGCGCGCCGTGCTGACGCCTTTCTACCTGGTCGCGATGCTGTTCGGCGTGCTGCGGCTCAACGCCGCGCGCATGATAGCGCTCGCGCTTCTCGCGCTGCTCGCGCACGCGACGATGCTGCATTTCCTCTATCTGCGCGGGCCCGGCGTCAACCCGCGCACGGCGCTCGCCGAGTTTCTCGTCCTCGCCGTGATCCTGCCCTGGTTTGCGGTCATGGGCGGCTATGTCAACCGCCTGCGCACGCGCCTCTCCGACAGCCATCACGAGCTGCAGCTCGCCGTCGAGCGCATCGGCGAGCTGGCGATCCGTGACGAGCTGACCGGGGTCTACAACCGCCGCTACCTGATGGAAGCGCTGGCGCGCGAGCAGTCGCGCGCCGAGCGGCTGGGCACGCCGTTTGCCGTCTGCCTGATCGATATCGACCACTTCAAGTCCATCAACGACAGCTTCGGGCACGCCGCGGGCGACAGCGTGCTGAAGGAATTTGCCCGCCTGATTCCGCCGGAGCTGCGCGGCGTCGACGTGCACGGGCGTTTCGGCGGCGAGGAGTTCCTGATCGTCCTGCCGGGGACCGACCGCGCGGGCGCCCAGATCTGCGCCGAGCGGGTGCGGGCGAGGACGGCGGCCGCTGCTTTCCCCGGTGTGCCGCGCGTGACGGTCACCGTCGGTGTGGCGATCTACGCGGGCAAGGAACCCGTCAGCGCCTTGCTGGCGCGAGCGGACAAGGCTCTTTACGAAGGCAAGAACGGCGGCCGAAACCGTGTAGTAACAATCGGTTAGAATCGCGGCGCGGATGAAGACCACCTTCCTCGAATTCGAGCAGCCGATCGCGGAGCTGGAGACCAAGATCGACGAGCTGCGCTACGCGCAGGACGACTCCGCAGTCGACATCTCGGACGAGATTCAGCGGCTGACCAAGCGGAGCCAGACTCTCACCAAGGACATCTACGGCAAGCTCTCGCCGTGGCAGGTGGCGCAGGTGGCGCGGCATCCGCAGCGCCCCTACACCCTCGACTACGTGCAGATGCTGTTCACGCACTTCGAGGAGATGCACGGCGACCGGTGCTTCTCCGAGGATGCCGCCATCGTCTGCGGCCTGGCGCGCTTCAACGGCGATCCCTGCGTCATCGTCGGCCACCAGAAGGGCCGCGACACGAAGGAAAAGATCGCGCGCAACTTTGGCATGCCCAAGCCCGAGGGCTATCGCAAGGCGCTGCGCCTGATGAAGCTCGCCGAGAAGTTCTCGCTGCCGGTGTTCACCTTCGTCGACACGCCCGGCGCCTATCCCGGCATCGACGCCGAGGAGCGCGGCCAGTCGGAGGCGATCGGCAGGAACCTGTTCGAGATGGCGCGGCTGCGCGTGCCGATCATCGCCACCGTCATCGGCGAGGGCGGCTCGGGCGGCGCGCTCGCCATCGCGGTGGGCGACGCCGTTCTCATGCTGCAATATTCGACCTACTCGGTGATCTCGCCCGAGGGCTGCGCCTCGATCCTCTGGCGCGACTCGACCATGGCGCCCGAGGCCGCCGACGCGCTGGGCATCACCGCCAGCCGCCTGAAGACGCTCGGCCTGATCGACAAGATCGTCCCCGAGCCGCTCGGCGGCGCGCACCGCGATCCGCAGGTGACGGCGCAGGCGCTGAAGAAGGCGCTCGCCGAGACCCTGAAGCAGCTGCGCGAGAAAAAGCCGAAGGAGCTCGTCGAAACTCGCCTCGAGCGGCTGATGAGCTATGGCAAGTTCAAGGAAGCGACCGAGCGTTAAGGCAGTCGCCGTCGGGCTCTCCGGCGGCGTCGATTCGGTCGTTCTGCTGCACCAGCTCAAGGGCGGCGCGGTCTCCGCGATCCACGTTCACCACGGCCTGAGTCCCAATGCCGACGCCTGGGCCGAGTTCTGCCGCAAGCTCTGCAAGCGGTGGGGTGTTCCGCTGCGGGTTCACCGTGTGAGCGTCCGGAGGGCAGGAAAAGGTCTCGAGGCTGCTGCGCGGGAGGCGCGTTACGCGGCGTTCAATCAAGCGAAAGCCGAGGTCATCGCGCTCGCGCATAACCTCGACGATCAGGCCGAGACCGTGCTGATGAACCTGCTGCGCGGCGCCGGCGCGCGCGGGGCGAGCGGCATGGCCGGGCGCACGCGCGTGCGGGGCAAGATTTTCGTCCGCCCCCTGCTTGGCACGACGCGGAAGGAAATCCTCGCCTATGCGCGCAAACACGAGCTCGAGTGGATCGAGGACGAAAGCAACGCCGACGAATCGCTGACCCGCAACTTCATCCGGCGCAGCGTCGCGCCGCTGCTGGAGAAGAAATTCCCGCGCTGGCAGCAAAGCCTCGGCCGCGCCGCGCGGCATTTCTCGAAGAAGGAAGCGGCAGGGGAAGAGCTGCTGCGCGCCTTCCTGAGGTCGAGGGGGCTGAAGGCGCCAAGCGAGGCGAAGCTCGTGGAGATGCTCAGGCAGCTGCAGTCGCGAGGCGCGCGCACGCTGATCGAGCACGACGGCGCGCGGCTGCGCGTCTACCGGGATGAAATTCATTTCGAGCAGCCGGCGAATTCCTTCGCGCCGATTCCGTGGCGGGGAGAGCGACGGGTCGTCATTCCTGGCGGAGGAGAATTGCGCTTCAAGCGCGTGCGCGGCGCCGGCATCGCTTGCGAAGCGGTGCAGGACGCCGCCTGTTTCATTCGCCCGCGCAGCGGCGGCGAGCGGCTGCAGCCGCATCCGCGCCGGCCGCGGCGCACGCTGAAGAATCTTTTTCAGGAAGCCGGTGTGCCCTCGTGGGAGCGCGAGCGCCTGCCGCTTCTCTATTGCGGCGACGCGCTCGTCTGGGCGGCGCGCCTCGGTATCGACGAGGGTTGGCGCGCCTCTCCGGAAACCTTCGGCTGGGTTCCCGAATGGCGGCCTAAGCCGTTGTTTTTACGAAACTCGCGAGGAGGCCGTGATAAGATCGCGCCTTAGCCTGTAGACACGGAGCCCCGGGAATGGCGGTGGAGCGCACGCTTTCGATCATCAAGCCTGATGCAGTGAAAAAAAATGCGATCGGACAGATCGTCGCGCGCTTCGAGAAGGCCGGTCTGCGCATCGTCGCGGCGCGAATGATGCATCTTTCGCGCACGGAAGCCGAAGGCTTCTATGCCGTGCACAGGGAGCGCCCTTTCTTCGGCGAGCTGGTCAAGTTCATGACTTCGGGGCCGGTGCTGGTGCAGGTGCTCGAGGGCGACAACGCGGTGGCGAAGAACCGCGAGCTCATGGGCGCGACCGATCCGAAGAAGGCCGCCAAGGGCACGATCCGCGCCGATTTCGCCGATTCGATCGACGCCAACGCGGTGCACGGCTCCGACAGCGCCGAGAACGCGCGCACCGAAATCGAATACTTCTTCAAGCCGAACCAGGTGTTCAAGCGTTGAAGAACCTCCTCGACCTCGACGCGGCCGGCCTCGCCGGGTTCTTCGCCGAGCTCGGGGAAAAACCGTTCCGCGCCCGCCAGGTGCTGCGCTGGGTCCACCAGCGCCGCGAGAGCGAGTTCGATCGCATGAGCGATCTCGCCAAGGGCCTGCGCGACAAGCTCTGCGCCGCGGCGCGCGTCGGGCCGCCGAGTATCGTCGGCGACACGCTCGCCGAGGACGGTACCCGCAAGTGGCTGCTGAAAGTCGACGGCAAGAATGCCGTCGAAGCGGTGTTCATTCCCGAGACCCGGCGGGGCACGCTGTGCATCTCGAGCCAGGCGGGCTGCGTGCTCGACTGCGCTTTCTGCTCGACCGGCAAGCAGGGCTTCAACCGCAACCTGACCACTGCGGAGATCATCGGCCAGCTATGGCTGGCAAAAAAGCTTCTTGGCGAAAGCAAGGAAGCAAGAATCATTTCCAACGTGGTGATGATGGGAATGGGCGAGCCGCTGCTCAACCTGGACAACGTCATCCCGGCGCTGCGCCTGATGCTCGACGACGACGCCTACGGCTTGTCGCGACGCCGGGTCACGGTATCGACCTCAGGCGTGATCCCCGGCATGGATCGGCTGCGCGACGAATGCCCGGTGGCGCTTGCCGTGTCGCTGCATGCGCCGAACGATCGGTTGCGTGACCGGCTGGTGCCGGTCAATCGCCGCTACCCACTGCGGGACCTGCTCGCGGCCTGCAACCGCTACCTGGAAAAGGCGCCGCGCGACTTCATCACCTTCGAGTACGTGATGCTCGACGGCGTGAACGACGGCGAGACGCAGGCGCGCGAGCTCGCGGCGATCGCCGGCGAGGTGCGCTGCAAGTACAACCTCATCCCCTTCAACCCGTTTCCGCGCTCGGGATTCGAGCGCTCGCCGGACGAGCGCATCCGGCGCTTCGCCAGCATCCTGCAGAACGCCGGCATCACGGTCACCACGCGCAAGACCCGCGGCGACGACATCGCCGCCGCCTGCGGCCAGCTCGCCGGCGACGTGGCGGACCGGACGCGGCGCTCCTCGAAGCTGCCGCCCGTGAAGGAGCTGCGCGCGTGAAGTGGCTCGCCGGGCTTTCCTGCCTGCTCGCGCTCGCGGGCTGCGCCAGCCGGAGCGAGGGCCCCTCGGTGGAGACCGGCACGACCGTCGGCGAGCAGGGCGATCCGCGCAACCGCGCCCGCGTGCACACAGACCTCGCCGCCGCCTACTACGAGCGCGGCAGCATGGCTATTGCGCTGGAGGAGCTGCGCGTCGCGGTCGCGGCCGACTCCAGCTATGCGCCCACGCACAGCATGTTCGGCCTGGTGTACATGGAGCTGAAGGAGAACCAGCTCGCCGAGACGAGCTTCGAGCAGGCGCTGCGCCTGTCGCCCAACGACCCGGACATCAACCACAACTTCGGCTGGTTCCTGTGCAACACCACCCGCGAGAAGGACTCGATCAAGTATTTCGTGCAGGCGATCCGCAATCCGCTCTATGCCATGCCGTGGCGCTCGTATTCGGCGGCGGGCGTCTGCAGCATGCGCGGCGGCAACCCGAAGGACGCCGACGAGTTCTTCCAGCGGGCGCTGAAGCTCGAGCCCGACGACACGCCGTCCCTGCTCAAGCTCGGCGAGCTCCGCTACCGCCAGGGCCAGATGGACGAAGCGCGCCGCCTGGTGTCGCGCCACAACAAGCTCGTCACGCCGAGCGCCGAGTCGCTGTGGCTCGCGCTGCGGATCGAGCGCAAGCTCGGCGAGCGCGTCGCCGAGCAGAGCCTCGGCAACCAGCTGCGCCGGCGCTACCCGAACTCGGCGGAGTACCGAGCGCTGCAAAGGGGACTGTATGACTGAAGCCGTGATCAGCGGCGTCGGCGCCGAGCTCTCCCGCATCCGCGAGGAGCGTGGGCTCGCGCTCACCGATATCGCCCAACAGCTCAAGTTCGCGGCGCGCCAGCTCGAGGCGCTGGAGCAGGAGCGCTTCGACCTGCTGCCCGGCGGCACCTTCGTCCGCGGCATGGTGCGTGCCTACGCACGCCTGCTGAAGGTCGAGGCCGAGCCGCTGCTCGGCCGGCTCGCCCAGCGCTTCGACGTGCCGGATACGAACAGTCTTGCGGCGCGCTACAAGCAGCCGGTGCCGTTCTCCGACGGCACCCGCCGCTCGACCTTCGTCTATCTCGGCGCCTCGCTCGGCGTCCTGGTCGCCGTCGGCGCCATCGCCTACCAGTGGTACAGGGAGCACAACGCGCGGACAATCCCCGTTGCTTCGGCGCCCAAGGTGACGCCCGCCGCGCGTCCCGTCGTGCTGCCGGCGGAGCCGGTCGCCGTGTCCAAGACGCCGGAAAAGGTGGCGGCGGTCAAGGAGAAAGAGAAGGCCGCCCCGCTGGCGCAGGAGAAGACCGTGAAGGAAACGGTCGTCAGCCTGAGGCCGGTGATGGCAGGCGTGCATCGCATCGTCATGCGCTGCGACGAGGAGGCATGGCTCGAGGTGAAGGATGCCGCCGGGCGCCAGCTCCTGTCCTCGCTGAACCCTGCGGGCTGCGAGCGCGTGGTGCAGGGCCGCGGGCCGTTCGAGGTGGTCATCGGCAACGCGAGCCACGTCCGCGTTCTGCACAACGACCGCCCGCTCGACCTGCAGCCCCACACCAAGCAGGACATAGCGCGCTTCACCATTCCCTGAGCCCATGAACCGCAGGATTTCGCGCCAGGTCGCGGTCGAGGACGTGCGCATCGGCGGCGGCGCGCCGGTCGTCGTGCAATCGATGACCAACACCGACACCGAAGACGCCGCGGCGACCGCCCTGCAGGTCGAGGCGCTGGCGCGCGCCGGGTCGGAGCTGGTGCGCATCACGGTCAATACGCCGGAAGCGGCCGCGCAGGTGGCGCCCATCCGCGAGCGGCTGGATGCGCGCGGCTGCAAGGTGCCGCTGGTCGGCGATTTCCACTACAACGGCCACAAGCTGCTCACGCAGTATCCCGAGTGCGCGAAAGCCCTCGCCAAGTACCGCATCAATCCCGGCAACGTCGGCAAGGGCGTGAAGCGCGACGAGCAGTTCGCCACCATGATCGAGTGCGCGATCAAGTACGGCAAGCCGGTGCGCATCGGCGTCAACTGGGGCAGCCTCGACCAGGAGCTGCTCGCGCGCCTGATGGATGAAAACGGCAAGAAACAAAACCCGCTGGAGGCGACCGCGGTGATGCGGGAAGCCGTCATCGTCTCGGCGCTGGAATCGGCGCGCCAGGCGGAGGAAATCGGCCTGGCCGCGGAGCGCATCGTCATCTCCTGCAAGATGAGCCAGGTCCAGGACCTGATCGCCGTCTACCGCGTGCTCGCGGCGCGCTGCGAGTACGCGCTGCACCTCGGCCTCACCGAGGCCGGCATGGGTAGCAAGGGCATCGTCGCCTCCTCGGTCGCGATGGGCGTGCTGCTCCAGGAAGGCATCGGCGACACCATCCGCATCTCGCTGACGCCGGAGCCGGGCGGCGATCGCACGCGCGAGGTCCAGGTCGCGCAGGAGCTGCTGCAAACGATGGGCTTGCGCGCCTTCGCGCCGATGGTCAGCGCCTGCCCGGGCTGCGGGCGCACCACGAGCACGGTCTTCCAGGAGCTGGCGCAGAAAATCGAGGCGTACCTGAGAAGTCAGATGCCCGTGTGGCGCGAGACCTATCCCGGCGCCGAGAACATGCGCGTCGCGGTGATGGGCTGCGTGGTGAACGGGCCGGGCGAATCGAAGCACGCCAACATCGGCATCAGCCTGCCGGGGACCGGCGAAGTTCCGGTGGCGCCGGTCTATGTCGACGGCAAGAAGACCGTGACGCTGAAGGGCGAGCGCATCGCCGAGGATTTCCAGGCGCTGGTCGACCGTTACGTCAAAGAGAAATACGGCCGCAGGCAGATCCCGATCAAGGCGATTTGAGGTGCAGAAGGTCAAACCGCAACTGCTGCGCGGCTTCGATCAGGAATATCTGCCCGCGGAACAGCTCCAGTTCAATCACCTCGTCGACGTCATCCGGCGGAACTTCGAGCTGTTCGGATTCCTGCCGATCGAAACCCCTTCCGCCGAGCGCCAAGAGATCCTGACCTCGAAGGGCGCCGCGGACAAGGAAATCTACGCGCTCAGGCGGCTTGCCGAGGCTGATGACGACGATGCGGCGACCAAAGGCGCGCTGCGTTTTGATCTGACGGTTCCTCTGGCCCGCTACGTGGCGATGCGCGAGCGCGAACTGGCGTTTCCGTTCCGCCGCTACCAGATCCAGCGCGTCTGGCGCGGCGAGACGCCGCAGGCGAACAAGGGTCGCTTCCGCGAGTTCTACCAGTGCGACATCGACATCATCGGCCGGGAGAAGCTGAGCTACCTCGCCGAAGCCGAGATCCCGAGCGTCATCTACAGCGTCTTCAAGGAAATGGCGATCGGCGAGTTCCGCATCCGCATCAACAACAGAAAAGTTCTCAAAGGGCTTCTCGAGGGCTTCGAAGTGCAACAAGAGAACGCCGCCAATGTTCTTCGCATCCTCGATAAGACGGAAAAAGAATCAGCCGATGCGATCCTGCGCGCTCTGGCGAGCGCAGGCGTTCTCGCGAAGCACGCGGAGCTCTTGTACCGCGCGGTTTCGGAGAAGCGGGACACGGAGCAGACGCTCAGCGCTCTCGCGAAATTCGGCTTCGCGAACGAAACGTTCAAAGGCGGATTCGAAGAGCTGAAGAGCATCGTGACGGCAATCCGGCAATTCGGCGTTCCGGACTCGGCCTTCCGCGTCGACCTTGGCGTGGTCCGGGGGTTGGATTACTACACCGGCACGATCTACGAGACGGCCCTCAGCGCGTATCCGGAAATCGGCAGCATCTGCTCCGGCGGGCGATACGACGACCTGGCGAGCTACTTCACCAATACGAGGCTGCCGGGCGTCGGCATCTCGATCGGCCTCACCCGCCTGTTCACCAAGCTGAAGGAAGCCAATCTCCTCAAGCCCCTGCCAAGGACACCCGCCGAGGTCCTGGTCACGACGATGGATCACCAATACCTGGACAAATACCTGAGAATGGCGGCCGCGCTTCGCGCCGCGGGAATCAATACCGAGGTCTACCTCGAGACCGCGAAGCTCGACAAGCAGCTCCAGTATGCGAATAGGAAGGAATTTCGCGTCGCGCTGGTCGCTGGCGAGAGCGAATTCGCGAACAGTGTTGTGCAGATCAAGGATCTTTCTACTCGCCAGTCGCACACCGTGCCGATCGACAATGTGGTGACACCAATTAAAGAACTACTGAAGAACTAATGGCTCTCGATCTCGAAGAACAGGAACAGGTTGCCGAGCTGAAGGCCTGGTGGCAGCAGCACGGCCGCCTGATCACGGCGGTGATCGTCGCCGCCGCGCTCGGTTTCGCCGGCTGGCAGGGCTGGCGGATCTATCAGCAGAACCAGGCGGCGAACGCCGCCGGACTCTACGACACGCTCGCGCGGGCGGCCGAGGCGGGGGACGCCAAGGCGATGCGCGACGCGGGCGGCACGCTGATCGAAAGCTATCCGCGCACGCTCTACGCGTCGATGGGCGCGCTCGTGGCGGCGCGCTTCCATTTCGACCGCACCGACCTCAAGACCGCGAAGGTCCAGCTGCAGTGGGTGCTGGACAACACCCCCTCCGACGAGATGCGCGACCTGGCGAGGCTGCGCCTCGCCGCGGTCCTCCTCGACGAGAAGGCGTACGACGAGGCGCTGCAGCTCCTCAACGTGGCGCATGCCCCGGCCTTCGAAGCGCAATACGCCGCGGCGCGCGGCGACGTGCTGGTGGCGAAGAGCCAGATCGCGGACGCGCGCGCCGCGTACAAGCTGGCCCTGGACAAGGTGGGCAAGCAGGACGCCGCCTTCCGCGAGGCTGTGCGCATGCGACTCGACGCGCTGGGCGGCGCGGACGCGGGAGGCTGATGTGAAGCGACTCGCTGCGCTCGCCGCAGCGCTGATCGCCGGTTGCACCGGCACGGCCGGGCCGCAGCCAGCGGAGCTGACTCCGCTCGAGAATCCGCGCCCCCTGCGCGTGCTCTGGTCGGCCTCGCTAGGGGAGACGGACTTCTACGCCGCCGACTGGCCGCCGCCTCCGCCGAGCGTCAGCGCGGGTCGCTGGGTATTCTTCCCGACGCTGGTCGGCGATGCGATTTATGCCACCTCGCGCGAGGGCGTGGTGGCGCGGCTGGACGCCGCCAGCGGGCGGCGCCGCTGGCGCTCCTCCGCGGAAACGCCGGTGTCGAGCGGTGTCGGCGCCGACGCCGACACGGTGGCGGTCGCCAACGAGGACGGCGAGGTGGTCGCCCTCGAGGCGGCGAGCGGCAAGGTGCGCTGGCGCGCCCGGGTATCGAGCGAGGTGCTGGCGCCTCCCGAGGTCGGTGCCGGTCTGGTGCTGGTGCGCAGCCTGGACAACCGGATCTTCGCCTTCAACGCGAGCGACGGGAAGCGCCGCTGGGTCTATCAGCGCGCCGCCTCATCGCTGATCCTGCACGCGCCCTCGGGCATCGCCATTTCCGGCGATACCGCCTATGCCGGCTTTCCCGCCGGCAAGCTGGTCGCCATCGCGCTCTCCAACGGCGGCCAGCGCTGGGAAGCGACCGTCTCGGTGCCCAAGGGCTCGACTGAGCTCGAGCGCGTCACCGACATCGTCGGCCGCCCGGCCCTGCAGGGGCGGGAGGTCTGCGCCGTCGCCTACCAGGGGCGGGTCGCCTGCTACGAAGCCGCGAGCGGGCGGCAGCTCTGGGCGCGCGAGCTTTCCTCGGCCACCGGCGTCAGCCTCGATGCGCGCTATGCGTATGTGAGCGACGACAAGGGCGCCGTGCAGGCGCTCGACCGCAGCAACGGCCAGTCGGTCTGGAAGCAGGACAAGCTCACCTACCGCCAACTGACCCTGCCGCTGCCGGAAGGGCAGGCGATCGTCGTCGGCGACTACGAGGGCTTCGTCCATTTTCTCTCCCGCGACTCGGGCGGGTTCGTCGGCCGCTATGAGACCAAGGGCGGAGCGGTGCGCGCAGTGCCGATCTCTCTGCCGGCCGGGCTCCTGATACAGACCGAAGACGGTAGTCTCCATGCGCTCGTGCCGTGAAGCCCGTCATCGCCCTGGTTGGGCGCCCGAACGTCGGCAAGTCGACCCTCTTTAACCGCCTTACCAAGAGCCGGGATGCGATCGTTCACGATCTGCCCGGCGTGACGCGCGATCGCCACTACGGCGAAGGCCGGCAGGGCGAGCGCGGCTTCATCGCCATCGATACCGGCGGCTTCGAGCCCGGCGCCGAGGGCGTGTACGTGGAGATGGCGCGCCAGGCCGAGCAGGCGATCGCCGAGGCCGACGCCGTCATCCTGGTGGTCGACACGCGCGTCGGCCCGACCCCGGCCGACCGCGCGATCGCGGAGAAGCTGCGCCGCCTCGACACGCCGCGCTATCTGGCGGTGAACAAGAGCGAAGGCATGCTGACCGACGTCGCGGTGGCGGAATTCCACGCGCTCGGCATCGGCCACCCGGCGGCGATCTCCGCCGCGCACGGCGAGGGCGTGCGCGAGCTGATGGACCTGGTGCTGGAGAAATTTCCCGCCGACAGCGAGCCCGAAGAAGTCGATCGAGGCCATCCGCGCGTCGCCATCGTCGGCCGGCCGAACGTCGGCAAGTCGACGCTGGTCAACGCCCTGGTCGGCGAGGAACGCGTCATCGCCTTCGACCAGCCCGGTACGACCCGCGACCCGATCGAAGTGCCGTTCGAGCGCGCCGGCCGCCGCTATACGCTGATCGACACCGCCGGCGTGCGCCGCCGCGGCCGCACCGGCACGCCGGTCGAATTCTTCTCGATCGTCAAGGCGCTGCAGGCGATCGAGGCGGCGAACGTCGCCATCCTTCTGCTCGACGCGCGCGACGGCGTCACCGAGCAGGACGCGCACGTCGCCGGCTACATCCTCGAGCGCGGCCGCGCGGTGGTCCTGGCGCTGAACAAGTGGGACGCGGCGGACGGCGAAGCGCGCCAGCGCGCCAAGGCGGACGTTGCGTGGAAGCTCGTCTTCCTCAACTTCGCCGAATCCCACCAGATCTCGGCCAAGCAAGGCAAGGGACTCGCGCCGTTGATGCGCGCGGTGGACGGCGCCTATGCGGCGGCGATGGCCCGCATACCCACGCCGAAGCTCACGCGCGCCGTTGCCGCCGCTGTCGAGAAGCAGGCGCCGCCCAAGCGCGGACAGTTCCGGCCCAAGCTGCGCTATGCGCACCAGGGCGGCATGAACCCGCCGCGCATCATCATCCACGGCAACGCGCTCGATCGCGTCCCGGAATCCTACCGGCGCTACCTGGAAGGCTTCCTGCGCGAAACGTTCAAGCTGCAAGGCACGCCGATGAGCGTCGAGTTCCGCACCGGCCGCAATCCTTATGTAAAAACTACAGACAAGAAGAAAGCACGCAAGGCTCCTCGACGCGCGCCACGCGCACGGTAAAATCCCGGTCTGCATTCGGGGCCGGGGAGTCGGAGATGGAAGAAAACTGCGATGTCTTTATTCTTGGCGGCGGGCCTGCGGGCTCGACCGCGGCTGCGCTGCTTGCCGAGCGCGGTTGGAAAGTGGTGATCGTCGACAAGGAGCGCCATCCGCGCTTCCACATCGGCGAGTCGATGCTGCCGATGAGCACGCCGCTGTTCGAGCGGCTCGGCGTGCGCGAAGAAATCGAGAAGATCGGCATGGTGAAGTACGGCGCCGAGTTCATCTCGCCGCAGATGAAGCAGACCGTGACGTTCGATTTCAGCAAGGCCTGGAACGCCGACTACCCGTCGACCTACCAGGTGCGCCGCTCGCAGCTCGACGAGATCCTGTTCCGCAACAGCGGCCGCAAGGGCGCGCAGACCGTCGAAGAATGCCGGGTCACGGACGTCGAGTTTCCCGAGAGCCAGGATGAGGACGTGCGCATCTCGGCGCAGATGGCCGACGGCGCCAAGCGGACCTTCAAGGCCCGCTTCTTCATCGACGCCTCGGGCCGCGACACCTTCCTTTCGCGGCGCTTCGACATGAAGCAGCGCAACCACGAGCATTGCACCGCGGCGATCTTCGGTCACTTCGATAACGCCAGGCGCCTGCCGGGCAAGGAAGAAGGAAATATCAGCATCTTCTGGTTCGACCACGGTTGGTTCTGGTTCATCCCGCTGCTCGACGGCCAGACCAGCGTCGGCGCGGTTTGCAACGCGGACTACATGAAGTCGCGCCAGGGAGATACACGGCAATTCTTCTTCGACACCATCGCGCGCTGTCCGGCGCTCGCCGAGCGGCTAGCGCAGGCGCAGCTGCCCGGCGGCGTGACCGCGACTGGCAACTACTCCTATTTCTCGGAGCGCATGTACGGCAAGCGCTGGATCTTGGTGGGCGACGCTTGGGCATTCGTCGACCCCGTGTTCTCGTCCGGGGTGTTGCTCGGCATGAATAGCGCCCTCTGGGGGGTCGAAGCGGTAGACAGCTTCCTTCGCGACCCGGCGCGGGCACCCGCAGCGTTGCGCCGCTTCGAGAAGACCGTCCGCAGCGGGGTGCGGGACTTTTCCTGGTTCATCTACCGAATGACAACGCCGGGCATCGAAGATCTGTTTATGCATCCCAGCGAGAAGCTGAACGTCCAGCCCGCGGTGATTTCGCTGCTCGCGGGCGATCTATTCCGCGGCACGCCGATTCATCGTGGCCTTCGCACCTTCAAGCTCATTTACTACATCTGGGGCCTGCTCAACCCGCGTCGGGCCCTCGCGGGTTGGCGCCGCAGGCGGCGTTCCGTGCGGGCCGGAGGCCTCGCCGAGGCCTGATGTTGCCAATGTCTACATAGCTCGGGTAAACTATGTAGTCAGTGCCAACATATCACCACGGCGACCTGCGTCCAGCGCTCTTGCGCGCCGGAGCGAAAATCCTCGAAAAGGACGGGCGCGATGCGATCTCGCTGCGCGACCTCGCGCGCCGCGCCGGCGTTTCGCACAGCGCGCCTTACCGTCATTTCGCAGATCGCCAGGCGCTTCTCGCCGCGCTCGCCGACGAAGGCTTCGGCCTGCTGGCCGCAGAGCTGGAGGGCCGGGCCTGGCGCGAGCAGGCGACGGCCTACGTCCGCTTCGCGCTCGCCAATCCGCAGCGCTTTCGCCTGATGTTCGAGAACGGTGGCTCCGAAATGCTGCGCGCGAAGATCGAGGCCGCTGCCGGGCCGGAGGCGCGAAGCGCCGCGCACGCCACCTGGGCGCTGGTGCACGGCCTCTCGCAACTCATCCTCTCCGGCCATTTCGCCGGCGCCGATCCCGAGACGCTCGTCCGGGAAACGCTCGGCGCGGTGCGGTTCGCTCAGCGGTCGGCGTAGGCGCGGAACTCCGCCGCGCAACGCTCGCGCTCGGCATGGCAGCGCAGCAGGCGGTAGCCCGGCGCGCCGGCCGTGTTCCGGATCTCGTTCTTCTGCGCGTCCCACAGCGCTACCGCTCGCGAGGGCTCGGCGTTCGCGACGTGACCGGCGAGCGCGACTGTCAGCAGGTATTCGCGCGCCTCGTTGCTGAGCTCCTGTTGCGAGGCGAGGAGCTCTTCGCCGAGCGCACCCATGGCCGCGGCATCGCGCGCGCCGACGGCGCGGAAGAGCGCCAGCCAGCGCCGCTGCAGGCCGGTCAGCGTCCCGTAGCAGCGCGACACCATGAACGCCGGCCAGAGCGCGTTGAGGTCGTTCGGCGAAAGGTAGGGATTGGTCGCCTGCGCCACGCGCAGGGCGCTGTGCAACCAGACGTCGAGCTCCCGCGGCTGCCGGCACTCGACCAGGCGGGCGCGCAGGATTTCCAGGTCCTTCTGCAGCCAAGTGGGGATCGCGCGCGGCTCGGGCGGCGAGGCGGCGAGGAAGTTGCGCGCATACCAGGCGAGACGCGTGTTCTCGACGCGGGCGAACTGCTCGGCGCCGCGGAACAGCGGATTCACCGGCCGGTTGCTGCGGTCGCGCTCGAGCAGCTCCAGCAAAGGCACGCCGGCGTTGAGCAGCTCGACGATGCCGGCGGCGTTGCGATCGGTGAAGCGGTGGCGCGCCGCGTTCTGGTCGAGCACGGGCGCGTAGTCCGAGTTGGCCGGCATGCCGTAGCTCGCGAATAGCGGCTCGAGCGTCGCGCGGCTGCCGACATAGCGCGCATCGAGATCGCCCGCGGTCATCACGTGCACCGTCCACAACTCGTTCGCGAGCGCCGGCTGCTCGAACACCCGGGGGTCCGCCGCAGCGGGCAAGGGCGAAAGCGAGGCGACGATCAGCAGGTCGTGGTCGCTCGCGGCGTACACCGAGTAATGCGGGAACTCCTCGCCGAGCGCGACCAGGACGCTGGCGACCAGCGATGCGTCGATCTCGTAGAGCTGGAACCACTGCACCAGGAGACCGCCCTCGGCGAGGTGCTCGCGCACCCGGCGGTAGAACTCGCGCGTGAACAGGCTCGAGACGCCGCTCACCCAGGGGTTGGAGGGCTCGGAAATGATGACGTCGTAGCGGCGCTTGCCCGCGGCGAAGAAGGTCTTGGCGTCGTCGATGACGATGTTGCCGCGCGGATCGGCATAGGCGCCGCGGTTGCGCGGCAGGAAGCCGCGCGAGGCCTCGACCATCGCTGCCTCGATCTCGACCGTGTCGACGCGCTCGATGGCGAGGCTCTGCAGCAGGGTGTGGGTCGTCAGCCCGGTGCCGATGCCGATCACCGCCACGCTCTTCGCGTCCGGCCGCAGCGCGAGCGGCAGGGCGCCGGTCAGGACCATGGTGATCTCGTCGCTGCCCCGGTCGGCGCTGCGCTCGAGATTGATCGAGCCGTCGGACTTGCCGTTGGTGCGCAGGCTGAGCGCATTGTCCTGGTACTTCACCAAATGCACCGTCGCGGTCTTGCCGTCGCGCGCGTAGAGCACCTGCGCGTCGCGCGAAATTTCCAGGGTGCTGTGGCGGAACACGCCGGCGGTCATCTTGTTGGCATCCAGCTGAACGCCGGCAGCGACGGCGACGAACGCCGCGGCGCAGACCGCGCCGGCGCGAAGACTCATCGTGCGCGACCCGAAGGCGCCGAGAAGGACCAGGCCGAGGAGGGCGTCGACCAGGCAAGCGACGATCAGCGCCCCCTTGATGCCGAGCACGGGCAAGCCGACGTGGACCGCGAACACGACGCCCGCGATGGCGCCGAACGTGTTTGCCGCATAGACGCGGCCCACGGCCGCTTCGCCGAAGCCGTTGCGAAGCAGGGCGCCGGTGATGAGCGGCAGCGTCATGCCGGCGCAGAAAGTCGCCGGCAGCATGACCATCGCCGCGATGCCGCCGCCGGCGAGGTTGAAGAGCGCGTAGCCCGCGTCGTTGTGCGCCAGGCCGCGCATCAGCGCTTCCATCAGCCCGAACGTGAAGTCGTAGACCGGCAGCGTCGCGAGCGCGGCGAGGCCCATCGCCACCTGCACCCAGCCGAGCAGCCGCGCCGGCTGCGGGCTCGCGTCGACGCGTCGGCGCACCGCCAGGCCGCCGAGCGCGAGGCCGAGGATGAAAGTGGCGAGCATCAGCTCGAACGAGTGCGTCGAAGCGCCAAGCACGAGCGACAGCATGCGAATCCAGACGATCTCGTAGATGAACGAAGCGACGCCGGTGAAGAACGCCGCGGCGAGGAGCAGCGTTCCCGCGCCCGCGGCGCCGCGCTCCGGCGCGAGCGCCGGCAGCGGCCGCGAGAGCAGGAACACCGCGCCGGCGATGACGAGATTGAGAACGCCGGCGGCGCGCAGCGTGCCCGGGAGGCCGAGCCAGCCGATGAGGACGAACGCGCTGGCGAGCACCCCGACCGCCGCGCCCAGGCTGTTGGTGAAATAGAGCATCGCCACCGATTCGCCCGCGCGGCCGGGAAGGGCCCGGGCAATGCCGGCGCTCATGAGGGGGAAGGTGGCGCCCAGCAGGACCGACTGCGGCAGGATCAGCAGGCACGAGAGGAAGAGCTTGGCGGCGAGCGAGGCGCCATCGCCGCCGACGCGCGGCAGGAGCGACCCGTAGCTCCAGTCCGTGAGCGCGACGAAGACCACGTGAAAGACGAGCGCCAGCACGCCCACCGCGGCTTCCACGGCGGCATAGACGGCGAGCGGATTGGCCAGGCGAGAGGACCAGCGCGCGCAAAGCGCGGCGCCGCCGGCCATGCCGCCCATGAACACCACGAGGACGAGCGACTGTGCGTAGGCCGCGTGGCCGAGGAAGAGCTTCAGGTAGTGCGTCCACAGCGATTCGTAGATCAGGCCGGCGAAACCCGACGCGGTGAACAGGAGGTAGAAGGCGCCGCGCGACATGGCGGCGCCGATGCTAAGTTAGTTCTCGTGCCGCCGCTAATCCCGCTCGCGTCGTTCTACTTCGCGTACTTCGCCTACGCCGGCATCGGCATGGCATTCCTGCCGCTCTACTTTGCCTCGCGCGGGCTGCAGGCCGGGGAAATCGCCTTCCTCGTGGCGCTGCCCTACATCGCGCGCACGTTTGCGCCGGCGGCATGGGGCTGGCTCGCGGATGCGACCGGCGGGCGGCGCGGCATCGTCGTTTTCTCCTGCGCTGCGGGCGCCGCGTGCTTTCTCGTGATCCCGCATGTCAGCGGCGTCGCCGCAATCGCCGCGCTGGTCGCCGCATTGGCGCTGTTGTCCGCGGGCGCGGTGCCGATCGTCGAGGCGATCACGCTCGGTTCGCTGGCAGGACAGATGGGACGCTACGGCCCGATCCGCGTTTGGGGATCGGTCGGCTTCATGCTCGCGACTTTCGGTGGAGGCGCCTGGCTCGACTATTGGCCGGCGACGACGTTGCCGCCGCTGCTGGTCGCGCTGTCCCTCGCCGCGCTCATCGTTTCGCTCGCGCTTCCCGCCGCTCCGCAGCGCATGAGCCCCGGCGGCGATGCGCCGCGCATCAGCGGCGGCGTCGGCACGCTGCTCGCCGCGGGGTTCTGCATGTCTGCGGCGCACGGCACTCTCTACACGTTCTTCACGCTCTATCTCGAGCGCGAAGGCCACAGCGGCATGGCTATTGGCGGCCTCTGGACGCTGGGCGTGCTCGCCGAAATCGTCGTCTTTCTCGCCCTGCCGGCGCTGTTCCGGCGCCACTCACTCTCGACGATCCTGCTCGCGAGCTTCGCCTGCGCCGTCGCGCGCTTCCTGGCCATCGGCTGGCTGCCGGCGAGTCTCTGGATTCTCGTCCCGGCGCAGCTCCTCCACGCCGCGAGCTTCGGTGCCTTCCACGCCGCCTCGGTGGCCGCGGTGCACCGTCTGTTCCCGGAATCGGCGCAGGCCCGTGGGCAGACGCTTTTCTCCAGCCTCTCGTACGGCGCAGGCGGCGCCGCTGGCGCGCTGGTCGCCGGCTGGACATGGCAGGCCTCCGGCCCGGCCCTAGCCTTTTCGGCATCTGCCGCGGTGGCCGTCGCGGGCGCGTGTTTTGCATACCGGTTGAGGCGATTCGGACTCTGAGAGGCTAGTCATGCGCGCGTTCGTCACATTCATCGCAGCCGGCACGATCGTGCTGGCCGCGGGTTGCCAGACCGTAGAGACCACCAAGGGCGGCGCCGTCGGCGTGGACCGACAGCAACGCATGGCCGTCTCCTCGGAGGAAGTCAATGCGGGGGCGCAGAAGGCTTACGCCCAGATGATGGCCGAGGCGCAGAAGAAGAATGCGCTCGACCGCGACGCCGCCCAGGTGCAGCGCGTGAAGAACATCGTCGCCCGGCTGGTGCCGCAGACGGTGGCGTTCCGCGACGACGCCGGAAAATGGCCGTGGGAAGCCCATGTCATCTCGGTCGACGACGTGAACGCCTGGTGCATGCCGGGCGGCAAGATGGCGGTGTACAGCGGCCTCATCAACAAGCTGCAGCCGACGGACGACGAGCTCGCGGCGGTGATGGGCCACGAAATCGCGCACGCGCTGCGCGAGCATTCGCGCGAGCAAATGTCACAGCAGGCAATCACGCAGACCGGCATCGGCATCGCCGGCGCGTTGCTCGGCGTCGGCCAGCTCGGGCAAGGCGTCGCCAACGCGGTCGCCGATGTCACGCTCTCCAAGCCGAAATCGCGCGGCATGGAGACGGAGGCCGACCGCATCGGCGTCGAGCTGGCCGCGCGCGCGGGCTATGACCCGCACGCCGCGATCTCGCTCTGGCAGAAAATGGAGAAGCTCGGCGCCAGCGAACCGCCGAAGTGGCTCTCGACGCACCCGCCGCACGCCGATCGCATCGCCGATCTCACGGCCTACGCGGAGAAAGTGATGCCGCTCTACCAAGCGTCGAAGGGCGCAAACGCCGCCGCGGGGAAGTAAGCCTAATCCCCGGTTTCGATGGCATAATTCTCGGTTTCCGCATTGCGGAAACCGAGAATGCCGCAGACTCTCTACGACAAGCTTTGGGACAGCCATGTCGTGCACGTCGAAGACGACGGCACGGCGCTGCTCTACATCGATCGCCACCTCGTCCACGAGGTCACGAGCCCGCAGGCCTATGAAGGGCTGAAGGTCGCGGGGCGCAAGCCCTGGCGTATCGACTCGGTGGTGGCGACGGCCGACCACAACACGCCGACCACCAACTGGGAAGAGGGCATGGCGGGCGTGAAGGACAAGTTCGCCAAGCTGCAGATCGAAACGCTCGACAAGAACATGAAGGAGTTCGGCGCCAAGGTCTATTTCCCCTATCTCGACAAGCGCCAGGGCATCGTGCACGTGATCGGGCCCGAGCAGGGCGCGACGCTGCCCGGGATGACCCTGGTCTGCGGCGACTCGCATACCAGCACGCACGGCGCGCTCGGCTGTCTGGCGCACGGCATCGGCACCTCGGAAGTCGAGCACGTGCTCGCCACGCAATGCCTGGTGACGCGCAAGATGAAGAACATGCGGGTGAACGTCGAAGGCCCGCTCGGCCGCGGCGTCACCGCGAAGGACGTGGTGCTGGCGATCATCGGCAAGATCGGCACCGCGGGCGGCACCGGCTGCGCGGTGGAATTCGCCGGCAGCACCATCCGCGCCCTGTCGTTGGAAGGGCGCATGACCGTCTGCAACATGGCGATCGAAGCCGGCGCGCGCGCCGGCTTGGTCGCGGTCGATGAGACCACCATCGAATACGTGAAGGGCCGGACGTTCGCGCCCAAGCCGCCGCTTTGGGACAGCGCGGTCGCCTACTGGCGAACCCTGAAGAGCGATCCCGACGCGAAGTTCGACCGCGAAGTGACGCTCGATGCGCGCGAGATCAAGCCGCACGTCACCTGGGGCACGTCGCCGGAAATGGTGACCTCGGTCGATAGCGTGGTGCCCGATCCCGAGAAGGAGAAGGACAGCAGCCGGCGCGAAGGCATGGAGCGCGCGCTGATCTACATGGGACTCAAGCCGCGCACCCGGATTACCGACATCAAGCTCGACAAGGTTTTCATCGGCTCGTGCACCAACTCGCGCATCGAGGATCTGCGCGCCGCCGCGGCAGTGGTCAAGGGCCGGCGCAAGGCGTCCAACATCCAGGTGGCGATGGTGGTGCCGGGGTCCGGCCTGGTGAAGGCGCAGGCGGAAAAGGAAGGCCTCGACCGCATCTTCCGCGACGCCGGCTTCGAGTGGCGCGAGCCGGGCTGCTCGATGTGCCTCGGCATGAACCCGGATCACCTCTCGCCGGGCGAGCGCTGCGCGTCGACTTCGAACCGCAACTTCGAGGGGCGGCAGGGCGAGGGCGGGCGCACCCACCTCGTCAGCCCCGTGATGGCCGCTGCTGCCGCGATCGCTGGCCACTTCGTCGACATCCGGGAGTGGCGCTGATGGATAAGTTCACCGTCCTGAAGGGGCTGGTGGCGCCGCTCGACCGCGCCAACGTCGACACCGACCAGATCATCCCGAAGGAATACCTGAAGTCCATCAAGCGCACCGGCTTCGCCGACGCCCTGTTCGCCGCCTGGCGCCACGACCCGAACTTCGTCCTCAACCAGCCGCGCTACAAGGGCTCGACCATCCTGCTCGGCCGCAAGAATTTCGGCTGTGGCTCGTCGCGCGAGCACGCTCCGTGGGCGCTGATCGACTACGGCTTTCGCTGCGTGATCGCGCCGTCGTTCGCCGACATCTTCTTCACCAACTGCTTCAAGAACGGCTTCCTCCCCGTGGTGCTGCGCGCGGACGAGGTCGACCAGCTCTTCTACGACGTCGCGTCGTTTCCCGGCTTTCAACTGACGATCGATTTGGCAAGCCAATCGGTGTCCACCGCCGATGGCTCGAAGACCTTCCGCTTCGAGGTCGACGCTTTCCGCAAGTACTGCCTGCTGAACGGCCTCGACGAGATCGGCCTGTCGCTGCGCCACTCGGACAAGATCCGCGCCTTCGAGTCGCGGCGCAAAACGCAGTTTCCCTGGTACTTCTGACATGAATGTCGCCGTTCTACCCGGTGACGGCATCGGGCCCGAGATCATTGCTCAGGCCCTGCGCGTCCTGAAGAAGCTGGAGTTGAAGATTCAATTCCAGGAAACCCCGGTTGGCGGCGCCGCCTACGCCGCGTCCGGCGACCCGTTGCCCGAGAAAACGCTCTCGCTCGCGAAGCAGGCCGACGCGGTGTTATTTGGCGCCGTCGGCGACCCGAAGTACGACAATTTGCCGCGCGCCAAGCGCCCCGAGCAGGCGATCCTCGGCCTGCGCAAGGAGCTGAAGCTCTTCGCCAACCTTCGCCCCGCCGTCGTCCATCCCGAGCTCGCTGCCGCGTCTTCGCTGCGCGCCGAGCTGGTTTCCGGCCTCGACGTGCTGATCGTGCGCGAGCTCACGGGCGATATTTACTTCGGGCAACCTCGCGGCGTAAGAGAGGTCGATGGTGTCAAAGAGGGCTTCGACACCATGCGCTACAGCGAGCCCGAGATCCGGCGCATCGCGCGCGTCGGCTTCGAGGCGGCGCGCAAGCGAGCGAAAAAGCTCTGCTCGGTGGACAAGGCCAATGTGCTCGAGACTTCGCAGCTCTGGCGCGAAGTCGTCAGCGACGAGGGAAAAAAGCATTCCGACATCGAGCTGAGCCACATGTACGTCGACAACTGCGCGATGCAGCTGGTGCGCAGCCCGAAGCAGTTCGATGTCATCGTCACGGGCAACATGTTCGGCGACATTCTCTCCGACGAAGCCTCGATGCTCACCGGCTCGATCGGCATGCTGCCCTCGGCGGCGCTCGACGAGAAGGGCAAGGGCCTCTACGAGCCGATCCACGGCACCGCGCCCGACATCGCCGGCAAGGGCATCGCCAATCCGCTCGCCACCATCCTTTCGGCGGCGATGATGCTGCGCTATTCGCTGAAGGACGAGAAGAATGCTCGCCGTATCGAAGCGGCGGTGACGAAGGCGCTGCGCGACGGCCTGCGCACCGCCGACATCCATACCGCCGGCACGCGCAAGGTCGGAACCGCCGAGATGGGCGACGCCGTCGTTGCTGCTCTATAAACTAGCGCTATGTTGAGAGTCGGAATCGTCGGCTGGCGCGGAATGGTGGGGTCGGTGCTCGTGCAGCGCATGCGCGAGGAGCGTGACTTCGACCACGTCGAGCCGGTTTTCTTTTCCACCTCGCAAGCGGGCGGCAAGGGCCCGGCGATCGGCAAGACGACCGGTCCGGTCGCCGACGCCAACGAGGTGGCAGCGCTGAAGGCGTTGCCGGTCATCATTTCCTGCCAGGGTGGCGACTACACGCAGGCGATCTATCCGAAGCTGCGCGCCGCCGGCTGGAAGGGCTACTGGATCGACGCCGCGAGCGCGCTGCGCATGAAGGACGACGCGGTTATCGTCCTCGATCCAGTCAACGACGCGCTGATCAAGAAGGCGGTCAAGGCGGGGATCAAGGATTTCATCGGCGGGAACTGCACCGTCAGCCTGATGCTGATGGGCATGGCGGGCCTTTTCCAGCGCGACCAGATCGAGTGGATGACGAGCATGACCTACCAGGCGGCCTCGGGGCAGGGCGCGGCGGCGATGCGCGACCTCGTGGCGCAGATGGTGACGATCGGCGCGCGGGCGAAGCCGCTGCTCGACGATCCGGCCTCGGCGATCCTCGACATCGATCGCGCCGTCACCGAGTCCATGCTCTCGCGCGAGCTGCCGAAGAAGGAGCTCGGCCATCCGCTCGCCGGCAGCCTGCTGCCGTGGATCGACAAGGACCTCGGCAACGGCCAGAGCCGCGAGGAGTGGAAGGCGCAGGCCGAGGCGAACAAGATTCTCGGCCGCAATGGGAAGCAGATCGCCATGGACGGGGTCTGCGTGCGCATCGGCGCCATGCGCTGCCATAGTCAGGCGCTGACGATCAAGCTGCGCCGGCCGGTGCCGCTCGACGAAGTCGAGGGC
Organism: Betaproteobacteria bacterium; assembly: GCA_034668045.1. Taxonomy (GTDB): domain Bacteria; phylum Pseudomonadota; class Gammaproteobacteria; order Burkholderiales; family SG8-39; genus SCGC-AG-212-J23. The sequence goes on along the minus strand of JAXDQC010000054.1, from coordinate 11,893 downwards.
ATGCTGGCCGACGCGCACGACTGGGTGAAAGTAGTGCCGAACCGTCGGGAGGAATCGCTCGCCGAGTTGACCCCGGCGGCCGTTACCGGGAAGCTCTCGGTCCCGGTCGGTCGGCTGCGCAAGCTCCCCATGGGGGACGACTATCTGACCGCCTTTACGGTGGGGGACCAGCTCCTTTGGGGAGCGGCGGAACCCCTGCGGCGGATGCTAAGAATCCTTTTGGACGCCGGGGTGAAGCAGTAAGAACCAAGAAAATTTCTCAATTTGCAGCCGTAAGGCCATGATGTTATGTTAGTTGGTCAGGCTACTAACAAATCCCGGGGGTAGGGGAAGAGTGCTCAAAACGATAACCAAAGCCGTGGTGATGGCTGCGCTTTCCCTTGCGCTGCCCTTCGCCGCCCAGGCCGCGGGTCTCGGCAAGCTCACCCTCATCTCCGCGCTCGGCCAGCCGCTCAACGCCGAGATCGAAATCGTTTCGCTGCAGCCCGGCGAAGAAGACCTCGCCGCGAGGCTGGCTTCCAACCAGGCATTCGCGCAGGCCGGCATCGAAGCGAACCCCGTGCTCTCCGACGTGCGCTTCACGATCGAGCGACGCGGCTCGACGCCGATCCTGCGCCTGCGCAGCTCGCAGCCGATCAACGAGCCATTCCTCGAACTGCTGGTCGAGCTGACCTGGTCGAGCGGCAGGCTGGTGCGCGAATACACATTCCTCCTCGATCCGCCCGAGTACAAGACGAAGATGGCGGTCGCCGCGGCAGCGCCGGTGCAGAAGCCCGCCGCCGCAGAGCCGAAGCCCGCCCCGACGCCGCCCGCGCAGGCGGAGCCGCAGCCGCAGGCTGCCCCGCCGGCCGAGACGAAGCCGGAAGCGAGGCCGGTCGAGCCGTCGCCCCCGCCGGTCAGCGCGGCGCCTTCGACGCTGGAGCCGCCGGCCGCTACGCCGACGCCGCCTCCTCCTCCGCCGCCAGCGACTACCGAAACTCCCGCGGCGCCGCCTAGTGCGGCGCCGTCGTCTTCCGCCCCTGCAGAACGCGCGGCGATGCCGCGCGAGCCGACGGTGCATGAGGTCAAGCGCGGCGACACGCTCGGCAAGATCGCGCGCGCCAACCTGCCGCCCGGCGTGACGCTGAACCAGATGCTGCTCGCGCTCTACCGCGCGAACGAGGCGGCGTTCATCCGCGGCAACGTGAACCTGGTGCGTGCGGGCCGCATCCTCAACATTCCCGATGTCGATGCTGTCGGCACGATCGACCGCGCCGAGGCCGACCGAGTCGTCAAGGAGCACATGGCGCAGTTCGCCGAGTACCGCAGCCGTCTCGCCGCGGCACCGACCACGGCAGAAGCGAGCGCGACGCAGCAAGGCGCCGCCGGCGTGATCGAGTCCAAGCCGGCGGCCCCGACGCCTCCGGCTGCGCAGGATCAGCTGCGCCTCTCGAAGGCCGAGCCGGCGAAGCCGGGCGCGGGCTCCCAGGCCGCGCGCGAAGACGATGCCGCGGCGCGCACGCGCGCGTTCAGCGAAGCGCAATCGCGCCAGAGCGACCTCGAGAAGAATGTCGGCGACCTTCGCAAGCTGCTGGAGATGAAGAATCAGCAGCTCGCAGAGCTGGAGAAAAAGGCCAAGCCGGCGCCAACCCCGGCGCCTGCGCCGGTCACGCCGACGCCCGCGCCGGCACCGGCGAAGCCGCCCGTGGAGGCAGCCAAGCCGGCGCCAACACCCGCGCCCGTTTCGCCTACGCCTGCCCCGGTCCCCGCGAAGCCGCCGGTCGAAGCCGCAAAGCCGCCCGCCGAGGCCGCCAAGCCCGCGGCGCCAGGACCGGAGGCGAAAAAAGCCGAGACTCCGAAGCCCGAAGCGAAGAAGGCCGCGACGCCGCAGCCGGAAGCGGGCGTCGTCGACGAGTTCCTCGATAACCCGCTCTATCTCGGCCTGCTCGGCGGCCTCGTCGTGCTGCTCTTCGCGTATGGCTATATCGCCTGGCGGCGCAAGAAAGCCGCGCACGCGAAATTCCAGGACAGTGTGCTCGGCGCTGCCGCGGCCGGGGCCGTGGCCGGAACCACGGCGCCCCTCGGTACGCCGACCGCCGGCGGTGGCGCCGCCGCCGTGCCCGTGGCGGGCGCGCCTGCGGCCGTGGCGGCTGCACCCGCCGCCAAAGAGAGCGAAGAGGTCGACCCGATCGCGGAAGCCGACGTCTACATGGCGTATGGCCGCGATGCGCAAGCCGAAGAGATCCTGAAGGAAGCGCTGGCGAAGGATTCGAAGCGCATCCCGGTCCACGCCAAGCTGCTCGAGATCTACGCGCACCGCAAGGACACCAAGACCTTCGAGCAGACGGCGATGAAGTTGAAGCAACTGACCGACGGCAAAGGGGCGGAGTGGGACAAGGCGGCGGGGCTCGGTCGCTCGATCGACCCGCAGAACAGCATTTACGGCGGCGGCGGCGAAGCGCCGGCGGCAGCGGCGGCCGCGGCACCCGCGGCGGCGGCTCCGACCCTCGACTTCGACCTCGGCGGCGGCGCCGCGCAGGGGCCGGCGTCGACGCCGGACATCTCGCTCGACGAGCCGGCAGCGGAAAAGTCGGCGCCGGCGATGGACTTCGACCTCGGCGGCACGCCCGCGGCGGCGAAGAAGGAAGACAACCTCGACGAGACGCAGGTGCTGAGGAAGGAAGACGCACCCGCGGACATCGACTTCAACCTCGACCTCGGCGGCGGCGCGCCGGCGCCTGCCCCCGAAGCGCCGAAAGCCGCCCCGGCGGAGGAGGCGAGCGGCGGCCTCGACTTCGATATCAACCTCGACCTCGGCGGCGGCGACAAGAAGGCCGAGCCGGCGTCGGAAAAGTCGGCGCCGGCGATGGATCTCTCGGCGATCAGCCTCGACCTCGGCGGCGCGCCGGCATCGGCGCCCTCGGGCGGCGGCACCGATCCCAAGTGGCAGGAAGTCGCGACCAAGCTCGACCTCGCGAAGGCCTACGAGGAGATGGGCGACAAGGACGGGGCGCGCGAGCTGCTCAACGAGGTCATGAAGGACGGCGACGCAGCGCAAAAGGGCACCGCACAGCAGCTGCTCGCGAAGCTCGGCTAGGTCCCTGCGCATCGTCCTCGGCCTGGAGTACGACGGCAGTCGCTTTCTCGGCTGGCAGACACAACCGGGCGGCGGCACGGTGCAGGACACCCTCGAGCCGGCACTTTCCGAGATCGCCGCGACACCCATCGGCACCACCTGCGCAGGGCGCACCGATCGCGGCGTGCACGCCCGCGGCCAGGTCGTGCATTTCGACACCGAAACGGAACGTCCCGAATCCGCCTGGGTCCGTGGCGTAAACGCGCACCTGCCGGACTCGATCGCCATCCTCTGGGCGCACGAGGTGGGCAGCGAGTTTCACGCGCGCTACAGTGCCCGCTCGCGCACCTATGTCTACCGGCTCCTCAACCGCGCGGTACGGCCCGCGCTCGGCACGCAATACATGGGCTGGTTCCACCTGCCGCTCGACGTCGAGGCGATGCGCGCAGCCGCGGTGCTCCTCGTCGGCGAGCATGACTTCTCCGCCTTCCGCTCTTCCGAATGCCAGGCAAAGTCGCCGGTGAGGACGATTTTTCAATTGGAAATTTCAAAGGACGCCGAAACCGTCCGCTTCGTCATCCGGGCCAACGCGTTTCTCCACCACATGGTGCGCAACCTTGTCGGCACGCTGGTCTACGTCGGCAAGGGCAAGCACCCGCCAGCCTGGGTGAGCGACGTTCTCGTTTCGAAGAACAGGGGCAACGCCGCGCCGACCTTCGGCGCGGAAGGCCTGTACCTCGAGAAAGTCGAATACGAAGCGAAGTGGGGGCTGCCGCAGTGAGGACGCGGATCAAGATCTGCGGCATCACGCGGCCCGGCGACGGCGTCGCCGCGGCGCAGGCCGGCGCGGACGCGATCGGCTTCGTGTTCTATCCGAAGAGTCCGCGCTATCTCTCCGCCGAGCGCGCGGTCGAGATCCGTGATGCGCTGCCGCCGTTCGTGCAGACCGTGGCGCTTTTCGTCAACGCCGACGCGGCGCAGGTCAGCCAGGTGATGGGCCGCGTCAAGCCGGCAATGCTGCAGTTCCACGGCGATGAGACGCCGGAGTTCTGCGGGCAGTTCGGGCTGCCTTACGTGAAGGCCGCCAGGGTGCGGCAAGGGCTTGATTTGATAGAATACCTTCGCCCTTTCAAGAGCGCGGCAGCGTGGCTGCTCGACAGCTTTGTCGAGGCTTATGGCGGGGTCGGCGAGCGCTTCGACTGGTCGCTCGTGCCGCGCAAGCTCGAGCGGCCCCTCATACTCTCCGGCGGGCTCGAGCACGGCAACGTCGCCGAGGCGGTCCGCAAATTGCGCCCCTGGGGCGTCGATGTGTCGAGCGGCGTCGAATCGGCGAAGGGCATCAAGGACGCCGCGAAGATCGCGGCGTTCATCGCGGAGGTCAGGAATGCGGATGTATGACTTGCCCGACGCACGCGGCCATTTCGGCCCCTACGGCGGCGTCTTCGTCGCCGAGACGCTGACCGCGGCGCTGGACGAGTTGCGCGTTGCCTACGAGCGCGCGCGCACCGATCCCGAGTTCCAGGCCGAGTTCAAGTACGAGCTCAAGCATTACGTGGGGCGCCCGAGTCCGGTCTATTTCGCAAAAAGACTGACGGAAAAATGCGGCGGCGCCCGCATCTACATCAAGCGCGAGGACCTGAACCACACCGGCGCGCACAAGATCAACAACACCATCGGCCAGGCGCTGCTGGCGCGCAACATGAAGAAGCCGCGCGTCATTGCCGAGACCGGCGCCGGCATGCACGGCGTCGCCACCGCGACGGTCGCCGCGCGCTACGGCATGGAATGCGTCGTCTACATGGGCGTCGACGACGTCAAGCGCCAGGCCGCGAACGTGCACCGCATGGGCGTCCTGGGCGCGAAAGTCGTCGGGGTCGAGTCCGGCTCGCGCACTCTCAAAGATGCGCTCAACGAAGCGATGCGCGACTGGGTGACCAACGTCGATAGCACCTTCTACATCATCGGCACCGTCGCCGGTCCGCACCCGTACCCGATGATGGTGCGGGACTTCCAGCGCGTGATCGGCGACGAAAGCATCGTGCAGATGCAGGAGCTCGCCGGCCGCCAGCCCGATGCGGTCATCGCCTGCGTCGGCGGCGGCTCCAATGCCATGGGGATTTTTTATCCCTACCTCGAGAACACCAGGGTGAAGTTGATTGGCGTCGAGGCGGCGGGCGAGGGGCTGGAGACCGGCCGGCATGCGGCATCTCTGTGCGCGGGCAGGCCCGGCGTGCTGCACGGCAACCGCACCTATCTCCTGCAGGACGCCAATGGCCAGATCACCGAGACGCACTCCGTCTCGGCGGGCCTCGACTATCCGGGCGTCGGCCCTGAGCACGCCTGGCTGAAGGACAGCAAGCGCGCCGAGTACGTCGCGGTCACCGACGACGAGGCGCTCGCCGCGTTCCACGCGCTTTGCCGCAGCGAAGGCATCATCCCGGCGCTCGAGTCCGCGCACGCCGTGGCGCAGGCGATGAAGATGGCGCCGTCGATGAAGAAGGACGCGATCCTCCTCGTCAACCTCTCCGGCCGGGGCGACAAGGACATGCACACGGTCGCCGAGCGCTCGGGGAAGAAGCTTTGATGTCTCGCATCCAGGGCCGCTTCGAGGCGCTCGCGAAGGCGAAGCGCAAAGCGCTCATCCCGTACATCACCGCGGGCGATCCGCATCCCTCCCTGACCGTGCCGCTGATGGCGGCGCTGGTGGAGGCGGGCGCGGACATCCTCGAGCTCGGCGTGCCATTCTCCGACCCGATGGCCGACGGCCCGGTGATCCAGCGCTCCGGTGAGCGTGCCCTCAAGCACGGGGTCGGGCTTTCGAACGTTCTTTCGATGGTGAAAGATTTTCGAAAAACGGACCGCGCGACGCCGGTCGTGCTGATGGGTTATGCCAACCCGATCGAGGCGATGGGCGTCGAGAAGTTCGCCGCCGGAGCGAAAGCAGCTGGCATCGACGGCGTGATCGTCGTCGACTACCCGCCCGAGGAATGCCTCGAATTCTCGGCGCTGATGAAGCGCAGCGACATCGACCCGATCTTCCTGCTCGCGCCCACGTCGACGAAAAAACGCATCGACGAAGTCGCGCGCAGCGGCAGCGGCTTTCTCTACTACGTGTCGCTGCGTGGGGTAACCGGCGCCGCCAACATCGATGTTTCCGGAATAAAAGAAAAAATCCCCTCGATTCGTGCGGCGACGAAAATGCCCATCGGTGTCGGCTTCGGCATCCGCGACGCCGAGTCGGCGCGGCGCGTGGCGCAGACTGCGGACGCGGTGGTGATCGGCAGCCGGATCATCCAGGAGATCGAAGCGGGTTCGGCGGATCAGGCGGTGTCCCGGGTGAAGGCATTCCTGAAACCCATTCGAGAGGCGCTCGACGCATGAGCTGGCTCCAGAAGCTGCTACCGCCGAAGATCCAGCGCAGCGCCGGCGGCGCGCGCAAGACAGTGCCCGAGGGCCTGTGGACCAAGTGCGCCGCCTGCGACGCGGTGCTCTACAGCACCGACCTGGAGAAGAACCTCAACGTCTGCCCGAAGTGCGGCCACCACGAGCGCCTCGCCGCGCGGCCGCGTCTCGACGCGCTGCTCGACCCGGATGGCCGCTTCGAGATCGGCGCCGAGGTGCTGCCGATCGACACGCTCAAGTTCAAGGACTCGCGCAAGTATTTCGAGCGCCTGGCGGAAGCGCAGGAGCAGACCGCCGAGGGCGATGCCCTGGTGGTGATGCAGGGCTCGATCAAGGCGCTCGGCCTGGTTTGCGCCGCGTTCGAGTTCGGTTTCATGGGCGGCTCGATGGGCTCGGTGGTGGGCGAGCGCTTCGTGCGCGGCGTGCGTGTCGCGATCGAGCAGAAGCTGCCGTTCGTCTGCGTCACCGCCTCGGGCGGCGCGCGCATGCAGGAGGGGCTGCTTTCGCTCGCCCAGATGGCCAAGACCACGGCTTCGCTGACCGATCTTGCCGAGCGCGGCCTGCCTTTCGTCACGGTGCTGACCGATCCGACCATGGGCGGCGTCTCGGCGAGCTTCGCCATGCTTGGCGACGCGGTCATCGCCGAGCCGAAGGCGCTGATCGGCTTTGCCGGCCCGCGCGTCATCGAGCAGACCGTGCGGCAGAAGCTCCCCGAGGGCTTCCAGCGGGCGGAATTCCTGCTCGAGAAGGGCGCGATCGACATGATCGTCGACCGCCGGCAGCTGCGCGACAGGCTCCACTCGCTCCTTTCCCTCATGCTGGGACTGACCGCCGACGCTGCGGCGTGACGCTGCTCGCCGATGTCGTGCGCACGTCGGCGCAGGTCGGCGCGACCTCCGGCCGGCTCGCCAAGACCTCGGCGCTGGCCGAACGCCTGCGCAGCCTGGAGCCCGACGAGATCGGGATCGCGCTTCCCTATCTCAGCGGCGACATTCGGCAGGGCAAGCTCGCCCTGGGCTATCGAACGCTGAGTCCCGGTGCGGCCGCTGCCTCGCCGACGCTCACCTTGCGCGAAGTGGATTCTGTATTTGAACGACTGAAAATAACCAAAGGCAGAGGATCGGCCAGCCAGCGCACCGAGTTGCTCGACGCGCTGTTCCGCAAGGCCACCGCCGAAGAGCAGGACTTCCTCGTCCGCCTGATCGTCGGCGAGTTGCGCCAGGGCGCCCTCGAGGGCGTGATGCTCGAGGCGCTCGCCTCTGCGAGCGGCGTGCCGGCGGCCCTGGTCCGGCGCGCGGCCATGATCGGCGGCGGCATCGCGCCCGTGGCGCACGCGGCGCTGACGCAGGGGCAGGCGGGCCTCGAGCGCTTCGCCATCCGGCCGATGCGACCGATCCTGCCGATGCTGGCGCAGCCCGCGGCCAGCCCGGCGGCGGCGCTCGAGGTGCTGGGCGAGGCCGCGTTCGAGTGGAAGCTCGACGGCGCGCGGGTGCAGGTCCACAAGGCCGGCGACGAGGTGCGCGTTTTCACCCGTACGCTCAACGACGTGACGGCGGCGGTGCCGGAAGTCGTCGCGTCCGCCCGCGAGGCTGCCTCGTCTGCGCTGATCCTGGATGGCGAGGCGATCGCGCTGCGGGCGGACGGCCGGCCGCATCCGTTCCAGACGACGATGCGCCGGCTGGGGCGAAAAGTCGACGACTCGAGCCTGCGCGAGACGCTACCCGTGTCGGTCTTCTTTTTCGACTGCCTCTATCACGCCGAGCCCCTCATCGATCTGCCGCTACGCGATCGCCGCCGCACGCTTCAGCAGGTCCTCGAGGGGAAATCGCTCACGCCCTGGCTGGTCACCGGGGACGCCGGCGCGGCCCAAGCCTTCTATCAGGGCGCGCTGCAGCACGGTCACGAGGGCGTCATGGCGAAATCGCTCGACGCGCCCTACGAGGCGGGGCGGCGCGGCAGCGGCTGGCTGAAGATCAAGCCCGCCCATACGCTCGACCTCGTCGTCATCGCGGCGGAGTGGGGCCATGGACGGCGCAAGGGCTGGCTCTCCAACCTCCACCTCGCGGCGCGCGACTCCGCCGGCGGCTTCGTCATGCTCGGCAAGACCTTCAAGGGCATGACCGATGCCATGCTGGATTGGCAGACGCGCGAGCTGCAGACCCGCGCGCTGAAGAGCGACGATTGGGTGGTGCACGTGCGGCCGGAGCTGGTGGTCGAGATCGAATTCAACGACATCCAGAAGAGCCCGCAGTACCCGGCGGGCCTCGCGCTGCGCCTCGCGCGCGTCAAGCGCTATCGCACCGACAAGCGGGCCGAGGATGCCGATACGATCGACACGGTGCGCGGCATCTACGAGCAAAGCATCGCGTGAGAACGCTCGACGAGTGGCTGGAGTACATCGGCCGCCAGCACCCGCAGACGATCGCGATGGGCCTGGAGCGCGTCGCTGCCGTCCTGGACGAGATGAAATTGAAGGTTTCCCATCCTGTGATTACGGTCGGCGGAACGAACGGCAAAGGCTCGACGTGCGCCGTGCTCGAATCGATCCTGCGCGCCGCGGGTTACCGCACCGGCCTCTACAGCTCGCCTCACCTCGTGCGCTACAACGAGCGCGTGCGGGTCGCCGGTGCCGAATGCGATGACCAGCCTTTGCGCGAGGGGTTCGCCGCCGTCGAGGCGGCGCGAGGCGACACGCCACTGACTTATTTCGAGTTCGGCACGCTCGCCGCGTTGTGGGTCTTTCAGCAGGAGAAGATCGACGCCGCGGTGCTCGAGGTCGGCCTGGGGGGCAGGCTGGACGCGGTGAACGCGATCGACGCCGATTGCGCCGTGCTGACGAGCGTCGGCATCGACCACGTCGACTACCTCGGTCCCGACCGCGAGTCGATCGGCCGCGAGAAGGCGGGGATCTTCCGTGCCGGCCGGCCGGCGGTGATCGCCGAGCCCGATCCGCCGCGATCGGTATTGGAAGCGGACGCTGTGAAGCTCATGGTTGGAAAGGACTTCGGCTATGCGGCGGAATCCGGCCAGTGGAGCTATTGGGGGCCGGGAGGGAAGCGGGCGGGCCTTGCCTACCCGGCGCTTAGAGGCGCCATCCAGCTGCGAAACGCATCCGGCGCCCTGTGCGCGCTCGACGCCCTGCGCCTGCCGATCGCGATGCAGGAGATTCGCAGCGGCTTGGCCGAAGTCAGCCTTCCCGGCCGCTTCCAGGTGCTCCCGGGCCGCCCGCAGGTGATCCTTGATGTGGCGCACAACCCGCAGGCGGCGCACACGCTGGCGGAAAACCTCGCCACGTCGGGATTCGCGCCGGAAACCTACGCGGTCTGCGGCATGTTGCGGGACAAGGACATCGCCGGCGTGCTGCGCGTGCTCGCTCCGCGCGTCACCCGCTGGCATCTGGCGACGCTTCCGGGCCCACGAGCGGCGCTGGCCGAAGAGCTCGCGGCCCATTTGGAAAAAAGTTCCGTGCGAAAGTTCGACTCGGCCGCGTCCGCGTTCGAGTCGGCGCTCGGAAGCGCGAGCGAGAATGATAAGATCGTTGTGTTCGGTTCCTTTCTCACCGTTGGCGAAGTGATGACATGGCTGAAGCAGCACAGGACGTCGAGACGCTGAAACGCCGCGGGCGCAGGCGCCTGGTCGGCGCCGTCGCTCTCGTCCTCGCCGCGGTGATCGTCCTGCCGATGGTCTTCGATCCTGAGCCCAAGCGCGCCGATGTGGCGGTGAACGTGCGCATCCCGGGCGAGAACGAGACACAGTTCTCGCCGAAAGTCGCTCCCAAGGCCCCCGAGCAGAAGATCGCCGTCGAGGAGAAGAGCGACGAGGGCAGGAAGGTCGCAAGCGGCGAGTTCATGGTGCAGGTCGGGGTTTTTGCCAAGCCCGAGGCCGCGATCGCCAAGCTTTCGGCCGCGCAACTGCCGTACTACATCGAGGCAGGGAAGGGCAATCTGACGCGCGTTCTCGCCGGCCCGTTCGCCAGCCGCGAGGCTGCCGAGAAGGCGCTCAAGCAGCTGAAGGGCCTGGGCCTCGACCCCGGCACGGTGACCGCGAAAACGGGATGAGCGTTCTCGACCTTGCCGCCATCGGCGTGATCGTCGGTTCGGTGGGGTTGGGCATCTGGCGAGGATTCACGCGCGAGGTGATGTCGCTCGCCGGCTGGGTACTCGCCTTCCTGGCGGCCAATACCGTGGCCGGTCCTCTGGGCGACATGCTTCCCGTGTCGATCGCGAGCCCCGAAGTGCGCGTCCTGATCGCCTTTCTCGTCGTCTTCGTGCTGACGCTGATCGCCGCCGCGATCGTCGGCATGATTGTGTCAAAGTTCTTGAAGGCGGCCGGCCTGAGCGGCGTCGACCGCACGCTCGGCGGATTGTTCGGTCTAGCGCGCGGCGTGGTGATTCTGCTGGCATTCGCGATCGTCGCCGGCCTGACGGCGATGCCGCGGCAGCCGTTCTGGAAGGAATCGGTGAGCGCGGGAATGCTCGAGCGCACCGTCGTGCAGCTAAAGGTCTGGTTGCCTCCGGCGCTCGCCGGACGCTTGAAATACAATTAAGCCCAGATGTGCGGCATCCTAGGAATCGTCGCCCGTTCGCCCGTCAACCAGCTCCTCTATGACGGGCTGCTGCTCCTGCAGCACCGCGGCCAGGACGCGGCGGGAATCGTCACCAGCGAGCACGCGACCCTGCACATGCACAAGGGCAGCGGCATGGTGCGCGACGTGTTTCGCACGCGCAACATGCGCGACCTCGCCGGCAACTTCGGCATCGCCCACTGCCGCTATCCGACCGCCGGCTCGGCCTTCAAGGCTGCCGAGGCGCAGCCCTTCTACGTCAATTCGCCGTTCGGCATCGTCCTCGGCCATAACGGCAACCTGACCAACTCCGATCAGCTGAAGGACGAGATGTTCCGCACCGACCTGCGGCACATCAACACCGGCTCCGACTCGGAGGTGCTGGTCAACGTCCTGGCGCACGAGCTCGAGAAGTCGGCCAACAAGCTACGCCTCGAGCCGCGGACCATCTTTACTGCCGTCCACAACGTGCACCGGCGCCTGCGCGGCGCCTACGCCGTGGTGGCGATGATCGCCGGCTACGGCGTACTGGCTTTCCGAGATCCCTACGGTATCCGCCCGGCGGTGATCGGCTACAACGAGACCCCGACGGGCACTGAATACATGGTGGCGTCGGAGTCGGTCGCGCTCGACGCGCTCGGCTTCCGCCTGCTGCGCGACATCGCGCCGGGCGAGGCGGTGTTCATCGACGAGGACGGCGGCTTCCACAGCCAGCAGTGCGCCGACAAGGCGAGCCTCAATCCCTGCATCTTCGAATACGTCTACCTGGCGCGGCCCGATTCACTGATCGACGGCGCGTCGGTCTACGAGACGCGCCTCAACATGGGCGAGAAGCTGGCGCAGAAGATCCGCCGCCTGCCGCGCAAGCTCGA
>JAXDQC010000053.1:0-30724 GCA_034668045.1 Betaproteobacteria bacterium | reverse complement strand
CCTTCGCGCTCGTAATTCTCGTGGAAGTGCACGGCGTCGCCGACGAGGACCACGGGGCCTTTCTCCTTCAGGCGCACGAGCAGCATGCTGTGCCCCGGCGTATGGCCAGGCGCGCGCAGCATCATCACCGTGCCGTCGCCGAAGACGTCCTTGTCGGCGCTCTGCGGCTCGACCTTGCGCTTCTCGGCGATCCACTCCTTGAAGCCCGCCACGTTCGCGCCTCCCATCGGCGGGTTGGCGTTGATGCCGTCCCAGTCGCCCTTGCCGATGAGCAGCGTCGCGTTCTTCAATGGCGCGAGCTGGCCGGTGTGGTCGGCATGGAAGTGGCTGATGCCGACGTACTTCACCTGATCAGGGTCGACGTTGATCTGCTTCAGCAGATCGGCGAGCGGCTTGTTCGTGGCGCTGGGGACCGAGCCGGGCAGGTAGCCCGTGTCCCACACCATGTAGTCGGCGCCGTGCTTGATCACGTAGCAGCTGAATGTGAAGGGCTTCGTCGTTTCGGTGTAGGCAAAGCTGTCGCTGAAGCGGCGCGGGTCGTTGGAACCGCTGCCGCACTCGAGGCGCGTCAGGGTGACTTCCGGCGTTTGCGCCGCCGCCGATAACGATAACAGTGCGCCGGCGCCGATCGCCAGCCAGAATCTCTTCTTCATTTTCCCCTCCCGGTGTGGAGGGGGAATGATAACCGCAGCGCCGGACGGCAGGTTAGCTCAGCAGGTCCTGGGTGCTCGTGACCAGCACGCAGGCGCAGCCGGTTTCGCTCCATACGCGCTTGTCGGCCGTGCCGGGCTCGGCGCGGTTGTAGTCCCCGGCGTAGAGCTTGCGATCGTCGATCCACAGCTCGCCGTCGAGGAGGTGCAGTTCTTCGACGCCGGCGTGGGTGTGCGGCGGATAGTCGGTGCCAGGCGCGAGACGGACCAGCATGCTGACCCTCTGCTTCTCCGAGTCGGTCGCAAACAGCTTGACCGAGATTCCGGGCGCCACTGTCTCCCACGGCGGCTCGGACCACCGCGGCGCCTGCCGCGCGACCAGCGAGAGCGCCGGGTTCGCCGGCACCGCGCTCTGGATGCGCTCGGGATCGCGTCGGGCAGCGACGGCCTTTTCCCGCGCGAGGTTCATGATCCAGCCGAGCACGCTGCCGTCGCGCGCCGCATCGTAGCCGTCGGCCTGCCGCCATACCTCGTGGAGAACGGCGAGGGTCAGTTCTTCGGCGGTGTCGGACCGGCCGGTGATCCGCTCGATCAAAGTGCGGGCGAGGCCCTGCGTCCGTTCGCCGAGCGCGTGCAAGGCGAACCCGTCGCGCGCCGCGACCGCGCGCACGAGCGCGAGCCACTCGCTCTCCGGTGCAACGGGCCGCTGCGGGCGGGCATAGAGGACGGCGCCCAGGGTGCCGGGGGACACGGGCATGGCCGGTATCCCGGGCGCCCGGGCTCTCCCGCGTTCGAGGAGCAGCAGCCGGGCGCGCGCGATCAGGTCGTTCATGTCGTCCAGCAATCGGCGCGATTCCGTGCCCAGCCTGGCATCGACGTCCTTCGGGTCCTTATCGGTCGTCATGGGTGCCGGGACGCTCGAGCAATGACGGGCTTAGGAAGCTCCCCGGGTCATCGACGAGCAAATCGACGGCCTTGAGGATGGTCTCGACCGGAGGAACGGACCTGCCGGCGATCCACTCGGCAAGGGTCGCATCGCCGACGCCGAGGTACCTGGACAAGGCGGCGAAGCCGCCGAGCTTGTGCGCAGCCTTGCCGAGAATGCGCGGCGAGAGCGCCTGGATTTCCGCTTTTTCCTGTTCCATCCGGGTCGATCTTGCCTCAGTTGCAAGGGCCCAAACAGTCAGGAACATCCGGACGGCCATGGCCTGTAGACTGGCGCGCATGAAGCCCTTCTCGCTCCTCCTCGCCGCCGCCCTCCTCCTGCCCGCTTTCGCCGGCGCGGACGAAATCAAGGTGGTGTCCACCCAGGCCACACAGGAAGCCTACCTCGAGCTGGTGGCGCAATTCGAGAAGGCGTCGGGCCAAAAGGTGGCGACGGTCTTCAGCGGCACGCTCAACGTGCAGAAGCGCCTCGCCGACGGCGAGCCCTACGACCTCATCATCATGGCCGGACCGGCGATCGACGAGCAGATTAAGCTCGGCAAGGCGCTCGCCGGCAGCCGCGTCGATTTCGCGCAATCCGGCACCGGCCTCGCGGTCCGCAAGGGCGCGAAGAAGCCCGACATCAGCTCGGTCGAGGCATTCAGGAAGACGCTGCTGTCGGCGAAATCGATCGGCTACTCCACCGGTCCGAGCGGGCTCTACATGCTGAGCGTGTTCGAAAAACTGGGCATCGCCGACCAGGTCAAGGGCAAGCTCAAGCAGACGCCGTCCGGCGTGTTCGTCGGCAGCCTGATCGCCAACGGCGACGCCGAGATCGGCTTCCAGCAGATCAGCGAGCTGGTTCACTTCGCCGGCATCGACTACGTCGGTCCCCTGCCCGGCGAGCTGCAGCGCATGACCATGTTCTCTACCGGCATCCATAGCGGCGCGAAGCAGCCGGAGGCCGCGAAGGCGCTGGTCAAGTTCATCACCGCGCCCTCCGCCGCCTCGGTGATCAGGAAGCACGGGCTGGAACCCGGCTCGCAGCTGTAGCTGCGGCGATGAGCGATCTCCTCAAAGGCCGCACGGCGCTGGTGACCGGTGCCAATCGCGGCATCGGCCTCGCCATCGCGAAGGAATTCGCCAAGGAAGGCGCCGAGGTATTCCTCGCCGGTCGGAACACGGCGGAGCTCGAGAAGGTCCGCGCCGCGATCGCCGCCGCCGGCGGCCAGGCGCAGGTCTGCAAGGTGGACCTCGAGAAGGAAGAATCGGTACGCGCGCTCGCCGCGTCGCTCAGGGGCAAGCTGTCGTCTCTGGATGTTTTCATCGGCAACGCGGCATCGCTCGGCGCGCGGGTGCCGCTGGTCGGCTATCCCCTGGACACCTGGCGGCAGTCCTTCCGCATCAACGTCGACGCCAATCTGGTGCTGCTGTCCGAGCTCGATCCGCTGTTCAAGAAATCCAAGGCGCCGCGCCTCGTCATGCTGTCGGCGAAGGTGGCCACGGTGGGCAAGGCGACCACCGGCTCCTACGCCGTGACCAAGGCGGCGCTCGAGGCGATGGTGAGGATCTACGTCGTCGAGGCGGGGCCGTCCTCGCCGATGCGCATCAACATGGTCAGTCCGGGGCCGACGCGCACCGAGATGCGGGCCCGCGCTGCGCCGGACGAGGATCCGATGACCATCAAGGCGCCGGACAGGATCGCGGCCCTCTTCGTGCGCCTGGCGGTGCCCGCCTGTACGCTGCAGGGGCAATGGATCGACGCCGACGAATGGATCGCCGGCAAGACCAAGGTCTGAAAGTCAGCGTCTGACGACTCGGTTGGCGAGCACGCCGATCGCGTCGTTCACCACCTCCACCAGGTCGCCGGCTTCGAGCGCCGGCAGCGTCGGCCCGTCGCAGCCGAGCCAGATCACGTCGCCGGGATGCAGCGTCACGAAGGCGCTCATCCTGGCGATGTAGTGCTGCAGGCTGAAGATCGCGTTTTTCGTGCTGTAGCTCGTCGCTTCCCGGCCGTTCACCCGCACGGTGATGAGCTGGTCCATGGGATCGATGCCGGAGACCACCACCGGCCCCATCGGCTTGAAGGTGTCGATGTTCTTCGCCCGCCACAGCGTCCGGTCGCTTTTCTGGAAGCTGCGCTCGCTGAGGTCGTTGCCGAGCGTGTAGCCGGCGACGCAGTCGAGCGCCTTCTCCTCCGAAATGTCCTTGGTGATTTTCCTGATGACCGCAACCAGCTCGCCCTCGAAATGGATCGGCCCCGGCGCGTCCTTGGGGATGACGATGTCCGCGCCGCTGCCGACGAGGGCGTTGGCGGAGCGGTAGCCGATGTCCGCCTGCGCGGGAGGCTTGAGCGACATGCCGAGGTACCGGTTGGCCCACTCGATGTGGTCGGGGAAGTTGATTCCGGCCGCGTAGAAGTTCGGCGGCACGACCGGGGGCAGCAGCTTCGCTGCTGAAAAAGAAATCCGCTTTCCGGTACGCCGGTGATCTTCGTAGGGCGCCGCATCGAGAAGCGCGATGTCCCCGCCTTCGACGATGCCGAACGACGGCCCGCCGTCGAGCTCGACGCGACACCATTTCATTTTCAGTCCGCCTTGATGTTGGCGCTGCGGATGACGCGCCCGACGCGCTCATAGTTCGAGCGCACGTAGGCGCCGAACTCCTCCGGCGTACCGCCTCCCGGGTCGAGCATCAGCTCGTCCAGCCGCTTGCGGAACTCGGGCGCCTCGATCGCGCTCACCATCTCGCGGTTCAGGCGCAGCACGATCTCCGGCGGCGTGCCGGCGGGCACGAAAGCGCCGAGCCAGCCAGTCACCTCGAATCCGGGCAGCGCCTCGCCGATCGCCGGCACCTCCGGCAACTTCGGGTTGCGCTTCGCGCTCACCACGCCGAGCGGCCGCAGCTTGCCGGTGTTCTTCGCCACCAGCAGCGGCGATTCGAAGATCATGTCCACCTGGCCGCCCATCACGTCGGCGAGGGGCGAGCCCTTGTACGGCACGTGCAGCAGGTCGATGCCCGCGGCCTGCTTGAACATCTCGCCGATGATGTGCGAGATGTGGCCCGAGCCGTACGACGCGTAGGTCAGCTTGCCCGGATTGCGGCGGGCGGTCTCGATCAGTTCCTGCAGCGACTTCGCCTCCACCTTCAGGCTCACGACCAGCACCGGCGCGCCGCTGTAGATCAGCGTCACGGGCGCGAGGTCTTTCTGCGGGTCGAAGGAAAGCTTGTACAGGAACGCGTTGGCAGTGACGATGCCGCTCGCGGCAATGAGCACGGTATAGCCGTCGGCCGGCGAACGGGCCGCGTGCTCGGCGCCGATGTTGCCGCCGGCCCCGGGGCGGTTGTCGACGATGACCGGCTGCTTCATGCTGATCGTGAGCTTCTCGGCCAGCATGCGCGCCATCAGGTCCCCCGCGTTGCCCGGCGGGAACGGCACCACGAAGCGCACCGGCCTGGAGGGATACGCCTGCGCGGCGGCGCCCGCAGACAGGACAAGCCCCAGAAGCAGCCCGGCAAGACGGCTCATGCAAACGAGTCTAGCCCAAGCGCCGGGCGGTCAGCTAAGGATGTCTTTGGTGCTGGTAATCAGAACGCAGGTACACCCGGTCTCGCTGAAAACGCGCTTGTCACCGGTGCCGGGCTCGGCGCGGTTGTAGTCGCCGGGGTAGAGCTTTCGCTCGTCGATCCACAGCTCGCCATCCAGAAGATGCAGCTCCTCCACGCCGGCATGGGTGTGAGGCGGATAGTCCGTACCCGGCGCGAGGCGCACCAGCATGCTCACCAGTTGCTTCTCGGTGTCGGTGGCGAGGAGCTTGCAAGAGATGCCGGGTGCAACTTCTTCCCATTTCGGCTCTGACCACTGGCGCATCGGCGGCAGCACCGGCGATCCGCCCGTTTCAGCCGCGATGCGTTGCGCGAGGCGCGCCCGCAGGGATGACCCCGGGTGCAGCACGCCAGTCGGCCAGGCAACATAGGACTCGATGATCGGGCGCAGCCTCGCCAGGTCACGCTGGCAATCCGGACATGAATTGATGTGGGCTTCGACCGCGGCGACCTCCGCCGGCGGCACGGCCCCCACGGCGTAGGCGCAGACCACCTCGGTCCGACCGCAAGGGCCGTTGTGCTGGTCGGATCTCACGATCTCTTCGCTTCCGCAGCGAGCTTGTGGACGATGGCCCTCGATCGCGCCCGGTTCATGATCCACGCCAGGACGGTGCCGCTTGCGGGGTGGTAGCGGGACGCCCCTCGCCAGACATCGCAAAAGACATCGAGCGTCAGATCTTCGGCCCTCTCGCGGTCGCCGGTGATTCGCACAATCAGGGTAAATACGACGTGGTGCGCGCGTTCGTACAGCGCATGCAACGCGAGCTGATCCGCCGCGGCGATCGACTGGACGAGCTCGACCCAGTCCGTCTCCGAGACGCAGGACTGCGAACTGCGGGGATAAAGAACGTCGCCGAGCGTTGCGGGCGAGGCGTCAGGCCGGTCCCGCTCGAGAGGCTGTGGCTGCGCCGCTTCCATGACCGTGATTCTGCGACCTTTCCGAACCGAAGGCTGTCGGGAAATTCATGACGATAGATGCGTAGCGCGGGGTTTGCTACAACGAGGCCCCCCTATCCCAACAGGAATAATCATGAGCAGATTGATAGCGCTTCTCGCGACGCTGGCTTTCGGCGTCATTTCGGTATCCGTGCTCGCGCAGAGCAGGACCGAGGAGCGAAAAGAGTCCGTGGGCGAGAAAGCCCGCGAAGCAAAAGCGAAGGCGAAGCATGAAGCCAACGAGTCGCGCGCGGAAAAGAAGGTAGAGCGCGACGCGAGCAAGGCCAAAAAGAAAGCACGTAAAGCCGCCAAGAAAGACGAGCCGAAATAGAACTGCCTGGAAACGGCGGGATTTGATCTGCGGATCTGCCCGCCGCGTCACTCCGCCTTGATGCCGCGCTCCTTGACGACGCGCGCCCATTTCTTCTGCTCGCTTGCCAGGTGCGCGGCAGCCTCCTCGGGTGTGCTGGCGATGACCGTCAGCCCCCGCTCTTCGTAGAACTTCACCTGGTCGGGGGCGGCCAGCACATTGCGGATGTGCGAATTCAGCGTGTCGACGATCGCGCGCGGCGTGCCCTTCGGCGCCACGACGACGAACCAGGTATCGAACTCGTAGCCCGGCACGCCCGCCTCTGCGACCGTCGGCAGCTCCGGCATGGCGGAATTGCGCTTCGCGCTCGTCACGGCCAGTGCCCGCATCCGTCCGGATTTCACGTAGCCGATCTCCTGCGAGATGTTGCCGAACGTGATCCCCACCTCGCCGGCGATGACCGCCATGTCGGCCGGCCCGCCGCCTTTGAACTGCACGGCGACGATATTGACATCCGCAAGCAGGTTGAACAGCTCGCCCGCAATGTGCGGATTGGTGCCCACGCCCGCGGCGGAATAGAAGAGCTGACCCGGCTTCGCCTTGGCGAGGGCGATGAGCTCCTGGATCGAGCGTGCCGGCAGGGCCGGATGAACGCTGACGAACGACGGCGACGACGCGACGAGCGAGACCGAAACGAAATCGCGCAGCGGGTCGTAGGGTGCGCGGGACATGAGGAACTGGTTGGTGACGAACGGGATCGTGTTGATGAGGAGCGTGTAGCCGTCGGGCGGCGAGTTCATCACGACCTCCGTGCCGATCACCCCGGACGCCCCCGAGCGGTTGTCCACCACCATCTGCTGGCCCATGGCCTCCGACAGCTTCGCCGCCAGCAGCCGGCCGACGACGTCCACGCTGCCGCCGGGTGGAAACGGCGAGATCAGGCGGATTGCCTTCGACGGATAACTTTGCGCGAGCGCAGGCGAAGCGATCAATAGCGCGGCGAGCGCCGCTGCCGTGAGGTTCCAAAACCTGTTCATGAGCTTCCCTCCACGGCCGAAGGGTCCGCTATCGCCCAGGCGAACGG
Organism: Betaproteobacteria bacterium; assembly: GCA_034668045.1. Lineage (GTDB taxonomy): Bacteria > Pseudomonadota > Gammaproteobacteria > Burkholderiales > SG8-39 > SCGC-AG-212-J23. The sequence goes on along the minus strand of JAXDQC010000053.1, from coordinate 23,214 downwards.
CGCTTTGCTGCGGCCGATTTCTCCCCATCGCGTTTCTTTGCCAGGTCGGTCACCCTTTTCAGCTCAGCCTCTCGGGCTTCCTTCCGCACCTTCAATTCGGACGCCTTTTCTTCCTCGGTCGGAGGCTGCCAATCAAGAAATTTCGGCCTCAGATTCTGAAAGAAAACGCTGGAGGACTCCTTCTCCCCGTTTGTTCTCGCCTTTTTGGCCTTCACTTTTGACTCCTTGCCGGTCAGGGCAAATTTGCTGGAAAGAAAAAGGGGCTCGCGGCCCCTTTCTCGAACTTCCTGAATTGTCTGGCGCGCCCGGCAGGATTTGAACCCACGACCCCCTGGTTCGTAGCCAGGTACTCTATCCAACTGAGCTACGGGCGCGAGGGGTTGGATTATAGCAAGCCGACCCCGATCGACCGGCCATGAGAGGCCTCCCCCGACAGATTTAAGTCGCGGAATCTCTTAGCCTTGCGGGCCGAATGAAGATCCGGTCGCAGCTCGTCATCCTCGTCCTCGCCGTGCTCGCGCCGGTGGCGCTGCTCGCCACCCTGACGATCCAGCAGCTCTGGCAGCTGCAGCGCCAAGCCTACCAGCAGCAGTTCCTCGAGCGCGTGAGCGCGCTGCGCCTCGCCCAGGACACGGAGATGGACGCGACGCGGCGCACGCTGCGCACGCTGGCGAGCGCGCCGGACATCGAGCGGCACCTGCCGGCGTTCATCGAGCGCTTCTCGCGCCTGCTCGCCGGCAATCCGACGTGGTCGACGATCGGACTGACGACGAGCGAAGGCGAGGCGATCGCGCGCCTCGACAAGCACCCGCTGCCCGCCGACGCGCAGCCCGACGCGGCGACGCGCAACGCCGTCGTGGCAGGGAAGGATGTCGTCATCTCGAACCTGACCACCAGCGCGGATGGCGATACCCACATCACTTATCTGGCGGCTCCGGTGATCCGCGGGGGCCGCGTGCGCTCGGTGCTCTACATCGGCATCGAGGGCAGCGGCTGGCTGGCCTTCCTGCAGCGCTATCCCGTCTCGGAGAACGCCACCCTGACGCTCAACGACCGCAACGGGCGCATCATCGCCCGCACGCTGAATCACGAGCGCTGGGTCGGCAAGACGTCTTCGCCCGCTTTCTGGGATCGCACCGTCGACAAGACCGAGGGAACGTTCATCAGCCGGGGCCTGGAAGGCCAGTCCTTCTACAGCGCGTTCAGCCGCTCGCTCGAGTCGGGCTGGATCGTCGGCACCGGCGTGCCGCAGCAAGAGGTGGAAGCGGCGCTGCGCGGTCCGACGGCGGCGATGATCGCCGGCGTGCTCGCGGCGGCGCTGCTCGTCGTTTTCTTCGCGCTGATCCTCGGCCAGCGGATCGCCGGCGCGCTCACCAGCCTCGCCGCGGCGGCGAAGAACGCTGCGGCGCCCGAAGCGCCGCCGCCCGGCAGGCCCCTGGCGATTGTCGAGGCCGAGGCCGTGCGGCGCACGCTCGAGGAATCGGCGGCGCTGCTGCGTGCGCGGGAGGCGTCGCTCTACGAAGCGCTGAGGAACGAGGAGCTGGCGCGCGCCGAAGCCGAGCGCAGCAGCCGCGCCAAGGACGAGTTCCTCGCCATGCTCGGCCATGAGCTGCGCAACCCGCTCAGCTCGATCACCACCGCGTCGGATCTGCTGCAGCTCAATCCCAAGCCGGACGTCGCGCAGCGCGCCCAGGAGATCCTGCACCGCCAGGCGCGCCACCTCGCCGGCCTGGTCGACGACATGCTCGACGTCGCCCGCCTCACCTCCGGCAAGGTGATGCTCAACCGCCAGGTCATGGATCTCGAGGAGGCGGCCACCCACGTGCTCGAATCCTTCAGCGACGCCGGCCGCTGCGCGCACGTGCGCATCGAGACGCGCTTCTCCAGCGCGCCGGTGTTCGCCGACGAGACGCGCCTCGAGCAGATCATCGCCAACCTGCTCGACAACGCCTGCAAGTACACGCCCTCGGGAGGCAAAGTCGTGGTCGAGGTGCGGACGGAGGACGGCGGCTCGGTGCTGCGCATCCGGGACACGGGCTCGGGAATCGCGCCCGACCTGCTGCCGCACGTGTTCGACATCTTCTCGCAGGGCGCGCGCACGCTCGACCGCTCGCAGGGCGGGCTCGGCCTCGGCCTCACCGTGGTGCGACGCCTGGTCGAGCTGCACGGCGGCACGGTCTCGGTCACGAGCGCGGGCGCCGACCACGGCTCGACGTTCGTCGTGCGGCTGCCGCGCGCCACCGAGAGTGCGGCCGCGCTGCGCGAAGCGGCGAGCGCCGCGGCGCCGCAGCCGCGCCGCATCCTGCTGATCGAGGACAGCAAAGACAACCGCGAATCGGTCGCCGCGCTGCTGCGCCTGAAGGGACACCAGGTCCTGGTGGCGGAAGACGGCCTGCGCGGACTGTCCGCGATCAAGGCGGCGCAGCCGGAAATCGCCCTGGTCGACCTCGGGCTTCCCGGCCTCGATGGCCTGGAAGTCGCGCGCCGAGTGCGCAGCGAGCAGGGCCGGCGGCCCTACCTGATCGCGCTAACCGGCTATGGCAGCGACGGCGACCGGCGGCAGGCCGAGGCCGCGGGCTTCGATGCCTTCCTGGTCAAGCCCTTCGATATGGCGAAGTTCGAGGCGGCGGCATGCGCCGCCGAATCAAAGCTCGCGGCCGATCCGGCGATCGAGCGAGTACGGCCCTCCGCCGCGTAGCGCGATCGCGAGCATCACCAGGCCCCAGAAGAGCGGGTACTCGTAGCCCGGCGCCGTCCAGCCGAATTTCGGCAGGTGGTGGTAGGCGATGACCATCATCTCGATGAAGACCGCGGCCGCCCAGAAGCGGGTGAAGAGGCCGAGCGCGATGCACAGGCCGCCGAGGGTCTCGAGGGTGATGAGGGCGATGGCAAGCGGCTCCGCCGGCGCGATGCCGCGCTTGACCAGCGCCATGTTCGCCGTCGCGGTGACGCCCATCATCAGCTTCGGCCAGCCGTGCGGAATGAGCATCAGGCCGGCGGTGATGCGGATCAGTGCCCACGAGAGCGGCTGGACCCGATCGTAGAAAGGCCTGAGCGCCGGGAATAGCAGGCGCGGTTGTGCAGTGCTTTCCATGTTGTGATCCTCCCTATCCGGTAGATTACCGTAAAGGAGGAGTCATGAGCTTTGTGCTGCTGGTGAACATCCGCATCAAGCCCGAGAGCGTCGAGGCGTTCATGCAGAAGCTCGGCGACAACGCGCGCGCAGCGCGCAAGGAGCCGGGCTGCCGGCAGTTCGAGGCTCTGGTCGATCCTAAGGACAAGACCCGGGTCGTGCTGTTCGAGGTCTACGACGACGACAAGGCCTTCGAAGCGCACCAGGCGACTCCACACTTCAAGAAATACGTGGCGGAAGCGGTGCCGCTGCTCGCCTCTCGCGAAAGACAGGTATTTACTAAAGCAATATAGCGCCGGCGGCGGCGCCGCCCGCCAGCATCCACAGCGGGTTCCGTTTCGTCGCCACCATCGCCCAGGCGCTGAGGGCGGCGATGGTCCACAGCCGCCAGTCGGGCGAGCCCCCCGGCGTCGCCAGCACGAAGCCGCCGGAAAGGATCAGGCCGATCACCATCGGCGCCATCGCTCGCTGCGCGACCGCGCGCCACGGCGTGCCCTGCAGCCGGTCCCACACGCCGGCGACCCAGAACGAGAGCACCGCCGCCGGGCCGCACATCGCCGCCAGCGTGACGAGCGCGCCGGGGATGCCGGCGATCTTCCAGCCGATCAGGCTCGAAATCAGGACGTTCGGCCCGGGCGCCGCCTGGCCGAGGGCGAACATCTCGATGAAGTCGTTGTGCGAGATCCAGCCGCGCTGCTCGACGACGTAGCGGTGCATCTCCGGGATCACCGACGGCATGCCGCCCACCGAGAGCAGCGAAAGCAGGCTGAAGTAGAGGCCGAGCTCGACCAGGATGTTCATAGCAGACCGCGCTTCGCCAAATAATAAGAAATCAACGCCGCGATCGGGATGACGATCAGCATCGAGACCCGGCCGATGCCGACGGCGATGAAGCAGCCGGTGATCACGACCAGCGCCGCCGGCTTGCGGGCGATCGGCTTGGCGAGCTTGATCGCCGTGCCGATGAAAAGCCCGGCGCCCGCCGCCGCGACGCCCGTAACCACCGATTTGACGCCTGGCTGCAAGGCGAATTCGCCATACAGCGAGGCGAGCGCCAGCACCCAGAGGAACGGCAGGCCGAAGAAACCGAGGAAGGCGACCACCGAGCCCTTCAGGCCGAACCACTTCTTGCCCAGCACGATCGAGGCGTTGCCGACATTCGGCCCCGGCAGGAACTGGCACAGGCCGATGGTGGCGGTGAAGTCCTCCTCGCTCATCCAGCGGCGCTCCTCGACGATCACGCGGTAAGCCCACGGCATGACGCCGCCGAACGAGCGCGCGCCGATCGAGAGAAAGCCCAGGAACAGCTCGGTGAGGTTGCGAGGCGGGGTGACTGGCATTTTTTGGGCAGAATATAGGAATGCGCGCGGCAACGGCGATCCTGCTTCTCTCCCTCCCTGGTGTTGGCTATTCACAACCCATTTTCGACGCGCACCTTCACTACAGCCACGACGCGTGGGAGCTCGTGCCGGTGCCGCAGGCGATCGAGATCCTGCGCAAGGCCGGCGTGAAGCGCGCGCTCATCTCGAGCTCCGGCGACGAAGGCCAGCAGCGCCTCTATGCCGCCGCGCCCGATCTCGTTATCCCCGAGCTGCGCCCCTATCGCAACCGCGGGGAAGTGGCGACCTGGTTTAAGGATTCCTCGGTCATTCCGTATCTCGAGACGCAGCTCTCAAAGTACCCCTACGCCGGCATCGGCGAATTCCACCTCTACGGCGCCGATGCGGATCTGCCGGTGCCGCGCCGAATGGTGGAGCTGGCAAGAAAGAACAATCTCTTCCTGCACGCGCACTCGGACATCGAAGCGGTCGAGCGCCTGTTCGCGCAATGGCCGCAGGCGCGCATCCTCTGGGCGCATTCCGGCTTCGATTCGCCCGAGCGCGTCGCGGCGATGCTGCGCAAGCACAGGAATCTGTGGTGCGATCTGGCTTTCAGAACTGATTTTGTATCCAACAAAAAAGTTGATCCCGCATGGCGGGGCCTGTTCCTGGAGTTTCCCGACCGCTTCATGGTCGGCACCGACTCCTACACGCCGGAGCGCTGGCATTACATCCCCGAGCACGCCGCGTGGTCGCGCGCCTGGCTCGCCGACCTGCCGCGCGACGTCGCGGACCGGATCGCATGGAAAAACGGCGAAGCGCTCTTCTCCTCCTTTCAGGCGCGCTGATCCTCGCCGCCGGAGCGGCGCGGGCCTGCACGCCCGCGCTCGAAGGCGCGCGCCTCGAATCGAAGAGCTACGTCCTCGCTTATCGCGCCACGCCCGAGGTTGGCAAGCATTTCTCCGTCGAGGTCGCCGCTTGCGCCAAGAGCGGCCCGCCGCCGAAGGCGTTGAAGATAGACGCGCACATGCCCGAGCACCGGCATGGCATGAACTACCGGCCGACGGTGAAGCCGCTCGCGCCCGGCCACTGGCAGGCCGAGGGCCTGATGTTCCACATGCCCGGCAAGTGGGAGCTCGTGTTCTTCGTCGAAGGCGAGCGCCTGGCGCGCGAGCTGGTCGTTTTTTCCGGCGAAGAAAAGCAGAAGATTCTCGCCCACGGCCCCTGGCCGCCGGCGCCGCGCAAGGATGCGAGCAACCGCGTCTCGGGCAAGCCCGAAGCGATCGCGCTCGGCGAGCGGCTGTTCTTCGATCCGCGCCTCTCCAGCACCGGCTCGGTGCTGTGCGCCACCTGCCACATTCCCTTCCGCCAGTTCCAGGACGCGAAGCCGCGCGGCTTCGGCCTCGAGGCAGTCGACCGCAACACACCCAGCCTGATGAACGTCGGCCTGTATCGCTGGTACGGCTGGGATGGCAGCAACGACAGCCTCTGGGGCCAGAGCATCCGGCCGCTTCTCGATCCGCGCGAGATGCGCGCAAGCCCGGCCCACGTGGCGACCGTGGTCAGAACGCTGTACGGGAAGGAATACGAAAAGGCCTTCTCGCGGCCGCCGCCGGCGGACGACGAGGAAGTGATGGTGGACGTCGGCAAGGCGCTCGCCGCGTTCCAGGAGACGCTGGTGACGAAGCGCAGCCCGTTCGACGAATTCCGGGACGCCCTGGAAAAAAACCGCTCGCCGGGAAGCTATCCGCTGGCCGCGCAGCGCGGCTTGCGGACCTTTGTCGGCAAGGGAAACTGCAACGTCTGCCATTTCGGGCCGCATTTCACCAATGGCGAATTCTCCGATACCGGCGTGCCGTTCTTCGCCGCCAAGGGCCGCGTCGACCCGGGGCGCCATGAAGGCATCAAGAAAGTGCAGAGCAGCCCCTACAACCTGCTCGGGCGCTTCAACGACGACGCCACGCGCGCCAGCGCCACGGGCACGCGCCACGTCGAGCTGCAGCACCGCAACTTCGGCGAGTTCCGCGTTCCCGGCCTGCGCAACGTCGCCCTCACCGCGCCGTACATGCACAACGGCAGCCTGGCGAGCCTGCGCGACGTGGTGAAGCACTATTCGGAGATCAACGAGGACCGACTGCACCTCGACGGCGAGAAAGTGCTGCGCAAGCTGCACCTCACGCCAGGCGAGATCGACGACCTCATCGTCTTCCTCCAGTCCCTCACCGAGGCCGGCGAGCTGAAGTAAGCAGCAAGCCGACAGCGCTCGCGCCGAGCAGCGCCGCGTAGACGAGCCAGGCCTCACTCCAGCCGGCGAGGTCGCGTAGCCAGCTGCTGAGAATGAGCGCGCTGCCCATGCTGAACGAGGCGATCAACGCCCACGCGCCCTGGTAGGCGCCGCGCCGGCCCGCGGGCGCGATGCGCGCCACCGCCGCCGGCACCGCGGAGCTGAAGATCAGCTCGGCGAAGCTGAAGACGATCGTTCCCGCGAGATACGCACTAGCCGGATGCGGAATCACCGCATAGCAGACAAACCCTGCTCCGACGAGCAGGGCAGCGACTGGAAGGAAACGGAACGGCCCCTTCAGCTCCATGCCCGCTGCTACGGGAAGCGCAAGGGCGGCGATGATGATGCTGTTGCCGCCGAGCACGAGGCCGATATACCCCTCGCGCAGGCCTTGGTCGGCGGCAAAAAGCGGCGAAGCAGTTACCACCTGGCCCATGCTGAACGGGAAGACGAAGGCCAGCGCCGCGAAGCCCAGGAAGAAGCGATCGCTGAAGGCAAAGAGCGAGGCCTTCAGCGGATTCTCGGCCGGGCGCGCCTCGAAGGGCAGCACGCCGCGCAGCGCGAAAACATAGAGCGCGGCGACAACGACGTAGCCGAGTGCGCTGGTTGCCGCAAGAAAGCCGTAGCCCTGCTCCGCCACGTAGCCCGCGGGCATGACGGCGACGGTATAGGCGACGCTCATGCCGGTGTAGTTCAACGCCAGCACCGCCTGGCGCCGCTCGGGCGGCGCGAGATCGAGAAGCTGCGCGGTGGCGACCGGCATGTTGACCGCGCCGGTCAGCCCGAGCGCTAGGCTCCAGGCGAAAAGGCTCGCCGGGCCTTCCACCAGCAGGAAGCAAGGCAGCACGACGGCCGTGGCCGCCGCCGAGAGGATGAGCAAGGGCCGGCGGCCGACGCGGTCGGAAAGCGCGCCGAAGAATGGCGCCGCGAGGCCGCGCAGCAGGTTCTCGCAAAGGAAAGCAACGCCGACCGTGGCGAGGCCGATGCCGGCGACGCGCACGAAGTAGATGCCGAGGAACGTGACCAGGCTCATCCGCGCGGCGACGGCGACGAAGTTCGCCGCGACGACGACGCCGATCTTGTGGTTCAGAAACCCCAGTAGTCGAGCCCCTCGGGCAGGGGCTCGCCAAGCGTCAGCGACGCCAGCTTGGCGTACTGGCCTTCCGAGTACAGCAGCGGCTTGCCCTTCTTGCCCAGCAGCACCTGCTCGACCTGGCCGAGGAAGATGGTGTGGGTACCGTGGACGACGCTCTTCACCACGCGGCAGTCGAAGGACACGAGCGAGTCGATCAGCACCGGCGAGCCGGTCGCGAGCCGCGTCCAGTCGCGCGACTTGAAGCGCGTTTCGCCGCTCTGCGCGCCGCTGAAGGTGGTGGAGAGCTCCCAGTCCTCGGCCCGCAGCACGTTGACGCAGAACACCTTGCTTTTCGCGACCGCGCCGTGCGTGGTGGCGAGCTTGTTGATGCACGCCAGCACCGTCGGCGGATCGGCGGTGGCCGAGCAGACCGCGGTCGCGGTCATGCCGTAGCGGTGGCCGGCCTGCACGCTGGTGACGATATTCACCGCGCCGGCGAGGGTGCGCATGCCGACTTTGAACTGCTCGACGTCGACCCGCTTTTCTTCCATGAGAACATTCTACTCATGGAAAACCATGCGTTCCTTCAGCAGGCCCTCGTCTACCTCCTCGCCGGCGTGATCGCCGTGCCGATCTTCCAGCGCCTGAAGCTCGGCGCCGTGCTCGGCTATCTCGTCGCGGGCATGGTGATCGGCCCGTGGGGCCTTGGCCTGATCGGCGATCCGCAGACCGTGCTCGGCTTCGCGGAGTTCGGCGTCGTGCTGCTGCTCTTCCTCGTCGGCCTCGAGCTCAACGCGCAGCGCGTCTGGGCGCTGCGCCGCTCGATCTTCGGCCTTGGCGCGGTGCAGGTGCTGGTCACCATCGCGGCCACCGTCGGAATCGCCTTGTTGTTCAAGCAACCCCTTCTGGTCGGCATCGTGGCGGGCATGGGGATCGCCATGTCGTCGACCGCGATCGGCCTCGCCCTGCTCAGCGAGAAGAACCTGCTCGGCACGCCCGGCGGCCAGGCCTCGTTCGCGGTGCTGCTCTTCCAGGACCTGGCGGTGGTGCCGCTGCTGATCGTCCTGGGCCTGCTTTCCGGCGACGGCGGCGAGGAGCTGTCCTGGACGGGCGCGGCGACGGCGTTCGGCATGATCGCGCTGCTCATTACTGCCGGCCGTTTTTTGGTTCGTCCGCTCCTTCGTTACATTGCCGAGACGCGCCTGCGCGAGGTGTTCGTCGGCTTCTCGCTCCTGCTCGTGCTCGGCACCGCGGCGCTGATGGAGCTGGTCGGATTGTCGATGGCGCTCGGCGCCTTCCTCGCCGGCGTCATGCTGGCGGAAAGCGAGTACCGCCACGAGCTCGAGCTCGACATCGAGCCGTTCAAGGGTTTGCTGCTCGGGCTTTTCTTCATCGCCGTCGGCATGTCGGTCGACCTGGGCCTGTTCCTGCGCTCGCCCCTGCTCGTCATCGGCCTGGCGATCGGCATCGTCGCCCTCAAGGCCGGCCTTCTCTACACCGTGGCGCGCCCCTTCTACTGCGGCACCGGTGACGCTGCGCTCTTCGCCGTCGCGCTGTCGCAGGCGGGCGAATTTGCCTTCGTCCTCTTCGCCGCCGCGTCGAAGATCCTGCCGCCCGAAACCGTGGCGGTGCTCAACGCCGCGGTGGCGGTATCGATGCTCACCACACCCTTCCTGATGATGGGCTATGAGCGCTTCCTGCGCGGCCGCCGCCAGCGTCGCGAGGAGCGCGCCCCCGATACGATCCGCGAGTCGAACCCGGTCATCGTCGCCGGCTTCGGCCGATTCGGGCAGGTGGTCGTGCGCGTGTTGCGCGGGCTGGGTATCGGCGCAACCGTGATTGATCACGATCCCGGCCAGATCGACACCGTGCGCCGCTTCGGCTGGAAGGCGTACTACGGCGATGCGACGCGCATGGACCTGCTCGAATCGGCCGGCGCGGCGACGGCGAAAGTGCTGCTGGTCGCGATCGACGACCCCGAGGCCGCGCTCGCGGCGGTAAAGCGCGTGCGCCAGCGCTTCCCGCAGCTGGAGGTCATTGCCCGCGCCCGCAGCCGCACCGACGCCTACGACTACGCCGAGCTTGGGGTGCCGGCAGTACGCGAGGTGTTCGGCTCGGCGCTCGAGGCTGCCGGGCGCGTCCTGCGCACCCTCGGCTTCGCCGAGGACGAGGTCGCCCGCATCGTGCGCCGCTTCCACGATTACGACGAAGCGCAGATCCCGCAGAACGCGCCGCATCGCAACGACGTCAAGAAGCTGGTGGCGATCTCCGAGCAGGGCCGGCGCGACATCGCCCAGCTGCTCGCCGCCGAGGCACACTCAGCGCCGCAGATTGACGAGCACGATGCCGGCGCCGACCAGCGCCGCCGCGATCGCGAAGGCGGGGCCGAGCGGCTCACCTAGGAACAGCACGCCGAAGAGGACGCCGAACATCGGCGCGAGGAACGAGAACACCGACAGACGCGCGGCGAGATAGCGTCCGAGCAGCCAGAACCAGGCGAGGTAGGTGGCGAAGGCGACGATCACTCCCTGGTAGGCGAGCGAAGCGATAGTCAGAGGCGTCAGCGCGGTAACACCAGGTTCATTGAATAAAAAAGCAAAGACCGGCAGCAGCGCGGCGGATACTCCGAGCTGGTAGAAGAGCGTCTTGGTCGCGCTCGCCTGCGCGAGCCGCGTCGCGCGGATGAGCACCGTCGTCCCCGCCCAGAAGAAGGCGGCCGCGATGCCGCACAGATCGCCGAGCAGTGTGCTGCCGCCGCTGTTGAAAAAAGCCAGCGCCAGGCCGCCGAACGAAACCAGCACGCCCAGCCACTGCCCGGGCTTGAGCCGCTCGCCCGGCACGACGAAATGCAATCCCAGCGCGGTCAGCACCGGCGTGAGGTAAATGAACACCACCATACGCGAGGCGTTCGTATAGGCGAGGCCGCCATAGATGAAGACGAACTCGACGGCGAACAGGAAGCCGGCGAGCAATCCCGCCTTGAGCGTGCCGTCGCGCTCGAAGAGCGGCGTGCCGCGCAGCCGCGCCCAGGCGACGACCAGGACCGTGGCGACGATCGAGCGGATCGCCGCCTGCGCGAGCAGCGACACGTCGCCGGCGATGACTTTGATCGTCACTTGCTGGAAGCCCCACAGCGCAGTAAGCAGCACCATCAGCGAGTACGCGGCGGCGTCGAGCGGCTTTCGTTCTGAGGCCATCGGCGGCGATTTTGGCGTAGTATCGATTTATGCTGGACGGGAAGAAACCGCCTGTTTCACCGGAGCAAGACCCGCTACAGGGCCGCGTTGTCGAGCGTCCTGACGGCTTCTACTGGCAGGAGAAGGAAGGCGGCGAGGAGTACGGCCCCTTCCCCACCCGCGCCGAGGCCGAAGCCGACATGGAATCCGACGGCGTCGCCGCCACCGACCCGGACGCCGTGCACGACGCCGAGTCCGAGCTGGGCATCTCCGAGTGGATCGATCCCGACAGCGGCGAGCCCGCCGAGGACTCAGTGCCGCGAATCGAGGACCATTAGCAGCAGGTCGTTGAGCGCGCCGGGGTCGACCGGCTTGGTGAGATGGTGGTCGAATCCCGCCTCGAGCGCGCGCCGCCGGTCGGTCTCCTGCCCCCAGCCCGTCAACGCCACCAGCTTCACTTCACCGCCAAGCTTTTTCCTGAACGCGCGCGCCACCTCGTAGCCGTCGGTGCCCGGCATGCCGATGTCGAGCACGGCGACGCGCGGCCGGAATTCCTGGCCGACGCGCAGCGCCGCCGCGCCGTCGTAGGCGACGCGCACTTCATGGCCGAAGTGCGCGAGGATGCGCTGCAGGGAATCGGCGGCGTCGCGATTGTCGTCGGCGACGAGCACGCGCAGCGACACCTGGCGATCGGGCACGTACTCCGGCCGCGGCTGCCGCACGCCGTCGCCCGCGACCACCGGCAGGCGCACCGTGAACTCGCTGCCGCGTCCGCGGCCGGCGCTCTTCGGCTCGAGGCGGCCGCGATGCAGCGCGACGATACCGCGCACGAGCTGCAGGCCGACGCCGGCCTCGGGCACGATCTCGAAGCCGGCGCCGTCGTCGCTCACCGAGACGGCGACTTCCCGGCCGTCCACCACGGCGCTCAGGCGGAGCGAGCCGCGCTGCGTCATGTGCTTCGCCGCATTGCGCAGCAGCGTCGCGAACACCTGCGCCAGCCGCGCCGGATCCGCCTCGACGTGCACCCGCTCGGCCGGCAGCAACACCGAGAGGTGGTGGCCGGAAGCGTTGATCTGCGGCCGACTGGATTCCAGCGCCATGTCGACCACCGTCTCGAGCGGCACCCGCTCGGTGCGCAGCTCGAAGCGGCCGCGCGCGATGCGCTCGATGTCGAGCAGGTCGTCGATCAGGCGCGTGAGCTGGTCGATCTGGCGCTCCATCACGCCGCGGCTCCAGGCGACTTCCGGGTCGAGGGGTCCCTTGCGGCCGAGGATGGCGACCGCGTTGCGCATCGGCGCGAGCGGGTTGCGCAGCTCGTGCGCCAGCACGGCGAGGAACTCGTCCTTGCGCCGGTCGACCTCCTTCACCGCGTCCTCCGCTGTATGGCGATCGTGCACGTCGATCGCCACCGCGACCCAGCCGTCGATCGCGCCGCTCGCGTCCTTGGTGGGTGTGTAGATCGAGCGCACCCAGCGCCGCTGCAGGCCGGGAAAATCGACCAGCCGCTCATAGTCGACGGATTCGCCCGCCAGCACCCGGTCGATGCAAGGCTGCAGCTCGCGCATGGCGCGCGCGCCGAGCAACTCGGCCATCGGCCGGCCGGCGATGCTCTCCGGCGGCAGGCCGAGCCAGCGCGCGTAATGGGGGTTGACCCAGAGGAAGCGCAGGTCGCGGCTGCAGCGCAGAGCGCCTGCCGGCATGTGCTGCGCGACGATGCGCAGCTCGGAGTCCTGAGCGCCTGGAAGCGGGGTGTTTTTCAAGCCCACCGAATCTAATCGACCCGGCGCGCCAACCGTATCCCTGTTTACACTACAAAGACAGATTCTTGCGCAGGCTCGCGCCCTGGCGCAGTAATTCCTGCTGGACGACGCGCGCGGGAATTTCGCGTGGCGATTTTCCTTCGCGTGCGGCAAGGGCGCCGCATACGCCGCCCGCTTGACCGGTCGCCATCACGATCGGCATGACGCGATAGGACGAATGCGCCTCGTGCGTGCCGGAGATGCAGCGGCCGGCGACGATCAAGCGGTCGGTGCGCTGCGGCAGCAGGCAGCGCAACGGAATGTCGTAGGCCTCGCCCGGCGGCAGGCGCTTGAGCACCGTGCCGGAACCCTCGGGGTTGTGGATGTCGACCGGGTAGGCGCCGCGCGCAATGGCGTCGTCGAACTTGCGCGCGCTCAGCACGTCCTCGACGGTGAGCTGGTATTCGCCCAGGATGCGCCGCGTTTCGCGCACGCCGACATTCACGCCGCTCTGCATCACGTACGCTTTTTCGAACCCGGGTACGTAGCGCTTCAGGAACTCGGAGATCTGGCGCATCTGGCGCCGGCTCTGCGACTCCGCGTAGGAAAGATCCCAGACGTCGGTGCCGAGGACGCGCGTGACGCGGGTGCTGTTGACGCTCACCTCGCCCTCGTGCGGCGTGGCGAAGAACAGGATGTCCTCGCGCGGCAGCTTGAGCTCGCCCGCCAGCGTGGCCTGCTTCACCAGGTCCCACAGGCCGTGCACGCCGCGCCACTGCTTCGGATTCTCCTTGACGTAGTTCGCGAACGCCGCCTGGTGGAACTCGGTCATGCGGAACATCAGCGTCATCGGCTGAACCAGGCCGTCGGCGCGGCCGGTCTCGGAGGGCGCGCCGGCCTGCACCGAGATATCGCCGTCGCCGGTGCAGTCGATCACGGTCTTCGCGCGGATGACGAGCGGCCCGGACTTGGTCTCGAACACCACGCCTTGCACTACGCCGTTTTTTCCGATCACGCCGCTCGCGAAGGCATGGAACAGGAACTGCACGCCGGCTTCGTCGAGGAGATCCAGCGCCACCAGCTTGAACAACTCGGGGTCGAAGGGCACGACGTAGCCGGTGGAGAGCGAAGGCGGAATGGCGCCGCCGATGCGCACCAGGCGCTCGAGCAGCTTCGCCAGCACGCCGGCGACCACGGACTCGCCCGGCCCGTGATCGGTGGGCAGGAGCGTGGTGACGCCGCGCTTCTCGGGTACATGGCGCTGCGTGTGGAAGGACATGAGCGGCATGACCAGCGCCGCGGTCGCGTTGCCGCCGAGAAAGCCGTAGCGCTCGGCGAGGATGACGCGCGCGCCGGCCTGCGCGGCGCCCACCGCCGCGCCCAGGCCCGCCGGTCCGCCGCCGACGACGAGCACGTCGGTCTCGCCCGCGAGCGTGGCGCGGCGCGGCGGCAGGTCGACGACCGCCGAGCCTTTGTCAGGCCGCTTTAGCGAGGGCACTCTTCTTCTTCTCTCCGGTCAGCAGTTCGATCGTCAGGCGGTTCGATTCCTTCGCGCGCTCCTGCAGCGGCGGCAGCGACTCGGCGATGCGCGTGCGCATCGAGCGCCGGCGGTCCCAGGACTCGTCCAGGTGCGCGATCAGGCGCCCCGGGTTGACGAGATGCAGCGGCGGCGCCGGCAGGTTGAGCGCCTCGAGGAAGCCGCTCACCTTGCCCGCGTAAGGCAGTGCCACGAAAGGCGTGCCCTGGATCGCGGCGAAGATGAGGAAGTGCAGGCGCATGCCGAGGGCGAAGTCGAACTTGCCCATCAGCGAGAGCAGCTGCCCCGAGGTGTACTCACCCTTCAGCACGGTGGCGCGCTGCGCGCGCAGCATGGCGGCGATCACCGCGTGGCTGTGCTGCGTGTCGAGCACCGAGCGCTCCATGGGCACGAACACCACGTCGGCGTCGAAGCGGTCGACCATGAAGTCGGCCGCGTTGGCGAGCAGCGCGTGGTAGGAGTTGACGTCGAGGTCGGGTGCGGCGACGCCGGGCTCGCGCACCGACATGCCGATGATGCGGCGGCGCCCTTCCAGGCCCTCGGTGCGCAGCACGCCGCGCGGCAGCGGCTCGGGCTTGAGCAGCAGCGCCGGGTCGGCGGTGACGATGATCTCCCGGTGCACGCCGGCGTGCTCGAGCACCTGCTGCGCGCTGCGTTCGCGGACCGTGATCAGGTCGACGCCTTCGAGCGATTCTGCGACCGACTTCTGTACCGCGTCGTCGTCCAGCGGGCCGGCGCCGATCGCGTACGTCATCACCGGCACGTGCTTCTCCTTCGCGAGCGCGACCTCGCGCAGGTAGGTCCGCGCGTCGGCGTCGTAGAGGATGCCGCCGCCGCCGAGGATGAGGAGGTCCAGGCGCTCGATCTCGGGCATGACCTCGGCGCGCGAGAGCTTGCGCACCGGCACGGCGCGCTCGACGCCGTGACGGCGTTTCGTGTCTTCGGCATCGCGCGAGAAGACCGTGATCTCGACCTGCGGCAGGTCACGGCGCAGCTGGGCGATCATCGACTGCAGGATCGCCTCGTCGCCAAGGTTCAGCCCGCCATAGGATCCGGTGATCCCGACTTTGTAGGTTTGCGCCATAGCGGACAACGACAAGCAAAAAGCAAACCTGTCGCCGCAGGCCGACGAGCGACTAGCGCGAACGGATGCCGCAGGCGATCTGGTCTTCCTCGGACATCACCGGCTTGATCACGCACGGCGTCGCCGGCCTGCGCTCAGGCTCGGGCGCCACGGCGCTCGGCGAGCGTGGCGCGATCGGCGGGCCGGGCTGCACTCGCGCTGCGCCGCCGGGGGCGGCGCGGCAGTTGGCGAGATCCTCTTCGCTCATCACCGCCTTGATTTCGCAGGGGGCGGCGCGCTGAGGCGCCGGCTCGGTGCGGGCCTGCGGCTTGATCACGATCGGTGGACCCGGTTGCACCCGCGCGGCACCGCCCGGCGCTTCGCGGCAGTTGGCAAGATCTTCCTCGGACATCACCGGCTTCACCACGCAGGGACCCGCCTTCTGCGGCGGCGCCGTCTCGGCGCGTGCCTGTGGTTTGGTCACGATCGGCGGCCCGGCCTGCACTCGCGCCGCGCCGCCGGGAGCGGCGCGACAGTTGGCAAGATCTTCCTCGCTCATCACCGGCTTCACTTCGCACGGGGCGCTGCGCGCAGGCGCCGGCGGAGGCGGCGCTACGCGCACCTGTGGCTTGATCACCACGGGCGGCCCCGGCTGCACTCGCGCGGCGCCGCCGGGGGCGGCGCGGCAGTTGGCGAGGTCCTGCTCGGACATGACCGCTCCCACCACGCACGGCCCGCTCGGCTTGAGCGCCTCCGCCGGAGCCGGCGGCGGCGCACGCCTGGCGGCAGGCGGCTTGGGCGCGATCGGGGCGACGGCGGGCGCCGAGCGCTGCTCCACGACCGGAGCGGCCGCTCTAGGCGGCTGGTAGGCGACGCCGATCTGGCCGACGAACGGAATCGTGTTGGCCTGCATGTCGTACTCGACCAGGAGCGTGATGTCGCCGGCCTGCACCGCGAACAGGGGATCCTTGAGCTCGCGCTTCGCCTGCGGCTTGTATCTCGCGATTTCGTCGGCGCTGGCCTTGCGGACGGCGAGCGGCTTGCCATCGGTATAGATCATCAGCGCGTCGTAGATGGTCAGCCGGTCGGCGCCCGAGGTGAGGCCCAGGCGCTGCTCGAGCTCGGGGCCAAGGGCGACGCGATCGCCCATGATTTCCGGCACCGCGTGCGTCAGGAAGGCGCCATACACGTAGTAGCGGGCCTGGCCCTCGGTGGTCGGCGCCTGCGGCTGCGCGTGAACGAGCGCCGCCGCCGCTGCACCTAGTAGCGTCGTCGCGAGCCGCGACAGGAAGGTTCTGCGCACCACAGGAGAGCGAGTTTAACAGCGAACCTGCAGGCTCGCTCCTACATGCCTGATCCGGCAAGGATTTTTTACAGCAGGAAACTGGCGGTGGAGGCAGTCTGGTGCGAAACGCTCTCCGCCTGAAAACAGGGACTTTGCAGCGATTGTCTCGTGTGGCCAAAGATAACTCTCCTGCACAGACAGGCTCGAGCCGGATTGGAACGCACGCTCTAAACAGGGACTGGAATTCGGGCTATCAGGGAATTCGTAAGCGCCCGGACGGATGTCGGGACCAGAGCGATGCATGCGCAGGCTCAGGAGTGCGAGCCCTGCCGGCCAGAGCCAGGGACAGATTTGCTACTGCGATTGGCGTCCCTAAATTTTCTAGTTCAGGGCACTGTGGTTGAGTCGCCGTACTTGCAATATGACGGCCGGGTCTCGAACTCAGGGTCCTTTACCCCCGCCTTCACGAGCTCTTGGCGATATTCAGCCCACTTCACGTTGGGATTAGGTGGCTTCAGGTATTTGGCCGGAACGATGCGTGGAAGGCCCGCCTTTCTCTCCGCGGCATTCGCATTCCAGGCAGGCTTGCCCCCAATATAGAGACCGTCGTAGATCACCGTTTCATCGAAGCTGCCTACGTTGCTTTCCTTCATTGCGACGACCATCAGTCGGTCGGCCTGTTCCTTTGTGCAGCCCTGAGCCCAGTATAGAAAGTCGTGAATCACCGCGGCGCGGCTGTACTGGCCGTGCGGCGTCAGTCCGAAAGACCAGAGCGGCTGCGGGATCGACGCGAAGTCCGTGACAAAACCCTTCGGGACAATAATTCGGTCGTTGGTTTTCCCGATGATGTACTCCATCTCCTCAGCGGTCATCCAGAACTGGTTGTCGCCGAAGGCCCGAACGAGTGGTGATGGTGGCGCTTGAGCTGGCATTGGGTTGAGCGCCGAACAGCCAACAACATAGATCGCCAGCAATACGACTTTGCAGGTCCTGGTGAGCCTCATGGTTGTTCAGAGCCCATATGCCCTCGAAGTCCGCGACCTTGGATGCAAAGTTTACGGCACGTAGCTGAACCCGCTGAGCAAATCTCTTGGCGATGCGTCTTATCGATTTGTCCTCTGAAAGTTGGCCCGCCAGCTCTTGGCTTGCCCCATTTATCCAGCAATCCGGATCTTTCGTCGGTCGCTGCCTATGGCATGCGCTTCTTGCTAGGCTGAACCGCCGATGCCGGCGCATGGTGCGACGGCGCGGCATTCAGATCACAAGGGGAAAATGATGCTTTCACGCCTGACAATCGTCGCAGTGGCGGTCCTGCTGACAACGTCTTCTGCGCTCGCTGAGAACACCGATAGGTTATACAAGGCGGTTTGCTACGGTACCTCATCGCTTGCGCCGAGCGACGTCGTCGCGCAGCGGGTACTTAAGGACGGTACTGTTCGTCAATACCGCGCGATGGATTTGCCGGAGATGGTGGAGGATTTCGTCAAAGTAATGACAACTGAGCATGGCTGGACGGAAGAGAAGGCGCGCAACGATACGTTCGGCAATCTGATCCTAGCGCAGGAGACTCTGTGCGGAGGAACGTCCAATTGCAGTTCGAAGACCTGTCGGGCAAGCGGTGAGAGCTGTGTCTACCGAGGCGGCGTCGGCATGAGCGGCTGCCGGTGCGAGAAGTAACAGCAGAAATCAACTGCCAGCGGCCCTAGAAGGCCAGGCACTATCCTGACCTTCTAGGATTTCTTCAAGACGACATTTCCCGTGGCTTCACGCGACGACGGAAGCGCTTGCGTGAATATCCAACTCCGGCCAGCCAAAGCACAGAGCCTAGGCCGCTAAGCCACGCTTTTGGGGGACCGCTGGGGACCCGCGAAGTCCAAACACGTCTAGGAAGGTGCGCCCCGTCCGCTAATTGGTTTTCGCCGCCTCCACTCCAAATCGCCGGCTTTCTTGCGGGTGGTGGAGCGCGCCGCCACCGACTGTCGCTCGTAAGTACCTGAGGCAACCGCTTGGACCGCGACGCGGGCGCCCGGATACCCCACGCATACCCCCTAGTCCGCGAGCGGCACGCCTACCTTATCCAGTCTTTCGCAGCCTCAGGAATCACCAGTCCTGTGCTTTCTTAGTTCGTCGATCAATCCGCTTTCTTCGCTTGGCGAGCCGATCAACACTACGATCTTGTGCAGGGAGTCCCCCTGTCCACCCGTGGCGATGTAGGAAGCGATAGCTGAATTGTCCGAGATATCGTCGTACCACGCCGTCATCGGATACCCCTCCCCAATCGCGACCTGGCGACCCAGGTGAACGCCGGCTTGATCGACGGCGTCGTGAAGAGCTTCCGCGTCGACGCCAAAGATCTCCACCCAGTTGGCCCGACGTGCAATTGCCTCTAGCAATCTCCCCTGCGTCAACGCAGCATCCTTCAGACGATTGACGAGGAAGCAGTCGAACTCTTTGTCGACCGAAACAATATCCTCCGCATCACTTGCCGTCGCGCGCAAAAACCTAACCTTGGCGTCATATACGCGCCCGATGATCGTGAACATGAATCGTACTATTTCATAAGCCGCTTTTAGCTCGATTTCCCGTGGCAGGGTCATCCAGAAGCCCCAGGTTCGCGTCGAATGGCTTAGCTACTGAGGTTGTCGCTGACAGTTTCGCTCGCGAACTTCCTTATGTCCTCATCGACCAGCGACGCCGCCGCCGATATCAACCCTGGATCATCCCTAAGGCGCCTTCTTGCCAGTATTGCCCCATACCTTCTATCCAAGGCATCTGACGAACGCAACGTTGTGGAGATGATCTCTTTGTCCAGAGTCTGCGCGCTTAGCACTGCGGAAAGACCGCGTCGATGCCGGGCGTCCAGACCGATTGACGGCTCCAGTGAATGCAGGACTCCTTGTATTTGCGAATCGACCGCATTTGACACCATCCGCATAGCGAGTTGACGTATCACCACGTCGTCATGTTCAAGAGCTTGCACTACGTGAGCAAATGAAGGCGCCTCCTTACCGATCGCGCATACGGCCAGCACTTCCAGAGCATGAAAGGTCAGATAACGATCCTGCTCATGAAGGAGGGGGATTACGTCGGGCACCAAGTCACAGGCGGCACAACCCAGTTCTGCTGCGATCCAAATGGAAACTCGTCGGACGAGCTGATCACTGGTCCGGAGAAGCGGCCGCAATGTCTCGACCGGAAAGCCGTGGAAGTAGTGTTGAAGGAGGTCATAGCCGCGGCCCTTGTCGTAGAACTTGCTGGAGTTCGACAGCAGATCTTGAATAAGCTCTTCGGCGCCGAATTTAGCTACCACTCGCTATTTAAGCATCCTTTCGATTTTCTTCATGACCGCTGCTCTGCACCAATGCGTCGGCCTGTTGTGGGTCTGGACTGATGCTGAGCTGTAAGACGCTGAGGGCTTCTTGTTGAAGTTGTGGACCTGCAGCGACAGTACCGTGCGCGAGACTCTTCGGAAAAAATCTCCGTCGGCTGATGGATGCAACTGCCTAGCGTCATCTATGCAAGCTCGCGAGGAAAGGGACAAATCCTCAGCTACGACTAAACGCTGATCTCTAGTACTTCGCTTTACTCCCGCCGGAAAGAGAATTCAAATCCGCGCGAAGCACCGGGCCCATCATAGTCCCGCTTCACCGTCCCGGTTGTGCTGGTCTCGGCAATGAATCGTCACGATCCCCGTCGGCAACATCTGCGCGCGCCTCGTTCCTTCCAGCACTACGCTTGCGCACGCACATCACCCTTCTTCAGCTCCCTCGAAAACCACCTCAAACCTAACACCTACCTTGCCGCCACTGCCTAGCAACTCCTTCGTGTGTGAAAAAATTCAGAGCGAGAACCATTCCAGTCAGCGTAGTCATTGCTAAAGTCTTGGCGCGGTTCGTAAGCACCTTGATCAGTTATTACGAACCCTTCCACACCGGCGAGCAGCAACCCTTCAGCTACTCCTCTAGATACGAAATCCTGCGCCTCCTGAGCGTTTAGGAGGAGAAGTTTCGCCTTGGGCTCAATTGCCTTACTTCGAAACGCTTCATATAGTGCCTTCCGGCGTTGCGGATCACTCACGGCCTAGCGGCCTCCAGGAATCAGTGGCCCGATCGCAGCGCCTCAACCAAAGGCGCGGACGATGTCCTTGCACGCCTTCAATATGTCTTCCCTGGTGTCGTTCAGATATTGCTCCATCTCCGCATCTAGTCGAGCAAGCGCATCAGCCGCATAGCCGCTTGCGCACGTCAGCGAGCGGGAAGTGATCCGTTTCCGAATCTACGGCCCGTATAGGAAGAAAAATCGGGCTGTCGGGTTCGCCGACGTCATATCTCAGCGAGCTAATTCTGCGCACACCCTCAGTTAACTGGAGTTCACCGTTGACCATTGCCGTTGCTGTCGCAACGAGCTGTTGACGCTTTGGTGAGAGGAGTACCCGTTTTCTGCCCACGTCCAATTGTGCCCGGGAATGTTGCCAAGGTAGAAGAGCCCGCGCTTCACCGTCCCAGTCGTACTCGTCTCGGTTGTGAGCGGACGCCCGCGTTAGTGGCGGTACGTCTTTAAAACTTCGGCCGCTTCACTAAATCCTAGGTCAGCGGCCTTAGAAAGAAGTGCGATGGCTTCTTCTGTTGGTTGTCCGGCGTGAAACTTTCGAATCGCGAATAGATAAACCGTTTCTGGGTGTTGCTGTTCGAATGCACGTCTATACCAAGTTTCAGCTGCCGCGTGGTCAACTGGAAACTCGTACTGGCCTGTCTCGTAATACCACGCCATATGATGCTGCGCTTCGCCCCATCCGCTATCTGCCGCACGCTGTAGCCAATGGTTTGCAAGTTCAATATTCAAAGGCCGCAAGTCCCCAAATCTGTATTGCTGGCCGAGCTCCCATTGAGCTTCCGGATTCCCCTGCTCGGCCAAACTCTCCAGCTTGGACATCCACTCCGCACTCTTCTCGAGATTCGAGGCGTCTCGGTGCCAAAGCGCGGCCATATAGCAAGCAACTGGGTCGCCCTTCTTGGCGCACTCCTCCATCAAATAGAGCCCTAGAGCGGAATCGCCCTCATCGTATGCGCGCATCGCCGTGAGGAACTCTGGCGACGGCCTCGTCACTCGTTTCCTCTAATTGCACTTCCTCCGCCGCCGCGCATCTGAACTAGCCTGACTAGCTGGGCGAGCGTCGGAGCGCCGCGGTGAAAGACTTCTCTATTGACTCTGTAAAGCAACTTTTTCTGACCTTCCGTTAGGTTTTCACAGTAATTGCGTATCGGCTTGCTTTGTTTGTAGACCACCTCGTCCTTCGGCGTGAGAGGTTTCCACGTTTCAGTGGAAATGCGGGCTACGTTACCCTGTCGGTCTCGTATGTGGACATGATAGCTTTCCCCAGGGCCTTGACGAGCATGTTCACCACTAACCTTCGAGTACGCACGCACCGATACCCCTTCGCTACGGTCGATTTCCAAAAGGCCCAGCGGATCGCTGGAAAGGAGCGGACTTCCACCGACATACAAATAGGTGTTGAGCCCACCCTCCAGACCTATCGGATCACTTTGGATATAGCGCCCTACTGTGGGGTCGTAGTCTCGGAAATAGTTGTATGCGAGGGCCGTCTCCTTATCGAAGTACTGTCCCGGGAACCTCACCGGAAACTCAAACGTCCCGAGGGCGGACGGATTCTCATCGGGCACATTGACCCCGAACGGCTCCGCCTGATCCCAGCGCCAGCGAAGCTGCTGGCTCGAGTCGGAGATCGCCCGCGGCGTATTTAGGTGATCGACCTCGACGTAGTGCAGAGCCGGTTGCGCAGTGGCAATGCCTACGAGCGCGAGGAGAAGGATTCCGATCAAGGTTCTCATTGGAAGACTCCCACGGGGATGTCGCCTAGATAGAAGAGCTCCCGTTTTACCGTCCCGGATGTGCTGGTCTCGGCGATGAACCGGCCGTTGAGGTCGTAGTGGAAAACTGAATCGCCCAGTGTGCTGTTCGTCTTGCGAATCCGCTGGCCGAGGGCGTTCAGCTGGTAAGTCGTGGTGCCCAGTGTTCCAGTCGAGGACACCATCCGCCCTCGCACATCGTAGGCGTAGGTGTTTACAGCATCGTTCGTGGTCGAACCGTTGGCGTCGAGAGTGAAGGTGCGTTGGGACTGGCCCGAGGGCGTGAGCGTGGCGATGCGGTTGCTGGTCGTACCGTAGGTGTACGTGTCGGTGTTCGACCCGATGACTTTCGTGAGCCGGTTGCCGACTGCGTCGTACGTATAACCGTAATTGCTCGAGGTGAGGGTCGCGGAGGCCAGGCGGTCGAGGCTGTCGTAGCCGTAGGTATTTGCCCCGATGCCGGTGATGCGGCTTGCCGCGTCGTAGGTGATCGTGTAGCTCGTGCCGCCCAGGGTGTAGGAGCCGATGCGGCCGTCGAGATCGATCGTGCGGCTATAGATATTGCCGTTGCCTAGTGTGTAGCTCTTCACCCCGCCGAAGGGGTGGTACTGGATGTTCTGCACCACCACCAGTGTCTGGGAGCTGAAGGTCGTGCTCACCTGGTTCACCCGCCCGAGCGAGTCGAAGGCGTAAGTGACGGTCCTTCCCGAGGGATAAGTGAGCCCTGAGAGCCGGC
>JAXDQC010000052.1:0-3017 GCA_034668045.1 Betaproteobacteria bacterium | reverse complement strand
CACGATAAACCCGAACGCAAGAGGTGCCATCCCGGTGATGCTCCTGTCGAACAACGACTTCGACCCCTTCACGGTCGATGCAGCGAGCCTCAAGTTCGGGAAAACCGGCGAGGAGTTCAGCTACAAGCTCTGCGCCAAAGAGGGCTGGGACGTGAACCACGACGGCAGACCCGACCGGTTGTGCTTCTTCGATCCCCAGAGGACAGGGTTCACGCCGGGAACGACTATCGGCATCGTGAGAGGCATCAGCAACAACCGGATCGTCGAGGGCAAGGGCGACCTCAAGGTCGTCGGGGAGAAGCGCGCCCGGTACGAGAGGGAGCGCAACAAGAAGCATAATCGCGACAGGCGCGACAGGGACGACAGGCATGACCGGCATGGGAGGAACGACAGGGACGACTGAGTCTCCCCAGTCGTGCAAAAAGGCCCAGGGCATCCTGGGCCTTTTCTTTTCCGGGTCGAAAACCGCTAACGCGGGGAGCGGGCGAGCTCGCGCGGCAGCGAGAACACCACGCTCTCCGTGATGCCCGTCAAGGGACGCACGCTCTGGGCACCCAGCGCCTTCAGCCGCGCGATCAGCTCGTTCACCAGCACCTCGGGAGCCGATGCGCCGGCCGTGACGCCGATGCGCCGCATGCCGGCGATCCATTCCGGCCGCAGGTCGGCCGCGCTGTCGACGAGATAAGCGGGCACGCCCATGTTCTCCGAGACCTCGCGCAGGCGGTTGGAGTTGGAGCTGTTGGGCGAGCCGACCACGATGACCACGTCGCACTGCGGCGCCATGAACTTGACCGCATCCTGGCGGTTCTGCGTCGCGTAACAGATATCGTCCTTCTTCGGTCCGACAATGCGCGGAAAGCGGGCCTTCAATGCCGCGACGATGGCTGCGGCATCGTCCACCGACAGCGTGGTCTGGGTGACATACGAGAGCTTGTCCGAGGCCGGTTGCAGGCCCGCCACGTCGGCCACGGTCTCGACCAGATGCATGCCCTTGCCCCCCTGGCCCATGGTGCCTTCGGCCTCCGGGTGCCCGCGGTGCCCGATCATGACGATCTCGTAGCCCTCGCGCAGCATCTTGGTCACCTCGACGTGCACCTTGGTGACCAGCGGGCAGGTGGCGTCAAACACCTTGAGCCCGCGCCGCGCCGCATCCAGGCGCACCGCATTCGCCACGCCGTGAGCGCTGAAGATCACGGTCGCGCCCACCGGCACCTCGTCGAGCTCCTCTACGAACACCGCGCCCTTCGCGCGCAGGTTCTCGACCACGTATTTGTTGTGCACGATCTCGTGGCGCACGTAGATCGGCGCCCCGTTCAGCTCGAGGGCGCGCTCGACGATCTCGATCGCGCGCTCGACGCCGGCGCAGAACCCCCGCGGATTGGCGAGCATCACTTCCATCGCGACATTGTCGCTCATCCCGGCATCCCGGCGTAGGCAAGGTCGAACGCCGCCTCCAGCCTCGCGTCCGCGCCGCGCATCCCGTCGACCACGCGCTTTGCCCATTCGAAGTACTCGCGGCGCCGCGCGAGGTCCCAGTGGGCGGGCGGGCGGCTGGCGACGTCGCGCAGGTTGCAGATCTTGTCGGCGAGCTTGACGCGCTTCGCTTCCACGCTGAGACCGGCCGCATGCTCGACCTGCAGGCGCTTGCGCTCGGCCTTGGGCAGCGTAGTGTCGTCGGTCACCTCGGCGACGATGCGCGCGATGCGCGAGCCGAACGTCTCCACCAGCTCATCGTGTGTCGTAGCCGTATCTTCCACCGTATCGTGGAGCAGGGCCGCGCACAGCACCTCCACGTCGGTCACGCCGCCCTCGTTCACCAGCACCTCGGCGAGCGCGATCGGGTGGTTGATGTACGGCGAGGCCTCGGCGTCCTTGCGCCGCTGGTCACGGTGCTTGCGCGCAGCGAAGTCGAGCGCCTTAAGAAGGAGCGCGAGCTCGCTTCTCATGGTGCCTGAACCCGTCGAGGATCAGCAGCGCCGCGCCCACGGTAATGGCCGAATCGGCCACATTGAACGCCGGCCAGTGCCAGCCGGCGGCGTGCAGGTCGAGAAAGTCCACCACGTGGCCGAAGCGCAGGCGATCGACCACGTTGCCGATGGCGCCGCCGAGAATCAGCGCGAGCCCGGCGCTGAACATCCGCCGCCCGGGCGAGCGGATGAGCAGCACCGAGACGATGAGCGCCGCCGCCACCGCGAACGCCACCAGCACCGGCGTCTGCCATCCCGGTGCGTCGGCGAGCAGGCTGAAGGCCGCGCCCTTGTTGAACACCAGCACGAGGTTGAAGAACTCGGTGACCTCGCGGCGCTCGCCAGGCGCGAACCGCGCAAGCACCAGCCACTTCGTCAACTGGTCGGCGAGGACGATGGCGAGCGAGGCTGCGAACCAGGGCAGGGCCTTAGGCATGCGAGCGCACCTCACCCGGTCCGCGCAGGTTGCTCTGGCACCGCCCGCAGAGCCCCTCGTCGTTCACATCCGCGCGGTAATGCCAGCAGCGCTCGCATTTCGCATGGGTACTGGGCTTCACCACCACCGACGGATCTCCCTGCTGGATGCGCGCGGCCGAGGTGAGCATCAGGAATTTCAGCTCGCCTCCGAGGCTCGCGAGCAGCTCGTAGTCGCGGCCGCTTGCCTGATAGTCGACCTCGGCCTGCAGCGAAGAGCCCACCTTGCCGTCAGCGCGCAGCGCTTCGATGCTCTTGCGCACCGGATCGCGCAGCTCGCGCAGCCGCTCCCACTTCTGCACCAGCGCCAGGGCGTCTGCCGGGCGCGGCAACGCGTACCAGGTCTGGAAGAACACGCTGTCGTCGTCCTTTCCGGTGAAGACACGCCACAGCTCCTCCGCGGTGAAGGACAGGATCGGGGCCATGAGCCGCACCAGGCTGTGCGTGATGTGATAGAGCGCGGTCTGCGCCGAGCGGCGCGGCTTCGAATCCGCCTTGCAGGTATACAGGCGATCCTTGAGGATATCGACGAAGAACGCGCCCAGGTCTTCGGAGCAGAAGGCCTGGAGCTTTTGC
>JAXDQC010000051.1:0-29797 GCA_034668045.1 Betaproteobacteria bacterium | reverse complement strand
CACCCCCGTACTTCTTCGCAAGGATGTGCGTCATCGCCGCCGTCAGCGTCGTCTTGCCATGATCGACGTGACCAATCGTCCCTACGTTCACGTGCGGCTTCGTACGCTCGAATTTGCCTTTGGCCATGATCCTGTCTGCTCTCTCGCTACCTGTTGTTCACCTGGTGCCCATGACGCGGATTGAACGCGTGACCTCTCCCTTACCAAGGGAGTGCTCTACCACTGAGCTACATGGGCGAATTCGATCCTGGAGCGGGTGAAGGGAATCGAACCCTCGTCATAAGCTTGGAAGGCTTCTGCTCTACCATTGAGCTACACCCGCCGCCGCTTCAGAGTTTCCCAATTGCTACAGTTCACCCAGTTTTCTCCGCCGCCGAGGCGCCCAATCGAGTGGTGGAGGGGGTTGGATTCGAACCAACGTAGGCGCAAGGCCAACAGATTTACAGTCTGCCCCCTTTAGCCGCTCGGGCACCCCTCCGGCGGAACCAGAAATTATGTGAGTTTTCCGCAGGTTGGTCAAGAAATTCGGCTCGTGATTTCAGGTGCCGTAGCGCGGGCCTTTTTGCAGACCCCGCAAAGCAGCAAGTCCGCTGTAACAAGCGAGCCAGGAAGTCTTCGGGTTATCGGGCGCGGGGACGTTCTCCAGCACGATGGTGAGCCGGCCGCAGCGGCCCGACACCCGGATGGTGTGCGTGTTGAGCGTAAGGGCCGGGTCTGCAACGACTTTCAGCCGTGTTCGATCCATGCCGATGCCGGCGAGGGCGAGCACCGCGGCGATGTTCACGTTCTGGGGAAAGTGCGGTACGCCCTCCCGCGCTGGGCCTTCGAAAAGCGTAACCGGGCCGTCGAGCCGGTCGAGCGCCACGCCGCTGCGCTCGACATACGGAATGCCCTTCCACGCCGCAGGGGGTTTCGCCACCTGGATGCTCGCCTCGTCGACGCCGGCGAGGCAGGCGGTTTTCAGCGCATCGAGACCGCCAATGCCGCCCGAGGGAACGTAAAGGAGCACCCCCGAGCGAAGGGAAGCGGCTTCCGCCGCCTCGCGCAGCGCATCGTCGGCGAGCGCGCCGGCCGAGAGAACGACGACGCTGATTCCGGCATCGAGCAGGGCGACCAAGTGCTCGCGCACCGCCTCGTGCGAAGCAGCCTCGAGAACTGCGTCGGGACGAAGCGCGAGCAATGCCCTGCCCCCGAGCAGGTACCGGACGCCGAACTGCTGCGCCAGCGACGCGGCGGGCGAATCGGCGCGGCGGCCGGCAAGCGCGGCGATCTCGATGCCCGGCAGGGCACCTCGCCGCGCCTGCTCCAGCACTAGCCGGGCAATAGTGCCGCCGCCGAGCAGGGCGATGCGCAGGGGTTGGTTCATGGCAGTATCATTGTTAAAGACTGTAGGAGATGCGCGGTGCGAATCGCGATTCTAGAAGACGACCCGGACCAACTGGCGCTGTTGCGGCGCTGGATGGTCGAGGACGGCCATGACGTGCACGGCTACCTGAGCGGGCGCGAGACCATGAAACAGGCCGGTCGCGAAAGCTTCGACCTCTTCATGCTCGACTGGCAGGTTCCCGACGTCTCCGGCACCGAGGTCCTGACGTGGCTGCGCGCCAACGTCTCCAAGACCGTGCCGGTGCTGTTCGTCACTGTGCGCGATTCGGAGCAGGACATCGTCTTCGCCCTCGAGCACGGCGCTGACGACTACATGGTGAAGCCGGTACGGCGCCAGGAGTTGCTGGCGCGCGTGCACGCGCTGCTGCGGCGGGCCTACCCGAGCGAGGAGCAGAAGCAGCTCTCCTTCCCGCCCTTCGAGATCGACGTGCAGCGCGGCGAGGTACGAAAGGAAGGCACCAGGGTCGAGCTGACGCCGAAGGAATTCGAGCTCACGGTCACCCTCTTCCGCAACATCGGCCGCCTGCTTTCGCGCGGCCACCTGCAGGAAACGGTCTGGGGCCGTAGCGGCGACCTCGCCACGCGCACGGTCGATACGCACGTCAGCCAGGTCAGGAAGAAGCTCGACCTGCGCCCGGAATCCGGCTATCGCGTGGTGCCCATCTACAACTACGGGTACCGGCTGGAGAGGCTGGAAGTCGCCAAGCCAGCGTAGCTAGTAAGTCTCGCGCTGGTAGATGAAGTTCTGCGGCTGGCTGCCGAACAAGCCCCAGCTTGCGCGCGCCGACGGATTGAACGTATACGTAGCGCCGCCCCATGCGCCCTGCAGATAGGTCTTGCCCTCCGCGGCGAGATCGATCGTGAGCGTCGTCGCGCCGGGGATGGTCGCGGCAGGCGTAAGGGCGGGCGGGGAACCGGATTTGGTCAGCTTGAGACTGCCGACACCGGCAGCGAATACTCCCCCGACAACGATATGCCCCGTTCCCATGTTGACTGCACTGATCCCGCCGGTTCCGCCGGTGTAGGAGCCGAGGGACATGTTGCTCGCAACGAGGGAAGTGCAGCCATCATTGGCATTGGTGATAAATACCGATCCGTTCCAATGCTGTGCGGTGAGCGTTATTGGCAGGTCGACGCCTTGGGGAGCCGCCGCGTTCAGCAAGCGCAGGCGGCCAAAACGGACATCCCCGGTAACGCCGATATTCTTGCGGTCGTTGCTGCCGCCGATGTTGAGGTCGAACGTGTCCATCGCGACGCTATCGTTCAACGGCGCAATGCCGAAATTCACCGAGGCATAGGGGCCGTCGGGCGAGGCCGCGCGCACGATTCCCGTTTGCAGGGTGACATTCGCGTCGCCGTTACTCCAGCTGCCGGCGGACGAGATGGGATCCACGCGTTGGGTAGGGCTGGTCAGGTTGGTAGCCCCGCTGCGCGCAGCGACGTTGAGGTTCGCGAACGTCGGCGCTCCGAGCTTTGCATACACACCGGTGTAGTTCTGTGTCGTGTTTCCCTGGGTGTTCTGGGCCGTGAGCGTGAAGCCGAGATCCAAGCGCTCGCTCATGTAGGTGAAGCTCGACGAGCAACCCAAGGCGGCGCGGTTGGTCAGAGTGGGCGTGCCGGTGATCGCGAACTGCTTCGGTCGGAAGCGGCCGACGTGGCCGTTGGTTCCCGTCGTATCGTCGAGGCCGCTGTTGCCAGTGACCGTGACTCCGGCGGTGATGTAGTTCGATGCGGTCGCGGTAAGAAGAACGTTGCCAACTTCCGTATAGCACCAGTCGGCGACCGTCGCGACGCCCGTCGGCACGCCCGCCAGCAGGAACTCGGAGGCAGCGATCGTCGCCGCGCCCACGGGACAGCCAGCGCCACGCGCGATGCGACCCGCCGCCCCCGCGAGGTTGGCACTCTGCGCGACGATGACCGCTGAAGTGAAGTTCGGCGTGATGCCGTTGTCGGTAATGTCGGCCGCCGCCAGCGGGTTGCCCGTACCGTCATCCTCCAAGGCGACCCACTTGTACGCGGCGATCGTCATGGTGAAGGTGTCGCCGGCGGGAACGAGGACCGCGCTGTTCTGGTCGGTACCGTGCTGTACCGCGGCGGCGGCGCTGGCACCGCGGAATGCAAGGCCAAAGGGCCGCACCACGAAGTTGTTGCTGTTACCAGTAATGGTTACTGCCGGTGCTGCGCTCACATAGTTGAACTGAAGCCTGATCTGGCCGGCGTCGGCGTAACTGAAATTGAACGGCGCCTCGGCGTTTGCGGTCGTAAAGCGGAAGTTGATCGTCGCCGGGAAGCTGGCGCTGCCGGCGGGAATGAAGGTACCGCTGTTGCTCGACGGGGAATTCGTGGTCAGCGTCACATTCTGCGTGCAGGCGGGGCTGGCGGGATTGATGCACTGGGCTCCGACCTGGACCGCGACGTCAGCGCCATTGGAAAAGACAGAGGTGCAAGCGCCCGTCGAGGTATCGGTGCGGACCGCCTGGAGAAAGAGATTCTGGGCGCCGGTGCCGGTGTTGGATGGCTTGGCCGCGATTTGCGTACCGATGGAGAGTGCCGCGTTGGCACCGTCCGAAATGCGGAACGCCGAGTTGACGAAGCTGAAGGCGGGATCCTCGGTGAGCGTGCCCTCGGTCACGGTCGGCGTGCCCGTCGTGTCGGAGAGATCCACTGAGAGCGTAGTGACAGCGCTTTGCCTCAGCCGTACCGTGAAGCTTGTCTCGGTACCTGACCACTGGTACGTAGCGGTCGCTCCCGACGGCGTCCAGGTTCCACCGCCCGATACCAGGGCCGCCTGCCAGACGGCGGTCGCAGCACCGGCCGAGACCGATAGCGTCACCGTGCGCGTAGCAGCCGGCGCCGCCGCGCTGTCATTCGACGCGTGGCCCGTGATGCTGATCTCCGCGTAGTCGCAATTCGCAACCGTCGTGGTGACGGCGCTGATCGCGTAGTGGTGCAGCGCCGGGCGCAGCGCGAGGAGATGCGCGACTCCGCTGTCGCCGTTCGCGGCGACCGTCGCGGTCTTGTTGCCGGTCGCGGCGGCCGCAGCCTGGATGACCTCGTTCATGCCGAGCGAAATTCCGCCGGCGTTGCCGGACGCCAGCGTCGAGATGTCGACGCGCTCGGTCATGCCGCCCGGTGGCGTCCACAGCTGCGACGATGTGAAGCTGTGCGTGCTGATCACCATCGTGTTCGGCACGGTCGTGGTGACGCTGGTGGCCTGGTGCGAGGTACCAGACGCTGTCGTGTTACCGCCGAAAACGTCGATCGGGCTCGCGCTCAGCGCGTCGACCCTTTGATAGGAAACGATCCCGCCGGCGACGCCGTTGGCGCTGCTGCCGAAGGTCCAGACGTAGCTCACGCCGCCTGCCACGTCGGCCGCGTCCGCGAAGCGATAGAAAATCTGCTGCCGGCTCGAGTTGACCGCCGCATTCACGGTCGCCGGCTGCGCGATCCAGCCCGCGGGCTCGGTCATGACGACCCCCGAGGGTTGCACGGCGATCGCGGCGACCATCAGGTCGCCGGCGACGGTGCCTGCGGGCACACCAATCTTCGGCCCGGCGCCCGCCGGCAGGAGCGCGATCGTCATAAAGGCGTTGATCGAACTGGCGACGGTCGCGGTTGTATTGCCGGTCGCACCGGCAGTTGCGAAACCGCCGTCCCACACGCCGGTTCCTCCGCCCAAACCCGTGGTCGTTCCGGCGTCGTTGCGCTCGAGGATCGAGGTCAGGTTGGCGTTGGTAATCGCGCTGAAAGCCGCGCCGCCGGCGTCGGTGTCGCGGGCTACCGCCTGAACGATGAGCGTATTATCGGTCGTCGTGGTCACGCCCGTGACCGTGACCGAAATGCTCGCCGCAGCCTTCGTGCCGCCGGCGAAGACGTCGTAGGGATTGCCGCTATCGACGACGCCGCGATAGGTGATGATCTGGCAATAGATGTGATCGCCCGGAACCGTGATCGTCGGCGCGCCCATCGCCGTCGATGTGGCGCGCGCCCACCACACGCCGAGTCTCGTTCCCGCGGTTCCGGCCCCCGTCGTCTGCGTGCCGATCGCCTGGAAGGTTGCGGCGGTCGCGAGTGTCTGCGCGTTGCCGCCGGACGACTCGCAGAAAAGCAGCGCGACATCGTCCACCGCGTGCACCGGCCACGTGGGCGAAACCGACGTGGCGTTGTTCACCGCCCCGCCGGCGGCCTGGAAAATCGGCGTTATCGGCTGTGCGGGCACCAGCGCGATGGTGACGAAGGCGTTGACCGTCGAGTTGGCGATCGTTGCCGTCGTGGTGCCGCTCGCCCCCGCCGTCGCGAGGCTGCCATCCCACACGGCGAAGCCACCGCCGTTGCCCGACGTGGTTCCAGCGTCGCCGCGCTCGGCGAGCCCCACCAGGCTGGCGTTCGCCTGGGCGCTGAACTGCGCGCCGGCGCCGTCGAAGTTGTGCGAGATCGCCTGCACGATAAGAGTGTTATCGACGGTGGTAGTGACGCCGGTTACGTTCGCCGCCGTGCTGGTGGCGGCTTTGACTGCACCGGCAGTGACATTCCAAGGATTTCCGGCATTGATCACATTGCGGTAGGTAGAGATCCGACAATAGATGTGATCGCCCGGATCGTTGGTGATCGGATCCGGCATCGCCGCCGAGGTCGCTCGCGCCCAGAACACCGTGATCGTCGTGCCGGCCGCGATCGTCCCCGTAGTCTGCGCGCCGCTCGGCACCGCCGCGAACCCGTTGGGTGTCGCGAGCGTCACCGCTTCGGTGCCCGCCGACTCGCAGATGAGGAGGCCGATGTCGTCCACCTGGTGCGCCGGCCACGACGGGGACACCGCCGCGACACCAGTATCGGAGGCGCCGATGGCCTGCCAGATCGGCGGCAGCGGGGCAACGCTCTGGCTGGTTACCGTGCTGGAGGCGCGGAACGCGATCTGCGCCGGGGCAGGCGCGGGGACGAGCGCGAGCGCCACGAGCCCGACGACGAGCGCCAGCGTACGCTTCCTGAGGTCTGCGTTGTCTTTTCTGGCGGTCATGTGCACGTCCGCGCGACCGTACGCAGCGAGCCTAGCATCGCGCCCCCACCGAAGACGTGAAAATTTGCTCGCTGCGGAAAGGTTCTGACGAGCGGTCTCACCCGGCTGCCCTGCGGCAAAGCCTTAGCGCAGCGCTTGAATGCGCTGCTCGGCGAAGGTCCTCACCTCAGCGCTGACCGGACCGGCAACCAGGGCATTGCGGAACGCCTGCGCGGCTTCGGGCCTTTGCTGCAGAGCTTCGAGCGATATTCCGAGGCCGAGCCATACTTGGGGCGCGCCGGATTGCGCACGCAGCGCCGTGCGATAGGCGTCGGCGGCCTGCGCGTGACGCCCCATGCGCTGCAGCACGCTGCCGCGCAGCACGTGGAGTTCGCCGTAATTCGCGGCCGCACCCGATGCAGCATCCAGCACCGCGAGTGCGTCCAGCAATCTCGCGCGCTCGACGTGGATGCGCGCCAGCGCTACGGCGAATTCGGGCTGGCCGGGATCGGTGGCGAGCGCTTCCTTCAGCAGACGGCTCGCGTCCTCGAGGTCGCCTCGCTCCATCTTGAGCGCCACCAACGCCTGCCGCGCGCCGCGGTTCTTGGCGTCGGCGACGAGCGCCGTGCGAAACGCCGCCTCAGCTTCCGTCGAGCGGCCGCGCTTGAGCAATTCCACGCCACGGCGGAATTCGGTGTCGGCCTTCTCCGCGGGCGTCAGCGCCACATCGCGCCGCTCGAAGCGCGACTTTTCCGGCACGGGCTTCTTTTTCGCCTCGGGCTTCGGCTCTGCTTTCGGCGCCGGCGCGCCGATGGGCGTTTCGATGCTGTAGGCAAAGCGCAGCGGATCGACGGCGACCGGCGGCTTCGGCTTCACCGCGACGGGCTCCTGCGGCTCCGGCTTCACCGCGGGTTGCGGCGGCGCCAGCGGGGGTGTCGGTGCGGGCGTTGCCACCGCAGCCTCTACGGCTGGCACCGTGGATGCCGCGGGGGGCTGGGCTGGCACCTGTGCGACCGGCGACGGTGCTGGCGTCGGTGTCGGAGCTTTTTCGGCCGCCGCATGCGCGAGGTCGGTAGCAATCGGCCGCGGCTGGATCTGGTACACGACCCACCCAATCCAGCCCAGCGCGCCCAGAACCAGGCAGGCCACGGTTCGCCAGAACCACTCGTGACCAGCGTGTTTTGCCGCGATGACTTTGACGGGAGTGGCCGCAGGCTCGCCCCCGGCACTCGTTGCCTGACGGCGATCCAGGTCGCGCAGGACCTTGTTGATGAGACTCATGCGTCAGCCGGCGCGGCTCAGGGTGGGCAGAGGCCACCACCAGGGACGCGGCTGCGCGGCCGCTGGCGTGTCCGTCGCGGCGTCGCGAATGTGGCGGAGCTCGAGTTGCGGACCGTCCTCGCCGAAGAGCAACAGCAGAGCTTTGTGCGAAAGGATGTTGACCAGCCGCGGCAGTCCGCGGCTCGCCTGAAAGAGCGCGCGGCGCGCGCCGCGGCTGAGCAGCGACGGGCCGGAGTAGCCTGCGACGCGAAGCCGATGGGCGAAATAAGCGGCGACTTCCTGCTCGTCCAGGCCCTGCAGGCCGTGCTGGAACGTAATGCGCTGACGGATCTGTCGCACCGACTCTGAGGCGAGCCGCTCGTCGAGCTCCGGCTGGCCGAAGAGCACGACCTGGATCAGCTTGCGCTTCTCGGTCTCCAGGTTGGTCATCAGACGCAGCACTTCCAGCGTCTCGAGCGGCATCGCCTGGCTCTCATCCATGCACAGGACCACTCGCCGTCGACCGCGAGCCAGATCAAGGAGGGTCAGCCCGACGCGCTTGAGCAGGCGGTATTGCTCCATGCTCTGGTCGACGGCGAGACCGAGCTCCTCGGCCACGGCATAGAGCAGCGCGCGCGGCTCGAGGTTCGGGTTCGGGATGTACGCGGAGACCCAGGAAGTCTCGTCAAGCGTGGCAAGGAGCTTGCGGCAGAGCATGGTTTTCCCGGTGCCGACCTCACCGATGATCTTGATGAAGCCCTCGCCATTCTCGAGCGCCACCAGCAGCGTGTTGAGGGCCTGCTGGCTGCTGCGGCAGGGGTAGAAGAAATCGGTGTCCGGCGTGATGCCGAAGGGCACTTCGCGCAAACCAAAGTGGCCGAGATAGTTCATTGGCGGCGCTCCTGGCGCGGATAGAGGCTGCGCATCCGCTCCTGACTCTCCCGCAGCAGCGGCTCCGAGTCCCGATCCTCGCTGACGATCGTCGGCTTCAACAGGATCACCAGCTCCTTCTTCACCGTTTGCCGGTCGATGTTGCGCAGCAGGTCGAAGTCGAGTCCGGGGATGCCGCCGCGGCTGTCCTGGATGCTGACGCTCATCAAGCCGCCGATGGCGACGATGTTGCCGTCGGAGACCCGCACGATCGTATCGGCCTCGCTGACGGTGCTACGTGCCAGGGGCAACGTGATCGAGGGCACCGAGCCCCCGAGGTCGACGACGCGCTGGCTCTCTGTCACCTGGCTTACCGAGGGATGGATATGCAACATGATGTTGCCGTTCTCGTCGATGCGCGGCGTGACGTCGAGCAGGATGCCGGAGAAGAACGGCGCCAGCGTCACGGTCGGCGTTTGCACCGCCGTGGTCCCCGTGGTTTGCGTCACGGTCGAAACGTTAGTGACGAAAAACTCGTCCGTCCCAACCTTGAGGACCGCCTTCTGGTTGTTGACGGTCGCCACCCGCGGGCTGGAGAGCACCTGCACGTCGCCTTGCGTTTCGAGGAATTGCAGCAGGGAGGCGAAGTTCGCGGTCTGCAAGGCGAGGCCGAATACTGCACTCGCAGGGTTGGCGGTCGAATTCGCGGTACCCGCGGCGAGGATCGATCGGCCCGCCACGTCGACGATCTCGCCGCCAGCGACAAGCGGCAGTGGCGAGCCGCGCGCGCTGAGCTGCGTGCTGTTGCGTCCGGAGGAGAGCTGCCCGACGGCAAGACTGTTGCTGCGGAAAAAAGCCCAGTTGATCCCCGACTTGTAGGCCGCGGACAGGGTGACTTCGATGATCTTCGCCTCGAGCATGACCTGGCGCTCGACCGAAAGGCGGGTTTCGCGCAGATAGTGCTCGACGCCACGAAGCTCGTCGGGCATCGCGCGCACGACGACGACGCCGGAGTGAGGCGTCACGACCACGCTTCTCCCGGGGGCCGTGCCGACGATGGATTGCAGCGACGAACGCAGCTCGGCCCAGAAATCGTTCGTCTGCTGCGTCGAGACGCGGCTCGAATCGATCGAGCTCGCGACCGGCAGCTGTCCGGGCGTGGTGCCGGGAGTGGGCTGCCCGGCGGTCGTCGGCGAGGGAGCACCCGTGTTGCCGGGGCGAATGTCCGCCACCGACCCCGACTGCACGCGCAAGTCACTCGAGCCCCGGCGCTGCCCGGTCAGGTAGTTGACGAGGAATACCCGCGTCTGCAAGCCGGCCGGCTGAATGGAGATGCGCGAGCCGTCGACGCGGAACTCGTAGCCGTAGAGGTCGCGGATCGATTCCAGCGCCTCGCGCAACGTGACGTCCTTCAGCGAGAGCGAGATGGTGCCGGTCACGCCGGGATGGACCAGCATGCTGTAGCGCGTGCCGTTGACGAGCGAGAGGAATACCTGCTGGGCGGGAGCGTTGTTCACTGACAGGTCGAATCGCGGCTCGATCGGCTGACCGGCGATGCTCGGCATTTCCATGCGCAGCGGCGGCAGCAGCGCCTCCTCGAGAGCCCGCGAGCGCGTTTCTGCCTTGCGTGCGCCGGACGGGGCAAACTCCCCGACGATTTTCGGGTCGACCTGATCCGGCGCCGGCGGCGGGTTGAGGCAGCCGGCCAGCCCGATGGCTGCGCTCAGCAGCAGGATTGTTCTGCGTTTCATTTTGACATCCCCTTTTTCGCTGCCGCGGCCGTTCTCCCGGCGAACTCGGGAAACAGCTTCAATGTCTGCTCGCCCTCGGCGCCGCGAAGCACGACCTCAGTCTCGGTAATGCGGACCACCGCGGCGGATCCCACGCGGCTGCCGATCGTCACCTGCTGGCCATTGATCACGGCCAGCCTGCGGTCCGGCGCGATCAAGATCGATTCGATTCGCGGCCCGGAAGGCACCTCCGATCCCTCAGCGGCGCTGCGCACGGTGGGCGGCTGCGTAGGGTCGGCAAAGGGCGCCGCCTGCACGGCGAATGGCAGCAGAAGCGCGGCGAGCAGAGTAATGAAGCGGTTCATACGATGAGCCACGATGGATCGAAGCTCACGGTGTAGGCAATCAGCTTCAGCCTGAGCACCGGATGTTCGGCGACCGAAAGCTCCGCTCGCCCCCAGTAGAGCTGAGTTGGCAGGCGTTCCAGCATGCGCAGGTATTCGTAGAGCTGCGCATAGTCGCCGGCGACGCTGAATTCGATGCCATGCCGGTACACACCGCCTGGAGTGGCTCCTCCCGGGGTCGGCGCGCCAACGGGCACGACGGGCAGCGTCTTGAGCTCGAGCAGCGCAAGCCCCTTGTTTCTCCGCAGCATTTCCTCGAGCACGTCGCGCATGCGGTCGGGCGGGGTAAAGCGGCGCTCCTCCTGCGCCACGTGTGCGTTCAGCTTCGCCAGTTGCTCGCGCAGCGCCGCCATCTTCGCTCGATTGGGGGCATCCGGGTCGCGGGCCGCGCTCTGCACGAGGCTGCCGAGCTGGCTCTGCACACCTTGCAACTCCGCCGTGAGATGCGCGGTCTCGGCCGCGATGCGCTTCTGCTTTGCGCGTAGCGGCTCGATCAGCGCCGCGTTGGCGATGAAGACGAGCACCAGGGTGGCGGCGAGAAAGATCATCACCCGTTCTCGCAGCGTGGCGGCATCGATGCGTTCCGCGTAGCGCTTGAGGGTTTCTTTCAAGGGTTGGACCCCTTGGAGGCGGGCTGGCGCGCTCGCGGCGCGACCAGCGTGAACTCGACAAACTGGTCCTGGGTCGCCGCGAGCTTCATTTCGACGATGCTCCGGCCTCGCATCATGGCCTCGCTGTTCAGCGCCCGCAGATAGGCGGGGACGAGATCGGCCTGCAGCGCACGCCCACGAACAACCAGCTCATTGCCTGCGTCACCGATGTTGAACCCGGTCAGCCAGACTCCGGCCATCGACCGGCGACCAAAGGCGGCAAAGAAATCCGAGAAGCCGGCGGTGTTGCCCAGTTCGCCGGCGTTCAACGCTTCCAGCGTCGCCTGCCGGGTCTTCACCGCGGCTTCGGCCCTCGCAACCTCGGCTTCGAGCGCCTTGCTGGCGCTGAAGGTGGCGAGCTGGGTCCCCAGCTTGACGAGCTGATCCTGCTGGGCGGCGAGCTGCTCGCGCTGGCGCTGCGCGGAGTGCTCGGTCTTCGCACTCTCCAGCATGGCATAGACGTACAAAGCAGCGAGGCCGAGCGCGATGATGCCGAGCGCCTGCGCCATGGTGCGCGCCGAGAAATGCTTTTCCTGCTTGAGGAAGAGCGGGTTGTAAAGGTTGATCTGCTGGCTCACCGGCGCCTCACAGCGTCTTCACTTGGTTACGAAGCGACGCGCCGAGCACGTGGAACAGGCGCCACGCCGCCTCGTCTTCGAGCTCCGCCCCCGGGGCGAAATCGATCACATCGCTTAGGCGCGCCTGCTCCACGGCAATGCCCAGGTTGGCGGAAAGATGGGCTGCAAGGCCGGTCGGGCCGGGCTCTGGCGCGAGCAGCAGCTTGGCCATCGTGACGAAAGGAAATTGCCGATCGAGGTGATCAAGGCTGCGCTGCAGCTCGAGCAGGATGCGGCTCAAGGCTTCCTCCTTCTGGGAGAGCGATGCCGTGAGCAGTTGGTCGGCGCCTGCGTCGATGCGGCGGGCAAGATAGAGCTCGCCGCCAAAATTGATCGTCAGCAACGCCTGCTTCGGAAAAAGGTAGAGCATTCCCAGGCCGCGATCCGCCGGCTCGTAGAGAGCGGCAATGTTGCGCTGAGCGGTTTCGGCGATATCGATCACCGAAAGCGGCACGCGAGCCTCGGAGAAGCGCTCGATGTACCCCTGGATCAGGTCGTTGCGGGCCGCGACGGCGTACATCGAATGTCCGCGCGCACCCGCTGCAGGAACCGGGATGTCGAGGACGTCGATCGTCGCGTCCTCGACGTGGAAGTCGAGCATGTCTTTCAGCCGCCAGCGCACCGCGGTCTTGAGCTCGGAGGGCGGAACGTTCGGCGCGTCGACCAGGAGTAGCTGATAGTCGGCGGCCGGCAGTAGCGTCAGGCATTGATACCGCTCGACGCCAAGCTCCTTCGTCACGCGCTCGAAATCTTTTGGCGAATCGTCGAGGGTCCGACTGCCCCAGCTTCTGATCGCGCATTTCTTGCCGGACTCGCAGACGCCATGGGCGAAGCTCAGCCGGCCGGGTTGCATGGAAACTGCAAGCCAGCCCGGCTCGCGGGCGCGCCGGCGTCCAAAATTCATCTTCAGCAAGATCCTCTATTGGGATTTAACTTCAAAATAGTCTAATAAGCAATTGTTGTCAAATGGGTTTTCTTGTTAACGTCGGTATGGAACGTGACATAGCGCCTACGGGGGTCCCCCACCTCGCAGGACCCCGGGATAAATCACTGCGTGATGGTGATCTGGAGCTCGCGTTCGACGTACGTTGCGGCGGGGGAGGCTGGCGTGCAGACGGCGGCGTTGCAGCCTTTGGAGGTGATCAGGTAGACGGCCACTGGCGTGACCCCCTCGGTCTCGCTGCCGACCTGTACACAGGTAGTTTCGGCGTGGAAGCCGCTCAGTCCCGGATTGGTGAATGCGGGCGGCGATGCGGGGCACACCGAGTTGCGCAGACGTCGATAGGTAACCCACTCAAGGCCGGCCCGGGCCGCCTGATAGGCGCGGACGGCTTGCTCATCCTGAGATACCGCCTGGACCTGGCCGGTCGACATGGTCACCAGATACACGCCGATTGCCGCCAGTGTCACGATCAGGAACACCGCCATGATCAACGCGAACCCCTGAATCCGACCGCCCCTCATGGCACGTTACTCACGTGCACAGCGTGATAGAGGCTGACGGTCTCAGCGCTGCCGGCCAAGCCGGAGAGGGTTTTGGACAAAGTCAACCGCATGGTCAGGAGGCCGATCTGGGGCGCGACGTTCGCAACGTAGTCGAAGTTGCAGGCCGTGACATTGCGCGCGATCACCGCCGACGTGCCACCCGTGAACGTGGGGGGCGATGTGGGAGTTTCCACCATCGTGTATCCCCAGCGGCGGATCAAGGTGCCAGCGGTCGGGTTGCCCGGGGCCGGGCTGCACTCGTAGGTGACCGCTTCGGGCAAGGCGGTCGCGTTGTTGCCGATCACCACGAAGAATCGCCTGCCCGGGGAATCATGCAGCGAGCGATCAAGCGCGACGCCCGACGTGAAAGCAAAGCGCACCCGGCTTGCTTCCACTGTGCCGGGGAGCGCGGAAAGCTTGCGGCGATTGAGGGTGCCCGTGGTCGCGTAGGCATTCTGGCCGCTGAAACCGGCACCGTAGTTGTTGAAGACCAGGAAGTCGTTGGTGGTAATGGTGCCGACGTCCACAACCGTGCCGATAGTCTTGAAGCAGGTGTCGATAACCGCGTCGAACGAGACCTGATCGCTGGCCGGGACCCCGGCCCCGCTGTCAGGGCAATCGGCAGTGCCCCCCGCTCCACCCCCGTCCCCGCGATAGCGGCCCGCCGTACGAATAGGCAGGAATTCCACGTAGATCGTGGTTCCACTCGTATCCGTGCGGATGCTGTTCGGCAAAGCGAGGCGCGCCTCGCGCCCGATCCGCTGCAAGGCATGATCGGCGACGTCGGTCAGCTCTGCGCGCGCGGCAAGATCCACGCTCTGCGTGACCGGATAGATGAAATACATCGTCGTTGCGACAATGATGCCGATGATCACCATCGCCAGCACCAATTCGATGAGCGTGACACCGCGAGCGGCGGCGCTTTCAGGGCGAGTTGGGCGCATATCGGAACCGGTAACCCTGCAAGCTGACCGTGATCCCCGTGGCGGTGTGCGCCGCGGTAACCGTTATCAAGAGCACTTCGTCGGCGGCTAGGGGGGGGAAATCGGCGCCCGCGTT
The DNA here is from genome assembly GCA_034668045.1 of Betaproteobacteria bacterium. Taxonomy (GTDB): domain Bacteria; phylum Pseudomonadota; class Gammaproteobacteria; order Burkholderiales; family SG8-39; genus SCGC-AG-212-J23. The sequence goes on along the minus strand of JAXDQC010000051.1, from coordinate 15,343 downwards.
CGCCACGGTCACCGAGACGGAATAGCCCCCAAGGCCCGAGACCACCGAGCCGTCAGCGCCTTTGATGTTCGCTCCAGCCATGCTGAAGCCGTGGTAGTCGTTGACATTGTCAAACGGCTTCGTCTGATCGTAGCGATCCTCGGTCCCCGGCGGACTGAACGTCTCTGGCCCGATTCCCTCGACGTGCGTGGCGACCCCGCCACATTGCGCCGTAGTGGCTGCGGTAGCGGTGAAGACGGCCGGCTCGTCGGGATCGCAGTAAGTGAAACCCCTCAGCTCGATCTCCTCGAGCAGAGAAGCCGCGATGGCGAGCGCTTGCTTGCGCACCATCGGATCCACACTTGCCTGGGTGACCTGGTTGAAGAGGATGACCGTCGCCGTGATGCCGATGCCGAGGACGACAATGAACACCACGACCTCGATGAGCGACATGCCGCCCGCGCGGGTCCTAGTTCGGGAATACATAGCCTGTTTCCCCGGTCACGTTGACCGTTCGCCCGCCAACTGTCACGGTGACGCCGCCAATCGGGCTCGGCTGGCCGAGCGCATTGAACGAGAAAGGCGTGATCGAAGAACTTAGGGTGGTATTGCTTGGCGCGCAGAGCTGCTGGGGTATTTGAATTGTTGAAGCGCTCGACGGGCAGGAAGGCGTGCCGGCGCAGGCAGGGTCATAGCTGACGCTGACTGACGTGCCCGCTGTCACGCAAACATAGATGTTGCGATGCTGCGCGACGGCCTGGCGTTGCGCATAGCGCACCGCTGCCATCACCTGCTCGTGATACCAGGTCGCCTTGCTTTCGCTGTCGGTGAAGCGAGGGATCGCGAGCGCGGCCAGGATCGCGGCGATGATCATGACAACCACCAGTTCGATGAGTGAAAAGCCGCGGTCGGTCATTTGCGATTACCCTGGTCTGCGAATTGCAATTCCTTGACCAGGCTGTCGCGTTCCGCTCGCACCGCCGGGTCGGACGGCGAGAGCTCGACCGCGCGGTTTGCCCAGGCCACGAGGGTCTCCCGTGAGGCCGGCGTGGCGAGGAGCTTCCCCAGTCGCCGATTGAGGAGAATGCGATCGTAGAGCGGGCGCACTTCGCGCGAGTTGGCGGCCTGCGCGGCGACGAGCGCTCGCTCCGCGAACGCGGCAGCAGTCCGATCCGCGCGGTTCAGCGCCTCGGCCATCCAGAACTGGCCGGCGTACCAGTGATAGCGCCAATCGCGCGGGTCCAGCCTGCGCGCGGCCTCGAGACCGAAGGCCGCATTCTGCCCTCGCCCAGCCTGCCACTGTCGCGTGCCATATATGGACGCCGCCTCGGCGACCACGGGAAGAATGAGGATCCATGCCACAAGAGTTCCCAGAGCCGCGCCGGCGACTCTGCGGAAAGTGACGTTGGCGAACAGCCGCGGCACCGACAGGCCGCGGCGGACGCGCAGCAGAACCGCGTCGAGGATGCCGAGCGCCACGCCGAAGAGGAGGATGCACACGGGAATATAGAACGGGAAATCCACCAGCGCGTGCACAGCCATCGAAGTGATTGCCGCGACCGCGGCAATGAGGATGACCCGATCCTGCGTCGGTAAGGCATTTCCCCCGAGCGCTCGCCACACGCGCAGAAGCGGAATCGAAACGATCGCCAGCATCGCCATCAGTCCCGGCAGGCCGAGCTCGAGCAGAACCTGCAGATAGTCGTTGTGCACGAAGTACGTCTGGGCGGTGACGAAGGCCGGAATCGAAGCGCGTGAAAACTCGAGCAGATAGAAAAAGCTGTGATAGCCGGTTCCCACCAGCCAAGGTGAATTCGCGATGCTTTTCACTGCCAGGTCGTAGAGTTGAATACGGTGGTTGAAGGAGACCGTCGAGAAGGGGGTTTCGCCCGGATAGGCGCCGACAACGTCCGGCCGGTCTGCCGCGACCCAGGACAGCGCCACCCCGCAGGCAAGGATCATGGCGGCGATCGCCAGCCGCCGCCGGTCGACGGCGACCCCCGCCCGGTGAGCGAGCAGCAAGATAGCGACGACCGCCCCACCGAACGCGACCCACGCGCCCCGGCTCTGCGCCAGGCCCAGCGTCACGCCGAGGATGACGAGGATCGGAAGCAGAATCCGGCGAGGCGAGCCGCAAGCGAATAGCACCAGGGTCGGCAACAGCAGGAGATTGACGAGCGAGCCGAGCGTAGCCGGTGTGATGAACAGGGAGTGTGCGCGCATCTCGTTCTGGGAGAACCATTGCCATACGCCCCAGATCGACACGCCGACGGCGAAGGTCAGCGCCACTGACAGGAGCATGCCGCCCCCCGCCGCACCGGCACGACGGCCAACATAGAAGCCGCTGACCAGGAACGCCGCGTGATAGGGCGCAGCCGAGGTGTAGGAAGGGTTCGCCCAGAAGTTAGTGCCGACTATCCAAAGCGCGAACACGCAGACCGCTATTCCGAGCACCGTCAAGCCGGAAATCTCCGGCTTGACCAAGAAAGAAGCGCCAGCCCAAAGCAGCGCAAGCGAGCAGAACCAGAGCGCCGGCGAAGCTGCGGCCGAGCCATACCCTGCAAGGGCGAGAGCGGAAAACAAAAGAGGGGCTGCAAGCCCCTCTTTTCCGATTCTCAAGCCGGTCAACGTTACCCGGTGCTCAGGGCCCGGTGCAAAGAGCTGGGGGCACGGTGGCGCACGTGACGACTGTTGGTCCCGGTCCCGTTGAAAACGTGGCCGCGCAGCTGCCGCCGGTGAAGAAGCCCGGGGAGCTGATAGAGGTCGCTGCGATGATGCTCGACATCCCCGTCCCGGTCTTAGTCGAGGCATACAGGAGCACGGCAGTGGATTGCAGCGCGCCGCAGGAAGCATCGCCAACCGCTATCCGCGCGGAATTCGACAGATCGGTGAACTGCGGGATCGCAACGGCAGCAAGAATTCCGAGGATGACGATCACCACAACGAGTTCGATCAACGTGAAGCCCAAGGCTATCGAGCGCCGTATGTTCATTTTGTGCTCCTAGTTGCAGAAAGCCGGTGGTATCAGGGAACAGGTCGTCGTCACGTTCGTGCCGCCACTATTCGTGGTGAAGCTGCGCGTGCAGCCCGCGCCGCCGAACGTACCACCGGTGACGGTGGTTGCAGCGACGATGCTCGCATTCGTGTTCACCGACTTGGTGGATGCGTAGAGCAGTACCGCGGTCGATTGAAGCGCGCCGCAGGCCGCGGAACCGACCGCGCTGCGGGCCGAAGTCGACAAATCATTGAACTGCGGAATGGCGACGGCCGCCAGAATGCCGAGGATCACGATGACCACGACGAGCTCGATCAGCGTGAAGCCTCTGGCTCGCCTTGGCATCGTCCGCAGCACTATTAGCTTAGAAGCAGAACGCCGTCGGAATCGCCTGGCAGGTCGCTGTCACGTTCGTGCCGCCGCTATTTGTGGTGAAGCTGCGCGTGCAGCCCGCGCCACCGTAGGTACCCCCGGTAACGGTCGTGGCAGCGACGATGCTGGCATTCGAATTCGACGACTTGGTGGATGCAAAGAGCAGTACCGCCGTCGACTGAAGCGCGCCGCAAGCGGAGTCGGCAACCGCCTGGCGTGCCGAGGTGGACAGATCCGTGAACTGGGGAATGGCGACCGCTGCCAGAATGCCGAGGATCACGATGACCACGACGAGCTCGATCAGCGTGAAACCCTTTTGTATTGCACGTTTCATTTGAATCTCCCTTTGCCTAGCCTCTTCCCCGAGAACGTTCGCGGGCGACGGCTTATTCCCTGACGATCAGGCTCGCCATGAAACAACATTTCATGAGGAAAAGCAAGGGCGTCCGTTCGGGACTGCAAGCAAATTGTGAAAATTTTTCATCGCTAACTCAGTCCCATGTGTACTTGTAAGTGGGCACTAACATATAGTGAGTTCCGCTCGGGCCTGCCACTAGGCGAAAACGCACGAGGCCGCTGCCGTCAGCGGTGATCAGGCTTCGCTTCAGGCGGGGCATGTACACCAGTTCCCGGCGGGTGCTGTCGAAGAACCAGGAGCCGCTTTCGATGCGCGCGACATCCAGCTTGTCGGATTCGCCCCGATAGTTGGGCGGCGCGGTCTTGGCCAGCTCGAAAGGGTTGCTGACCAGCGCCGCCCGGACATTGATCAACTGCCCGTTGAGCATCTGATAGGCGATCCGGAGGTTGATCGCCGAGTTGACGCGACTGACGGTTTCTTGCATCGCGGCACGCTCGGCGAGCTCCATGGCCGCAAGCAGGCGATCGAGAAAGATCGCCGCGGCGATGCCAACAATCGCCACGTACAGTCCCAGCTCAAGGCGGGTCAGCGGCCGGCGGCCGAACATCGGCAGCATCTGCGCCTACTTCTTCAGCATTACTTTGCCCAGTTCCCAGATGGGCAGGAAGACGCCGAGGGCGAGGAGCAGGACGAGGATACCGAGGATGATGGTGATAATAGGCTCGATGTTCACGGCGAGGTTCTTGATTTCATAGTCGACCTCGCGCTCATACATGTCGGCGACCTCGCTCAGGAGGTCGTCGAGCTCGCCCGTTTCCTCGCCCACCGCAATCATCTGCAGCACCACTGGCGTGAAAACACCGGTCGTCACCGCGGTGCGTAGGATGCTTTCGCCACGTTCGACGCCCTCGCGCATCTGCTCGATTCGACGCGAGAGGTAGCTGTTATCGACGACGCTCGCAACCACCGTCAGTCCCTGCACGATCGGCACGCCGGCGCGGCTGGCGAGCGAAAACGCGCGGGCAAATCGGGCGAGGGTAGCCTTGAAGATGATGCTGCCCGCGACCGGGATGCGCAGCTTGAAGCGGTCCCAGTTGTAGCGGCCCTGCTCCGTGCGGGTATACGCGACGAAACCGATGATGGCCGCTAGGATGCCGCCGACCATGAGCGGCCAGAAGGCGATAAAAAGGTCCGAGGTCGCGATGAGCACGCGCGTTAGTAGGGGCAGCGCCACCTTATGTGCCTCGAAGATCTTGGCGAATGCGGGAATGACCGCGAAATTGACGATCGCGATGGCCACACTGATGACCACGACGACGATCGTCGGATAGCGCAGCGCGGTCTTGATCCGCTCGCGCACCTCGCGCTCGAACTCGAGGTAGCCGAATAGCCGGTTGAAGGCTTCATCCAGCTGTCCCGTGGTCTCGCCTACGCGCACGACACTGACGTAGAACTGCGAGAAGACATCCGGATGGCGGCGCATGGCGCTCGACAGCTCGCGCCCTGCGTCGAGGCTCACCCGCAGGTCGGCGATGATGCGGCGCAGTGAGGGATTGATCGCCGATTCCTGCAGGCCGGCCAGTGCCCGCAGGATGGGCACACCGGCCTTGAGCAGCGTGTACATCTGCCGCGAGAAAAGCATGGTATCGACCAGCGTGACGCGCGGCTCGAAGAATCGCGCCAGCGCATTGGGCTCTCCGCTGTCGCTCTTCGCTTTGGTTAGCTTGATGTCGACCGGCGTCACACCGGTGCTCAGCAGCTGGTCGGCGACTTGACCCTGGTCTGCGGCTTCCAGCGTACCGGTGACGAGCTCGCCCCGGGCGCCGCGTCCGCGGTAGGCGAAGACCGGCACTATTCCTCGAGCTGGACGGCGACCTTCATTGCTTCCGAGAGCGTAGTGCGACCAGCGAAGACGAGCGCGAGCGCACGGTCAGTCAGCGTACGGCCCTTCAGGTGCGGCCGCGCGACTTCCAAGAAAGCGTTCGGGTCGGCGGTATTCGCCGCGCGCACAAGGTCGGGCGTCATCTCGAGCATTTCGTAGACGCCGGTGCGGCCGGTAAAGCCCAGGCCGTTGCAGTGCGAGCACCCCTGGCCACGGCGGTAGCGCTGGCCGGCCTTTCCCACGCCAAGCGCTTCGATCCAGCGGCTTTCCTCGGCGTCTGGCTCCACATCGACTGCGCAGCTCTCGCAGATGAGTCGCACCAGGCGTTGCGCGATGACCGCGTGGATGGAGGTGGCAACCATGTAGCTCGGCGCGCCCATGTCGATCAGGCGCAACGGCGTGCTCGCCGCGTCTTTCGTGTGCAGCGTCGAGAAGACCAAGTGGCCGGTCAGCGCTGCGCGCAGGCCGATCTGCGCCGTTTCCTCGTCGCGGATCTCGCCGACCAGGATGACGTCCGGGTCCTGGCGCAGAGTGGAGCGCAGCACGCGCGCGAAGGTGAGATCGATCTTCTCGTTGACCTGCACCTGCGTGATGCCCGGCAGCCGGTATTCGACCGGGTCCTCGACGGTGATGATCTTGCGATCGGGCGTATTCAGCTCGGCGAGCGCCGAGTAGAGCGTCGTGGTCTTGCCGCTGCCGGTCGGTCCGGTCACCAGGATCATGCCGGCGGTGCGGCGGATGATCTCGCTGAAGCGCGCGCGGATATCGTCGGGGAGGCCGAGGCGGTCGAGCGACTGGCCCGTCGCTTTGCGGTTGAGAAGCCGCAGCACCACCGTTTCGCCGTACTGGCAGGGCATGGTCGACATGCGCACGTCGATCTTCTGCTCGCGCACGGCGATCATCAGCCGGCCGTCCTGCGGCAGGCGCTTCTCTGAGATGTCGAGCCCGGCCATCAGCTTCAGGCGCAGCGCCAGCGCCGGCGCGATCTTCGGATCGCCCTGCGTCTGCGGCATCAGCGCGCCGTCGATGCGGAAGCGGATCTGGAGTCGGCTCTCCAGCGGCTCGATGTGCACGTCCGAGGCGTTGACCTGGATCGCGTCCTCGAAAACCGACTGCAGCATCTTCACGACCGGCGCTTCTTCCGCGCCCAGATTCGCACCCAGCGAGCCGAAGTCGATATAGCTGTCGCCGACATCACGCTCGAGTTCCTTGGCCAGGCCGCTGATCTGCTCGGTCCGGCGATAGACCCGGTCGATGGTCTGCAGCAGCAACGCCTCGCTCACGACTGCCGCCTCGACGTCGCGCTTCAGCGCCCGCGCCAGCTCGTCAAAAGCGAATAGATCGGTCGGATCGGCCATGCCGACGACATAGCTGGCGCGCTTCTCCTCGAGGACGAGGGCGCGGAAGCGGCGCGCCTGCGCCTCTGGGAGGCGGCGCACCAGATCGTTGTTGAAGTTGTAGAACTTGAGGTTGACGTACGGGACGTTCAGCTGGCGCGACATCGCCTCGCAGATCTGCTCGTCGCTCGTGAACCCCTGCTCGACCAGCACGCGCCCCAGCCGCCGGCCCGACTTCTTCTGCTGCTCGAGCGCGAGCTTCAGCTGCTCCTGCGAGATGATCTTCTGGGCGATCAGCAAGTCGCCCAGGCGGATTTTTTCGGGGCGACCCATCTACCCTCCCTGGTGCGCGGCTATTTGACCATGACGATGTCGGCCGCGCTTTTCAGCCGCGCCCGCGCAAACGTCAGAGGTGGAAAAACAGCGCCGGAAAAAATAAGGGGCAGGCCCTTGCGGGCGCTGCCCCTGAGCGATCCGTCGGAAAGAGGAGGAGGAGGAACCGACGAATCTGCTGCAACGCACAAATCTTAGTTCTTTTACCGGGCAGTTAGAATACATGTCGTTTGTAAAACACTTTTGCATAAATTGCAAAGATGGCAGACTCCTCTTTCCAGCAAATGTCGGTGTTCGCGAGAGTGGTCGGGGCGGGAAGCCTCTCGGCTGCCGCCCGCGAGCTGGGTCTTTCCCCGGCGCTGGTCAGCCGCAATCTGGCCGCGCTGGAAGCGCGCCTGGGAGTTCGGCTGATCAATCGCACCACGCGCAGCCTGCATCTCACCGACGAGGGCGCGAGCTACTACGAAGCCTGCTCGCGGCTGCTGGCGGAAATCGACGAAGCCGATGCCGCCGTCGCGGCCGGGCGCGTCGAGCCGCAAGGCGTCCTGCGCGTTGCGCTGCCAGCCTCGTTCGGCCACTTGCATGTCGCGCCGCGGATTCCGGAATTTGCCGCGCGCTATCCCAAAGTGCGGCTCGCGCTCAGCCTCTCCGACCGCAGCGTCAGCGTCATCGAGGAAGGCTTCGATATCGCCGTGCGCATCGCCGAGCTCGAGGATTCCTCCCTCGCGGCACGGCGCCTCGCGCCCAACCGACGCGTCGTCTGCGCCAGCCCCGAATATCTCGAGCGACACGGCACGCCGCGCCTGCCCGAGGATCTCGTGCATCACAACTGCCTCACGACGAACGACTTCGCCATGACGTGGGACTACAAGGATCCGCGCGGCAAGCCAGGTGCGGCGCGCGTTTCCGGCCGCTACGCCTGCGACAACTGGGAAGTGCTGCGCGAATGGGCACTCGCGGGCCTGGGGATTGCGCTCAAATCGACCTGGGATGTGTACCGCCATCTGCAGGACGGATCACTGGTGCCCCTCTTCCCGGGCTACAGCTTTCACAGCGACGTGGCAATCTACGCCGTGTATCCGCACCGGCGGCATCTCCCCGCGAAGACGAGGGTCTTCATCGAGTTTCTCGCCGCTTCGTTCGGCCCCGAGCCGTATTGGGACCGCGCCGCACGAGCGGCGAAGCCGAGAATCAAAGGCCGCGCCGCGGATCAAACCCCTTAGCGTGTTAGATTTCCCCGAGGTCCGATGAACGCTCCCGCCGACCGCGCCGTTCTCGCCGCTGCCTCGCTCGACGACAAGTACACCCTCGAGCGCGGGCGCGTGTTCATGACCGGCACGCAGGCGCTCATCCGGCTGATGATGCTGCAGCGCGAGCGCGATCTGCGCGCCGGCCTCAACACCGCCGGATTCATCTCGGGATACCGCGGCTCGCCGCTCGGCGGCCTCGACCAGGCGCTCTGGCGCGCCCAGCAGCACCTCGCCAGCCACCACATCAAATTCCAACCGGGGGTAAACGAGGACCTCGCCGCCACCTCGATCTGGGGCACGCAGCAGGTCGGCATGTACCCGGGCGCGAATTACGACGGCGTGTATTCGATGTGGTACGGCAAGGGGCCGGGCGTCGACCGCTGCGGCGATGTCTTCAAGCACGCCAACGCCGCCGGCACGGCGAAGCACGGCGGCGTGCTCGCGCTCGCCGGCGACGACCATGCGGCGAAATCCTCGACGCTGCCGCACCAGTCGGAGCACATCTTCAAGGCCTGCCTCATCCCGCATCTCAACCCGTCGAACGTGCAGGACTACCTCGACCTCGGCCTGCACGGCTTCGCCATGAGCCGCTACTCCGGCTGCTGGATCGCCTTCAAGTGCGTGACCGACGTGGTCGAATCGGGCGCGTCGGTCATCGTCGATCCGGCGCGAATCACCTCGAAGATCCCGGAAGACTTCGTGCTTCCCGGGGGCGGGCTGAACATCCGCTGGCCCGACGCGATCCTCGAGCAGGAAGCGCGCATCCTCGACTACAAGGTCTACGCCGCCCTCGCCTACTGCCGCGCCAATGGGCTCGACCGCATCGTCTGGGATTCGCCGCGCGCAAGACTCGGCATCGCCACGACCGGCAAATCGTATGGCGATGTGATGGAGGCCCTTTCGTCCTTGGGCCTGACAAAACAGATTTGCGAAGACATCGGCATCCGGGTCTACAAGGTGGCGATGTCCTGGCCGCTCGAGCCGCACGGCGCGCGGCGCTTCGCCGAAGGCTTGGAGGAGATCCTGGTCGTCGAGGAAAAGCGCCAGCTGATCGAGTACCAGATCAAGGAAGAGCTCTACAACTGGAAGGAAAACGTGCGCGCGCCCCGCGTCGTCGGCAAGTTCGACGACAGCGGCGAGTGGAGCCGCAGCGGCGGCCAGCCGGCCGGCACCTGGCTGCTGCCTGCCCACTACGAGCATTCGCCGGCAATGGTGGCCAAGGCGATCGCCCAGCGGCTCGAGAAGCTGAACATGACTTCCAGCCTCGGAAGTCAGTTCAAGGAAAGGCTCGCGTTCCTGGATTTCAAGGAGAAGGTCCTGGCGAAGCCTCGCGTCACCGCGATCCGCCAGCCCTACTTCTGCTCCGGCTGCCCGCACAACACCTCGACCCGCGTGCCTGAGGGCAGCCGCGCCACTGCCGGCATCGGCTGCCATTTCATGGCGGTGTGGATGGACCGCAGCACCTCGACTTTCACGCACATGGGCGCCGAGGGCGCGCCCTGGATCGGGCAGGCGCCGTTCACGAAGGAAAAGCACATCTTCGCCAACCTCGGCGACGGCACCTACTTCCATTCCGGCCTGCTGGCGATCCGGGCCGCGGTCGCGGCCAAGGTCACCATGACCTACAAGATCCTCTACAACGACGCGGTGGCGATGACCGGCGGCCAGCGCCACGACGGCCCGCTCGACCCGGCGATGATCTCGCGCCAGATCGCCGCCGAAGGCGTGAAGCCGATCATCATCGTCACCGACGAGCCGCACAAATATCCGCACGGGACCAACTGGGCGCCCGGCGTGACCGTGCGCCACCGCGACGAGCTCGACCAGGTGCAACGCGAGCTGCGGGAAATGCCCGGCGTCTCGGCGCTGATCTACGACCAGACCTGCGCCTCGGAGAAGCGACGCCGGCGCAAGAAGAACGAGTTCCCGGATCCCGCGGTGCGCGCGGTGATCAACGAGATGGTGTGCGAGGGCTGCGGCGACTGCAGCGTCAAGTCCAACTGCCTTTCGGTCGAGCCGCTCGAGACCGAGTTCGGCAGGAAGCGCGTCATCAACCAGTCCTCGTGCAACAAGGACTACTCCTGCCTGAAGGGCTTCTGCCCAAGCTTCGTCACCGTCGAGGGCGGCCGCTTGAAGAAGGGAAAATCAGGCGCTGTTGCAAAGGACGATTTTCCGCCGGTCGAGGAACCGAATCTTCCCGAGCTGGAGCGTCCCTACGGAATCCTCGTCACCGGCATCGGCGGCACCGGCGTCATCACCATCGGCCAGATCATCGGCATGGCGGCGCACCTCGAGGGCAAGGGCGTGTCGGTGCTCGACATGTCCGGCCTGGCGCAGAAGTACGGCGCGGTGATGTCGCACGTGCAGGTCGCGGCGCGGCCGGAGGACCTGAAAGCAACCCGCATCGATACCGGCAGCGCGCACCTGGTGGTGGGCTGCGACCTGGTGGTCACCGGGAGCACCGAGGCGATCTCCAAGATGGCGCAGTCTCAGACGCGCGCGCTGGTGAACGCGAGCGTGACGCCCACCGCGGAATTCGTGAAGAACCCCAACTGGCAGCTCCCCGGCTCCGATCTGCAGGGCGATATCCACAGCGCTTCGCAGAAGGCGGAGTTCGTCGCCGCCACCGAGCTGGCGAGTGGCCTGATGGGTGACGCGATTGCCACCAACATGTTCATGCTGGGCTACGCGTACCAAAAGGGCTGGGTGCCGGTCAGCGCCGAGGCGCTCGAGCGCGCGATCGAGCTGAACGGGGTGGCGGTCGACTTCAACCGCAAGAGCTTCCTCTGGGGCCGGCGCGCCGCGGTCGACCTCGGGCGCGTCGAGCGCATCGCCAAGCCGGCCGCGGTGATCCCGATCGACCAGCACTTCTCACGCAGCCTGGAAGAGCTGGTGGAGCGTCGGGTGAAGTTCCTGACCGGATACCAGAACGAAGCGCTTGCACAGAAGTATTCTTCCCTCGTCGATCGCGTGCGGAAGATCGAACAGCAAAAAACCAGCTCCACGAAGCTGACGGAAGCCGTCGCGCGCTACTACGCCAAGCTGCTCGCCTACAAGGACGAGTACGAAGTCGCGCGCCTGCACAGCGACGGCGCCATGCGCAGCAAGGTCGAAGGCATGTTCGAGGGCGACTACAAGGTGGTCTACCACCTCGCGCCGCCGCTGCTCGCAAAGACCGACCCGCTCACCGGCGAGCCGAAGAAGATCCGCTTCGGTTCCTGGATGGGCGGCGTGTTCAAGGTCCTCGCGTCGATGAAGGGCCTGCGAGGGACGGCCTTCGATCTCTTCGGCTACACCGAGGAGCGCAAGACCGAGCGCGCGCTCATCCGCGAGTACGAAGAGACTCTCGAGCGGCTATTGGCGGAGCTCTCGCCGCAGAACCACGCGCTGGCGATCCAGATTGCCTCGCTGCCCGAGGAGATCCGCGGCTACGGCCACATCAAGGCGAAGAGCGTCGCCACTGCCCGCAGGAAAAAGGACGAGCTGCTTCCCGGCCTTTCGCAAAAGCAGAAGGCGGCCGCCTAGGTCTTGAGGGTGAAGGGACTGAAGTTCGTGTCCCGGTCGTAGTAGTCCTCGCCCTCGGCGCGCTTGAGGGCGTTCACCACCTTGTAAGTCACCGGCGTGAACACGACTTCAACCGCGACCTTGAGCCCGAACTGGGCCAGCATGATCGCGAGCAGCTTGTCGTTCGGGATCAGCCCCGAGTTGTAGAACGCGAGCGGGTAGAAAAGCGCCGAGTCGACCGCTTCGCCGACGATGGTCGAGCCGATGGTGCGCGACCACAGGTGCCTACCCGCGGTCATGATCTTCATCTTGGCGAGCACGAAGGAGTTCACGAACTCGCCGCAGAAATAGGCGAACATCGAAGCGAGCGCGATGCGCCAGGTCGTGCCGAAAGCGATCTCGTAGGCCTTCTGGTTCTCCCAGAATGGCGCCGGCGGCAGCGCGACCACCACGGAAGCCATGACCGAGGCGAACAGCAGCCCGCCGAACCCGGCCCAGATGACGCGTCGCGCGCGCGCATAGCCGTAGACCTCGGTGAGGACGTCGCCAAACACATAGGAGATGGGGAAGAACAGCACCCCCGCGCCGAAGGCGAACGGCAGCCAGTCGAACTGGACGATCTTCGCCGGGCCGATGAGGTTGGAGCAGATGAGGATGGTGACGAACGCCGCCATCACGAGCTCGTAGTAGCGGTACTGGCGCGGCGGCGCGCTCGAATCAATGCGCGGATCAATGCGGCTCATGTCGGAAGCTTGGGCGAGTAGTTCTTGACGTCCGCCTCGAGCTGCACGCCCATCGCGTCGAGCATGCGGCCGACCATCGCGTAGAACGCGGCGGTGATCGACAGCTCGACATAGTCGTGATGGTCGAAGTGCCGCATCGCCTCGGCATAGACCTCGTCGCTCACCTTGCCATGCGTCACCGCTTCGGCGAGCAGGAGCGCGGCTTTCTCCTTGGCGTCGAATTCGGCGGACGATTTCCACGACGCGAGCGCGGCGATCTGCGCCTCGCGTACGCCGGCCTTGCGCGCCATCTTCAGGTGCTGCGCCCATTCGTACTCGGAGCGCATCAGCTGCGCGCCGCGCAGGATGACGAGCTCGCGCAGCGCCCTCGGCGTGCGCGTGTCGTGGCGAAGCGCCTTGGAAAAATCGCTCCAGGCCTCGATCAGCCGGGGATGATTGGCGAGGCAATGGTAAAGATTCGGCGGCGTGCCCCACAACTCTTCGAGACGCTTTTTCAGGGCGGGCTCGAAGTCCGCGAGAGGTGTGCGTGGCATGGCGCGATAATAGCCGAATGGATAGTCCGGGCTCATGAGCCTTCGCGGCGACTACGCTCGCGCCAGTGCGGACTATGCTGTCGCGCAGGATTGGGCGCGCTACAGCCTGGAGGAGCATTCGCTCTACCGGCGCCTGTTCGAGCGACAGGCGAAGCTCGTCCCGAAGTACGCCTGCCCGGAATGGATCAAGGCGATCGCCGCGCTGGATTCCTCCCGGGAGATTCCGAAGTTCGACGACGTCTCCAGGAAGCTGAAAAAAGCGACCGGCTGGGAGATCGTCGCCGTCCCCGGCCTCATCCCGGACGAGGCGTTCTTCACGCATCTCGCAAGTCGGCGCTTCCCGGTGACCGTCTGGCTCCGCCGGCCCGAGGAGTTCGACTACATCGTCGAGCCCGACGTCTTTCACGACTTCTTCGGCCACGTGCCGCTGCTCTTCGACCGGGTCTATGCCGACCACCTGCACGAGTACGGCAAGGGCGGCCTGAAGGCGATGCGCCTCGATGCCGTAAAAATGCTCGCGCGGCTCTACTGGTACACGATCGAGTTCGGCCTGATGAAAACGCCGCAGGGCGTGCGCGCCTACGGGGCCGGCCTCCTCTCCTCGGGCGGCGAGCTCGCCTACTGCATAGACGATCCGCGGCCGCAGCGCCTGCCGTTCGACCTCGAGCGCATGATGCGCACCGACTATGAGATCGACCGCTACCAGCAGCGCTACTTCGTCATCGATTCGTTCGAGCAGCTGATGCGCGAGACCGCGCCGGATTTCACGCCGATCTACGCCCGACTCAGATCCTGAAGGTCAGATCTTCAGCACCGTCGGCAGCCAGGAAACCATCCCCGGCAGCATGACCAGCAAGCCGACGAGGACGAGGTCGGCGACGAGAAAAGGCAGCGTGCCGAGGTAGATCCGGGCGACCGGGATGTCGGGGTGCTGCGCCTGGATCACGAATACCGTCATGCCGGTCGGCGGGCTGATGAGCCCAATGGTGCACATCACGGTGACGAATATTCCGAACCAGACGCCGTCGTACCCCAGGCCGAGAACGAGCGGCAACGTGACCGGCACGCTGATCAGGATCGTGCTCACCTCGTCGAGGAAGGTGCCAAGCAGGAGATAGAGCATCATCACCGAGACGAGGATCCACGCCGGCGCGAGGCCTGCCTGCCTCACCCAGCCGGCAAGCTCCGCCGGAATCTGAGTGAGAACGATGAAGCGCGAGAAGATGAACGCGCCGACGACGATGAAAAAGATGGCCGCCGTGGTGTAGACCGTCTCGAGCATCGCGTCCCACAGATCGCGCCAGCCCATCTGCCGCGTGAGCATGGCGATCAGGATCGCCGCGAACGCGGCCACCGCCGCCGCTTCGGTGGGCGAGAACCAGCCGAGATAGATGCCGAAGACGGCAAAGAAGAAAAGCACCGCGAGCTTCCACATGCCGAGCGATGCCCGCAGGCGCTGTGCGAGTCCCATCCCCGGCACCTTGGGCACCCACTGCGGCCGCCACCACGCCACCACCCAGACGGTGACGACGTACAGGCCGGCGAGCACGAAGCCGGGAATGAACGCGGCGGCATAGAGCTTCGGCAGCGACTGCTCGGCGACGATGGCGTAGATCGCCAGCAGCACCGACGGCGGGATGAGCACGTCAAGGGTGCCGGCGCTCGCGACCGCGCCTGCTGCAAATGCGGGGTCGTAGCCGTGCCGCCGCATCTCGGGGATGGCCACCTTGGAGAACGTCGCCGCGGTGGCGATCGACGAGCCGCAAATGGCGCCGAAAAGCGCGCACGAGCCGATGGTCGCGTTTGCGAGCGCGCCGCGCACGCCGGCGAAGAGGCCGTTGGCCGCGTCGAACAACTCCTTCGCCATGTTGCCGCGCGCGGCCACGGCGCCCATCAGGATGAAGAGCGGGATCACCGACAGCGAGTAGGCGCTCGCGAGCGTGAATGGCACGCGCCCAAACATCTTCAACGCCGGGCCCCAGCCGTCGAGCGCCGCATAGCCGGCGAGCCCGCTCGCGGCGAGCGCGATCGCGATGGGCACGCGGGCAAAGATGAGA
>JAXDQC010000050.1:0-18078 GCA_034668045.1 Betaproteobacteria bacterium | reverse complement strand
TTCACGGCGCGCTCCTTGGCGTCCTTGCTGAGCATGATGTATTCGAGGGCGACCAGCGCCGCACCGATCACCCCGCCAAGTATTGCGCCTTTGATCGCCTCGTCCATAGCTGCGCGTTAGCCTAACATACCGAGCAGCTTCGCTGCCGTGCCGCCGAGGATCGCCGCGCGCTCGGCGTCGCCGAGGCCCGGCGTGCCGAGGATGTGATCGACCGAGGTGCTGGTCCAGGGGAACGGGTAGTCGGTACCCATGACGACCTGGCTCGAGCCCACTTGCGCGACGAGGTGGCGCAGCGCTTCGGGCGTAAAAACCAGCGCGTCGAAGTACAGCTGCTTCAGATACTCGGTCGGCTTTTTCTTCAACGGTACCGCCGCGCAACGATCGGGGAACGTCAGGCAGATATGGTCCGAGCGAGGCGCGTACGACGGCAGGTAGCCGCCGCCGTGCGCGGCGCAAAGCTTCAGCCCGGGAAAGCGGTCGAGCGTGCCCTCGAAGATGAGGTGCGATAGCGCGAGCGTCGTCTCGAGCGGGTTGCCGATGGTGTTCTCCAACCCGCCGTTGCCCTGCAGCCTGCCCTTCAGCTCTGCCGTGCCCTGCGGGTGGAGAAAGACCAGCACGCCGAGCTCCTCCGCCTTCGCCCAGAAAGGGTGGTACTTCGGGTCGGAGAGCTCCTGGCCATTGACGCTGCCGCCGACGCCCGCGCCGCGCAGGCCGAGCTTCTTCACCGCGTGCTCGAGCTGCTGCGCGGCGAGATCGGGATACTGCAGCGCGACGCTGGCGAAAGCGACGAAGCGCTCTGGCTGCGAGGCGCACAGCTCCGCGAGCTTCTCGTTCTGGACGCGGATCACTTCCGTCGCGAGGTCCCGCTCGGCCGCATACCAGTTCGGATTGATGCTCAGTGCCTGCATGTCGATGCCCTGCTCGTCCATCCGCCGCAGGCGCTCCTCGAGCGTCACCTGCGGGGTGCGCACGCCGCGGTTGCCGAGCAGCGCCACCGCCTCCGGGAACGCGCAGTGCGCGTGCACGTCGATGGTCCGTACCCGCCGTCCGCTCATCACCACGGTGCGCCGCTTCGCCGGCGCCTGTGCCCGTGCCGCGTCGAGCATCGCGCAGCTCGTAAATGCCACGCCTCCCTTGATGAAGTCCCTGCGTGTCGTCATTTCAAGCCTCCACGATTTCCACCCAGTTGCCGCCCTTGCCGCCCGGGAACTGTCGCGCGGCGCCCAGAGAACCATCATTGTTGATCGCGTGCACGGACACGGTCGTCGACTTCTCTCCCGCCGCGACGATGAATTTGCCCTGCGGGTCGATGGCGAAGCCGCGCGGCTGCGTTTCCGTCGGCGTCGCGCCCAGCCAGGCGAGCTTGCCGGTCGCCGCGTCGACGTTGAACGCGCACAGGGAATTACTCGTCCGCTCCGAGGTGTAGAGGAACCGGCCGTCGGGGGTCAGATGAATGTCGGCCGCCCAGATGTCGTTGCCGCGCTCGCGTGGCGGCGCATCGGGTCCGCGCGGCGCGCCGGGACGCAGGCTTGTCACCATCGCCGCCGCCGAGGCCTCGGCGAGCGTTCCGTCCTTCAGGGAAAACGTCGTCACGCTTCCCGTCAGCTCGCCGAGCACGTAGAGGAAGCGGTTGTCGCCGGAGAAGGCCAGATGCCGCGGCCCGGTTCCCGCCTTCATCTGCACCGGCTTTGCCGGGAGCAGGCGTCCCGCCTCCAGGGCGAAGGGGAAAATCTGATCGCTGCCCAGGCACGGGACGAAGACGAACCGGTTACTGCGGTCGGCCAGGATCGCGTGGGCGTTGCGGCCCACCGGGATGATCTGCCCCGGCTCGGCCGCCACCCGGCCATCGCTTCCCACCTCGTTCACGCTCACCAGGTGGGCACCGTAGGACGCGCCGAACAGCAACCGCCCTGTCCGGTCGAGCGAGAGATAGGGGAAGCCTTCGGCCAAGGGCGATAGGGAATGGGGGGTCAGCGCTCCGGTTGAGGGATTAATGCCGAAAACGTGCACCGAGAAGGGCTTCGAGCGCACCGCAGCATAGAGCCGGAGTCGATCCGGGCTGACGGCGAGGGGCATCACCAGGCTCGCCGCCCTCGCCCGCCCCCGGGGAACGAGCTCCCCGGTTTCGGTCAGGCCGTAAGTCGCAATCTCGCCGTCCTCGGCGTTGGAGACGTACACGTATGTCGGCATGGGGCTCCCGTCCGCCGGGAAAAGTAGCAGCGCGAGAAGTAGTTAACAACCCATGGACCGCTGTTCTGCAGTACGCTGCTAGTGCAGGACAGAGAGGCGAGGGGGCAGGGGGAAATGAGGACGAACGTCACGCTGGTCATCAACCCGAAAGGCGGTTCGGGAAAGACCACCGTTGCCACGAATCTCGCGAGCTACTTCGCCTCGAAGAACATTCCGACCGCGATCCTCGATTACGACCCGCAAGGCTCGAGCCTCAACTGGCTGAAGCAGAGGCCCCTGCAGGTGGCGAAAATCCACGGCGCCAACGGCGCGCCGCAGAAGACCGGCCTGCGCACGGTGCAGATGCACGTGCCCGCCAACACCGAGCAGCTCATTATCGACGCGCCCGCCGGCGCCTCCGGCATGCTGCTCCACGAAATGCTGCTGCGCGCGCACTCGATCCTGATCCCGGTCGCGCCCTCGGCGATCGACATCCACGCGACGGCCAATTTCATCCGCGATCTGCTGCTGAAGGGCATGATCCGCCAGCGCAACATCCGCCTCGCCGCGTGCGCGAACCGCGTGCGCAGCTCGATGCCCGTCTACCAGCCGCTCGAGCGCTTCCTCGCCTCGCTCAGCCTGCAGATGCTCAGCCGCGTCAGCGATTCCGACGTCTATCTCAAGACTGCGGAGACCGGCATCGGCGTATTCGAGATGGAATTCGCCCAGTCGGCCGCCGAGCGCCAGCAGCTCATGCCGATCGTCGAGTGGATCGAGAGCCCGCAGATCAGGCTCGACCCGAAGATCACGCAGCCGCGGCCGTCGATGCTCGCCTCGATCCCGGGGCGCGACCTGCGCGTCGTCACGGGCAGCATCCCCGCCTTCCTCACCAAGGCTTCATAAGCAGTCGGCCCCGGGGCCTTAGAGCTCCGGGTTCGCCATCCTGGCGAACAGCCGTTTCATCGCGTTGACCTGGACGAGGTAGAGCTGGGCGTCGTGTTCGCCGCAGCGCCTGGCGCCGGGACGCACGCTCTCGCCGCACAGATGGATCAGAGCCGCGAGGTCCTGCCTCTGCTGCAAAGCCCCTGCCTTCATGCGCCGGCGCACTGCCCGGTCGAGGAATGCCGAAGTCATCTCCACCGCATGGCTCGGCACCGTCCGCATGTAAAGAAAGTTGAACCAGCAGTCTTCGGCCGCGACATGGTCGTGGATGCACAGGCGCTTCGCGTCCTGGAACCTCGCGTCGGTGATCTGGTACATGCCGACCGCGCTCGAGGCCGGCCGATAGACCTCGAACGGCTGGTGAGTCAACCGCCAGCGCCAGTAGGTGCGGGCCGCCGGATTGCCCGCCCCTTCGACCTGCGCCAGCGCGGCGAGCAGCTCCGGGGCCATCAGCGGCGTGGAATGGCGGCGAAAGATCGGCTCGTACGCGCGCCAGGTCTCGGCCGGCGTCTTGGACAGCACTCCGCTGACGGGGAAGAAGAGCTCGGTGGGCTTCCTCGCCACCTGCACGATCCAGTTGACGGCGAACAGGCCCGCCATCGCGGCGATCGTGACAAGATAGGCTTTCCTCTTCCGGTACCACGGAGACTTAGCCATGGGCGCAGCGCACCACGAAGTCACGCAGCTGGAGATCGATCAGCGCATTTACGAGCTTTATGACGAGTACTGCCATGGTCGCATCGATCGCCGCGAGTTCCTCAGCCGCTCGGCCGCATTGTGCGCCGCCGGCCTGGTGATGGCGCAGGCACTACTGCCGCGCTATGCGCGGGCGCAGACCGTCTCCTTCACCGACGAGCGCATCCAGGCGAAATACGTGACTTACCCTTCGCCCGGCGGGAATTCCGGCACGATGCGCGGCTACCTGGTGCAACCCAAGGGCAGCGGCCCCTTCCCCGCCGTCCTCGTCGTGCACGAGAATCGCGGCCTGAATCCGTACATCGAGGACGTGGCGCGCCGCGCGGCGTTGGCGGGCTTCATCGCGCTCGCGCCCGACGGTCTTTTCCCCGCCGGCGGGTATCCCGGCAACGACGACGATGGCCGCACGCTGCAGGCGGGCCTCGACCAGGCGAAGCTGCGCACCGACATGCTGAACAGCGCGCGCTACCTCAAGGAGCAGAAGGCGTCGAGCGGCAAGCTCGGCGTCACCGGTTTCTGCTGGGGCGGCGGCACGACGAATTACCTCGCCGTGACGATGGGGCCGGACATGCATGCCGGCGCACCCTACTACGGCGCTGCCGCGGAAACGGCGGGCGTGGCGAAGATCCGCGCCAAGATGCTGATCCACTACGCCGAGAACGACCCGCGCATCAACGAGATGTGGCCCGGCTACGAGCAGGCGCTCAAAGCGGCGCGCGTCTCACACGAGGCGCACATCTATCCCGGCACCCAGCACGGCTTCCACAACAATTCGACGCCGCGCTATAGCGAGGCGGCAGCGAAGCTGTCGTGGGATCGCACCGTGGCGTTCTTCAAGCAGCACCTCGCCTAGCGGCGACGCCCGGGCGGTCATCGCGCCTTGCGCTTCTTGCGGGCAATTTCTTCGTCGGTTGTTCCGAGGCGCGCTTCCTCGGCCTGATCCAGGCCGCCGCCGAGTCCGGCCTCATTCGCGGCCACGACGCGATCGACGCCGCGGTCGGCATCGGTTCGACCCTGCCGGTTTTCGACGTTCTGACGCTCGCCGGTGCCGGCGCGATCGCTGTCGCTTCCCGTCGCCTCGCCCGGATTGACGTCCGAGCCGCTGTCCGACGTATCGCTCGGGCCGAGCGTTTTCGTGTCGTGTCCCTTGGAAGTTCTGCGCTCTTTCATGACGGCCTCCGGTGAAACCCGGGGCCGTGCAAGCACCGTTCCCGAACCTCAGTGCAAGGTCGCGCCGTTGCGGCCGTTGAGCGCCTGCAGCAGGTCGGTCGTGTCGACCGGCTTGACGAGGTGCAGGTCGAAGCCCGCCTCGCGCGAGCGCTGCCGGTCGGCATCCTGCCCCCAGCCGGTGACGGCGACGATGCGCAGCGCGCGCTGTTTCGCCTGGGTGCGCAGCCGCCGGGCCACCTCGTAGCCGTCGATGCCCGGCATGCCGATGTCGAGCAGTACGACCTCGGGACGGAACTCTTGCGCCATCCGCAGCGCCTCGGGGCCGTCGTGCGCGACGCGGGTTTCGTGCCCCAGCGAGCGCAGCAGCATATCGAGCATCGATGCCGCGTCGACATTATCGTCGACCACCATCACGCGCCGCGCCACGGCCGGTCGTTTCGCCTCCGGCGCCTCCTGCGGCCGCGCCGGCGCTGCCCCGGTCACGAGCGGCATGCTCAGGGTGAACTCGCTGCCGCGGTCGACGCCCTCGCTGCGCGCCTCGACCGTGCCGCCGTGCAGCTCGGCGATACGGCGCGCGAGCGCGAGGCCGATGCCGAGACCGCCGCCGATGCGCTGCAGCGGCGCGCGCCCCTGGACGAACATGTCGAAGATGCGGTGGATCAGCTCCGGCTCGATGCCGCGGCCGGTATCGCGCACGCGCACCACCGCCTTGTCGCCTTCGACGCGCGCGCGCACGGCGATGCTGCCGCCGGCGGGCGTGTAGCGCGCCGCGTTGTTGAGGATGTTGGAGAGCACTTGCGCGAGGCGGTGTACGTCGCCCGACACCGGCATTTCCTCGGCCGCCAGATCGAGCTCGAGCGTATGCCGGCCCGCCTCGATCGCCGGCGTGGAGGTCTCGACCGCGTGGCGCACCACGTCGGCCATATCGAGCCGCGTGTGCTCCATGGCGAGCGCGCCGCGCGTGATGCGCGCGATGTCGATCATGTCTTCGACGATGCGCGAGAGCTGCGCGCTCTGGCGGTCGATCGTCTCGCGCATCGCCTTCTGCGCCGGGTCGCCCGCCGGCACCTGCGCCATGATGTGCACGGCGTTGCGGATCGGCGCCAGCGGGTTTCTCAGCTCGTGCGCCAGCGTGGCGATGAACTCGTTGACGTTCTGCGACGCCTTCTCCAGGTCCTGCGCATGGCGCCGCTCGGAGAGGTCCTGCGTCACCTTGGCGAAGCCGCGCAGGTGCCCGTCGCTGTCGTGGAGCGCGCTCATGACCGTTCTCGCCCAGAAACGATCGCCGTCTTTCTTCACGCGCCAGCCTTCGGTCTCGCTGCGGCCGGTGCGCCGCGTCGTCGCCAGCTCTTCCCAGGGCAGGCCGGCTGTCAGGTCCTCCGGCGTGTAGAAGCGCGAAACGTGCTTGCCGAGGATTTCCTCGCGCGCATAGCCCTTGATGCGCTGTGCGCCGGCGTTCCAGCTCGTGATCACGCCTTCGGGGTCCAGCATGTAGATCGCGTAATCCTGCACGCCCTCGATCAGCAGCCGGAACCGCTCCTCGCTCTGGCGCAGAGCCTCCTCGTGCATCCGGCGGTCCGTCAGGTCGCGCGTGATCTTCGAAAAGCCGAGCAGCTTGCCCGCCTCATCGCGCAGCGCGCTGATGACCACATTCGCCCAGAAGCGCGAGCCGTCCTTGCGCACGCGCCAGCCTTCGTCCTCGAAGCGGCCCTCGGCGGTCGCGGTCCGCAGCTCATGCTGCGGCCAGCCGCTGTCCACCGCTTCGCGGGTGTAGAAAATCGAGAAATGCCGGCCGACGATTTCCTCGGGTGCGTAACCCTTGATGGCCCGCGCGCCGGCGTTCCAGCTCATCACCCGCCCCTCGGTATCGAGGAAGAAGACGGCGTAGTCCTTGGTCTGCTCGACCATCAGCTGGTAGATGTGCGGATCGATCACCGGTCAGGTCCCGTAGCCGCTGGCCCGGGCATCGTCCATGCACTCGGTCAGGGTCTCGAAGGTGTCGCCGGACTGCATCGCCAGCTTGCCGGTCTGCGTGTAAGCCCGCCAACCCCAGCGCACGGCGCCGTCGCGAGGGTTTTTCTCGGGCACGAACTGCCACCGCAGCGGCAGTTGAATTCGGTCGGTGGGAGCCAAGCCGGCTGATTATGCAGGAATTATTCCGGGGTAGTCATCCGGCATGCCGGGCCGCAGCGACGTCGCATAACGGCGTTCAGGGTCGCGCATTCCTCGATTTTTGCCCGCTCACGGAGCAAGGAAGGCGCCTGCCTGTATAAGAGAGAGATGCCGACTTGCGAAATTATTTACTTCAAGGACGAGAAGGGCTGGAAGTGGCGCGCGCTCAGCGCGCAAGGCGAGCCGAAAGCCAAGGCTTGCGAGGAAACCTACCAGTTGTTCTACGAATGCGTGATGGCTGCACGCGCCCGCGGCCTGCAGCCGCGCATCGTCTGCTCCTGAGCAGTACTTCTTCCCGCTAACCGCTACTTCTTTCTGTAGGGCGGCTTGCGTCGCGCCGGAAACGGCGCCGCGCTGTCGAGGTGGCGGTAGCTGATCCGGCCGCGCGTCACATCGTAGGGCGAGATCTCCAGGCTGACCCGGTCGCCGGCGATGACGCGGATGCGCCGTTGCCGCATCTTGCCGCCGGCATAGGCGAGGACGGTCGCGCCGTTGGTGAGCGTCACCCGGAACTGCGTATTCGGCAGCACCTCCTGCACGGTGCCTTCCATCTCGATCATTTCTTCCTTCGCCATGAATTCCTCTCGCGGCTCTTATGATTGTCCGAACGACGACACCGCGGCCTTGCGGCCCCAGGTCGCCCAGAATTGCTCGCCGATCGCCTCGACGCTAAAACGCACCACGGTCTCGGCGTCGACGCCGTGGATGGCGTAGGCCTTGTCTTCCGGCAGCTGTCCGACGAAACGCTGTCCGTAGACGAGCAGGCCCTCGGCGCCGCCGGCCTCCATCGCGCGCTTGCAGTGCTCGAGGCGCTCGACCCCCGCGGCCCGGTCAGACCAGGGGCGCGCGCCGTCGACGTTCGGCGCCCAGAGAAGGCAGCGGCAGGCGCCGTCGACCGACTCGATCGCGTCGGCCCAGATCGCCATGACGACGGCGCCGTCCGACTTTCGCACGCCGCTCCAGCTGCTGAGCGGATCCTGCAGGTATACGCCGCGCGCCTCGAATGCCTTGACGCGCGCAACGAGCTTGCGCGCCTTGGTGCGGCCCGCGGATTTCTCGCGCGACGCGTGCGGCGCGCGCGGGCTGTCCTTCAGCACTTCGCTGCACAGCACGGCGAGCTCGGGCTCGTTGAGCCGCTCGGCATTGGCGCGCAGCTGCTTGATCTCCAGCGCCGACAGGCGGCCGATGCGCTCGCGCGTCCAGAGCTTGGCGAGATCGGCCTTGAATATCTGCTGCGCGCTCATCGATTCCTCATACGGCCTTGATATTGGTCGCCGCCGGTCCCTTGGGACCTTCGCCGACGTCGAAGCTGACTTTTTGCGATTCCTTCAGCGAGCTCTCACCCTGGATGGCGCTGTGGTGCGCGTACAGGTCGGCGCCGCCGCCGTCGGGCGTAATGAAGCCGTATCCCGAAAGATCACTGAACCACTTGACCGTGCCGGTGGCCACCGTCGTCGACAACTCCTGGATGGGGGAAGGCGAGGCAAAACACTGACTACATTGACGTTATACACCTCTTGGCCTGCGTCCGGGCGTTTTTCCGGCCGCGCCGAGCGGACCACGGCATACGAGTTGCTCTTTGCCCGGCATGGCCGCTCGCATCAACAAAGCGCAGAAATCCGAGCGCATTCTTTCTGTCGACATCGGCGGCTCCAACGTCAAGTTCCTCGTCAGCGGCGAGACGCGGCCGCGCAAGATTCCGTCGGGCGATGATCTGTCGCCCGCGGCGATGGTCGATGCGGTGAAGAAGAACGCGCGCGATTGGGACTACCGGGCGGTGTCGCTCGGCTATTGCGGGCTGGTCGGCGGCAGCGGGCCGCTCGCCGAGACGGAGAACCTCGGCTCGGGCTGGGTCGGCTTCGATTTCGCGGCGGCGTTCGGCTGCCCGGTGCGCATCGTCAACGACGCGGCGATGCAGGCGCTCGGCAGCTACGACGGCGGGCGCATGCTCTTCATCGGTCTGGGGACCGGCTTGGGCTCGGTGCTGATCGTCGAGCACGCGATCGTGCAGCTCGAGCTCGGCGAGCTGCGCTACAAGCGCAAGGCGACCTACAGCCAGCGCTTCGGCCGCGCCGCGCTCGACGAGATCGGCGAGAACAAGTGGCGCCGTCGCGTCAACGCCATCATTCCTTCCCTGCAGCGGGCGTTTCTCGCCGACTATGTCGTCGTCGGCGGCGGCAACGCGAAGCACCTCGGCGAGCCGTTGCCACCCGGCGTGCGGCTTGGACATAACCTGACCGCCTTCCGCGGCGGCTTTCGCCTCTGGGGCATCGACGACCTGCCCACGCATATCAACGGCCACAAGCAGGTGAGCATCGCTCAATCGAAAGCCGATTGGCGCCTCTTGTAGACGCCGAACACCGACGCTTTGTAGTGGGAAGTTCGACAGACATTGGCGACTGTCTCGACTGCCCGCGCGTGCGGCCGGCGCGGATGATTGGCGCCTCTACCAGCCCGAACGGAGCATTTCCATGAACAGCATCCTTCGCACCCTGCCGCTGCTCGCAATCCTCGCCGCGCCGGTGCATGCGCAGAGCCTCGGCAAGCAGGACGCGCAGTTCCTTCGCCAAATGGGCGAAGCCGATCTCGCGGAGGTCGAGGCCGGCAAACTGGCGGCGCAGAAAGCCTCCTCCGCCGAAGTGAAGCAGTTCGCCCAGCACATGATCGAGGAGCACAGCAAGGGCATGAAGGAAGGCGAGGGCCTGGCGAAAGCGAAAGGCCAGCAGCCGCCCGCCTCGCCCGACAAGAAGCATCAGGCGGCGATGAAGAAGCTGGAGTCCATGTCCGGCGACGCGTTCGACAAGGCCTACATGAAGGAGATGGTGCAGGGGCATCAGGAAGTGCTGAAGATGCTGCAGACCGCGGCGAAGAGCGCCCAGGACCCGGACATCAAGGCCGCGGCGCAGAAGAAGATTCCCACGGTGCAGAAGCATCTCGACATGGCAAAGACGACGGTCGCCTCGCTCGACGGCGGCAAGCAGCCTTCGGCGAGCGGCAGCTCGAGCCGGAAGGAAAGCAAATGAGAAAGCAGCCCGGCGCCACGCCGGCGCCCAAGACGCAATCCGACGAAGAAATACGCGCCAAGATTGCGATCGCCGCCTACTACCTAGCCGAGCGTCGCGGCTTCAACCCCGGCGCCGACCTCGAAGACTGGCTCGCCGCCGAAGCGGAACTCAAGGAGAAAGCATGGACAAAAGCAAGCTGAAGGAGCTGTTGCTGCAGTCGCTGGAGCACGAGATGGGCGGCGTGAAAGTGTACGAAGCGGCGCTCGAGTGCGCGCAGAACGAGGACCTGAAAGAAGAATGGGAGAAGTACTACCAGGAGACGGAAACGCACGTTCAGATCCTGCGCGACGTCTTCTCCGCGATGCAGCTAGACCCGGATGAGAAATCGCCCGGACGCG
The DNA here is from genome assembly GCA_034668045.1 of Betaproteobacteria bacterium. Classification (GTDB taxonomy): domain Bacteria; phylum Pseudomonadota; class Gammaproteobacteria; order Burkholderiales; family SG8-39; genus SCGC-AG-212-J23. The sequence goes on along the minus strand of JAXDQC010000050.1, from coordinate 7,526 downwards.
AGATCGTGCGCAAGCTCGGCGCATCCCTGGTCGCGGCGATGAAGGAAGCTCAGGCCGCCGGCGATCCGGCCGCGGCGCAGCTCGTCGCCTGCGAATGCGTGGTCTTCGCCGAGACCAAGGATCATCTCGACTGGCAGTTGCTCGGCGAGTGCGCCCAAAAGCTGACCGGCGCCGATGCCAAAGCATTGAAGAGCGCCTACCAGGAGGTCGAGGATCAGGAAGACGAGCACGTGTATCACTCCAAGGGCTGGTGCCGCGAGCTCTGGATCGAGGCGCTGGGCCTGAAAGCGGTGCTGCCGCCGCCGGAGGAAAAGCAGCACGTCAAGACCGCGATTGGCGCTGCGCGCGCAGAGCAGAGCCGCCGGAAGTCCTAGCGTTTTCCGAGGCGCACGCCCATGCAGTAGCATCCGGGCGTGCGCGTCGTCAGGATCTACACCAGGACCTCGGGCGCCTCGGCGATCGAGGTGCGCGAAGTGCCGATGCAGGGCGAGCGGCCGGTGTCGCCGACGTTCCAGGCCGGCGCCCTTTTCTTCCGCGAGACGGCCGAGGGCTTTGTCCAGGGCCTGCACAACGCCCCGCGCCGCCAGCTCATCTTCCTCGCCAGCGGCATCCTCGAGATCGAGTCGAGCGAAGGCGAGCGCTTCATCTGCCGGCCCGGCGACCTGATCTTCGCCGAGGATACGCAGGGCAAGGGCCACATCACCCGCTCGCTGCGCGATACGCGCGGCTTCGTGCACGTGGCGATGCCGAACGATTTCGACGTCACCGCCTGGCCGCTGGTGAAGAAAGGCTGACCCTGCGCCTCGCCCTCGCCGTGTTTCTTTCCCTCCTCGCCGCCCTCTGCCAGGCGCAGCCGCGGCCGGTGCGCGTGCTCGTGCCGTTCGCCCCCGGCGGCGCGAGCGACGTCTACACCCGCATGGCGACGCAGAAAGTGACCGAGCTGACGGGCAAGACCTTCGTGGTCGAGAATCGCACCGGCGCCGGCGGCCGCATCGCCTGGGAAGCGGCGGCGAAAGCGCCGGCCGACGGCGGCACGATCGTCCTCATTGACGCGACCTATCCGATGCTGCCCGGCCTGTTCGACAAGCTGGGCTGGGATGTCGCCTCCGACCTCGTGCCGGCGACGCTGATCGCGCAGACGCCCTTCGTCGTCGTCGCCAGCCCGCAATCGAAGCTGACGACGCTGCGCGCCCTGATTGGCGAAGCGCGCGCGCATCCGGGCAAGCTCAACTTCGGCTCGGCCGGCGTCGGCAGCGTGACGCACATCGTCGCCGCGCTGCTGCTGCACAACACGCGCATCGACGTCACGCACGTCCCCTACAAGGGCATGAGCGACGTGAGCGCGGCGCTGCAAGGCGGCCAGGTCGACCTGATGGTCGCCGCCACGCCGACCGCGCTCGGCGCGATTCGCAGCGGCAAGGCGGCGGCGCTTGCCGTCTCGAGCACCGTGCGCTCGCCGGCGCTGCCCGAGGTGCCGACCGCGCTCGAATCCGGCGTCGACTACGTGGTCTTCAACTGGTTCGGTTTCGCCGTGCCCAAAGGAACGCCGAAGAGCATCATCGACGCGCTTTGCGACGACGTCGTGCGGGCGATGAGCACGCCGGACATGAGCGAGAAGCTGGCGGCGCAAGGCGCGCAGCCCGGAGCGGTCACGGCGGACGAGTTCGCCGCGCTGGTGAAGGAAGAGACGCGCCGCTGGACCGGCATCATCCGCGCGAGCGGCATCCGCATCGAGCAGTAGGCGTCAGCCGCTGACGGTGCAATTGCGCCCTTGCTCCTTGGCGCGATAGAGCGCCTGGTCGGCGCGGGCGATCAGATCGGCAATCTGCACGCCCGGCTCGCCGGCGTAGGCGGCCACGCCGGCGCTGAAGCTGACGATCCTGCCGCTCGCCGATGCCTCGTGCGGCAGCGCCAGCGCCGCGACGTCGGCACGCAGCTTCTCCACCACCACCAGCGCGCCGTCGGCGGGCGTGTGCGGCAGGATCAGCGCGAACTCCTCGCCGCCGTAGCGCGCGGCGAGGTCGGTCGCGCGCTTGCAGCAGCGCCTGAGCGCGCCGCCCACGGCGCGCAGGCAATCGTCGCCGGCGGGATGCCCGTAGCGGTCGTTGTAGCCCTTGAAGTGGTCGATGTCGCAGAGGGCGAGCGAGAGCGGCTCCTTCTGCCGCGCGGCATCGGCGAAGTGCAGCGCTAGCCGCTCATCGAAAGCGCGGCGGTTGGCGATGCCGGTCAGGGCGTCCTGCTGGGAAATCGTCTCCAGCCGCCGGTTCGCGTGGGTGAGCTCGCCCGAGAGGTCGACCAGCTGGTTGTGCATCTTCTCCAGCCGCTGCAGGGCGCGGATCTTGGCGCTCAGCACCACCGCGCTCACCGGCTTCACCAGGTAGTCGTCGCCGCCCGATTCGATCGCGCGCTCGAGGTCCTGGTCGTATTCGCTCGAGGAGAGAAACAGGATCGGGATCCACTTGCCCGCGGAGGCGGCGCGCATGCGCTTCGCCGTCTCGTAGCCGTCGATGCCCGGCATCATCACGTCCAGCAGCACCAGCGCGGGCGGCGCGGCGCTGAAGAGCTCGAGCGCCTTCTCGCCGGTCTCGGCGAGCACCGGCTCGAGCTTCATCGCGCGCACCGCAACGGCGAGCGAGGCGCGAACCGTTGCCGAGTCGTCGACGATGAGCACCGTGGCGGACATGCGCGCGCTGACCCTCCCCGGTGGGAACTATACCTCCCCCCCTAGCGCGCGCCCTTCCAGACCAGCAAAGCTTTCCTGCGCAGCCGCACGACGCCGCCGGCGTTGCTGGTGCGCGAGTCCCAGCGCGCTTCGTCGTAATACGCCTCGTCCGTCGAGACATAGCGCCACGCCCAGCGAGCGAGCGAACCGGAGACCTTGCATTCGCCCCACGCGCTCTCGAAGCGATCGCCGTCGACGACGACGAGGAAATTCAGCTCCTCGTGATGCAGGTCGGTGGCCCTGCGCAGGGCCTGCAGCGTGGCGAGGTCCGCGAAGGCCAGCAGCTGGTACGGCGGCGTCGCGAGGCACGGCTCTTCCGGCGAATGGTCGAGCGACCACAACGAGCGGATATCGAGGCTGCAGGCGAGCACGCGCGAGATGAAGCTGTCGAGCTCGGGCCGCGCGGTCGGCGCGCCCGGCGTGGCGGTATGGAGATGAAGCATGCAGCATTCTCCGGCCCGCGGCTGCGCGCGATGCCTGCCAGCGGATGTGCCGGGCGGCCTATCGCGATCGGTAGGCCGCCAGGACTACGCCGACGAGGATGGTGGCGAAGCCCGCGGCATGGAAGGCGCGGAACGATTCGCCGAGGAAGGCGATCGCCAGCACCGTGCCGAACGCCGGCAGCAGCGGCAGCGTGAATCCGGCGGCGTTCGCGCCGACGACGGAAACGCCGCGGTTCCAGCAGAGAAACGCCAGCACCGACGCGGCGACGGCGACGTAGAGCACTGCGCCGGCTTCCGCCTGCGTCGGCCAGCGCAGCGGGCCGCGCGGCGCGCTCGCGAAGTAGAGCGGCAGCAGCATCGCCACGCCGATGGCGGCGAGAACGAACGTCAGCGCGACGCCGCGCAGCTCCGGCGGGCAGCGTTTCACCAGCACCGAGTAGATTCCCCAGATCGGCATCGCCAGCAGGATCCACGCGTCGCCGCGGTGAATCTCCAGCTGCAGCAGCCGCGCGGGCTCGCCCTGGCAGACGATGACGAGCACCCCGAGGAACGAGATCAGCATGCCGCCGAGCTGCCGCGGCCCCGCCTTCTCCCGGTGGACAAGCCACGAGCAGATGACGATGAAGACCGGCGCCGAAGCGTTGATGAGGACCGCGTTGATGGCCGTCGTGCTCTCGAGCCCGAGATAGACCAGGCCCTGGAACGCCACTACGCCGGCGAGAGCGAGGAAGGCGAGCAGCCCGCCATGGCGCCGGATGACGGCGCGCTTCGCGACCGCTTCGCGCACGGCGAACGGCGCCAGCACCAATAGCGCGACCAGCCAGCGCCAGAAGTTGAGCGCGATCGGATCGAAGGTCTCGCGCAGCGCGCGGCCGAGGATCCAGTTGCCGGACCACATCAGGTTGGCGAGCGCGAGGAGCCCGAATGCCGCGGCCCGCGTGGTGTTCATCCGGATAGAGCTTAGCGGTTTTGCTACTTGGGAACGTTTAGTGCTCGCAATGCCGCCGGAACAATCCCCCCACAAAGGAGAAATCCATGCGGTGCAGAAAGCTCTGGAAAACATTCGCCTTGGCTGCCGGGTTCGCCGTCATCCTTCCCGCGGCGGCGCAGTCGACCCGCGAAGATGACGCACCCCACTTCTACGGTGGCGGCTCCATCGGCAGAAACGACCACAGCGAAGCTGCCTGGAGCCTCTTCGGCGGCTACCAGGGAAACCGATGGCTGGGCGCCGAGTTCGGCTACCAGGACCTCGGCAGGATGACGAGCGGCGGCGTGACCGTCGACGCGAGCGCCTGGGAGCTGGTCGGCGTCGGCCGCCTGCCGCTCTTCGATCGCTTGGCGGCATACGGCAAGTTCGGCGGCTACATGGGCCGCTCGCACGGCAGCGGGTACAACGAGAACAACAAAGACTTCACCTACGGGCTGGGCCTCGAGTACAGCGTCACGCGCAACCTCGCGGTGCGCGGCGAATGGCAGCAGTACTCCGACCTCGGCGGCGGCTCGCTGGCGAGGTCGGACCTCGACGTCGCCAGAGTGGCCGTGCTTTACCGCTTCCGCTGACCCGCGGCGTCCATCCGCCCGGATACCTACCCGGGCGGATGGATGTTTCACACGGATCGCTGCGTACTGGAGGGCTGCATGAGCGCGATCCGCCTCGCCGTCCTCCTTCTGGTTTTCGCTACGCCCGCCTGGGCGGGCAGGCTGGAAATTCCGCTGCGCGTGCCACTCGAGGCGCTGCAGAAGGCGCTCGCGGCGCAGCTCGCCGCTTCCCCCACCGCGCCGAACGTCCTCTACCGCGAAGGCCCCTGCCGCTACCTGAACCTCGATGCGCCGGCGCTCGCCGCCGCCGAAGGACAGCTTCGCCTCGCCAGCCCCGGCTCCGCCGCGCTCGGCGTGGAGCTCTTTGGCCGCTGCCAGAACGCGGCCGACTGGCAAGGCACGATGCACGTGCGGCTGGTTCCCTATATCGACGAGGACGGACGCCTGCGGCTGCGCATCCTCGATTCCCAGCTGAGCGATGCCCGGGGTCGCAAGGGCGTGCCGCTGGTCTGGGACTTCGCCAAGAACCAGGTGCATCCGCGCCTGCAGCGCTTCCGCTACGACATCGGCGCCTCGCGCACGGCGCTGCTCTCGGTGCTACGCGGCGCCGCGCCAGCGGAGCACGCCGCCGCACTCGAGCTCGCGCTCACGCAGATGTCCGTGCTGCAGCCGCGCGTCGAGGCTACGGAGATCGTCGTGCCCGTCGCCATCGAGATTCCCGACGCTTGGCTCGCGACCGCACCGCCGGCGCCCGGCAGCGCTGTGTCCGCGGCGCCGGCCGCGCCGCTCACCGAAGCCGAGCTGGAAGCGCTCGACACGGCCCTGCAGCCGTGGGATGCGTTTCTCGCCTACAGCATCAAGCAGATCGCGCTCGACAGCGAGAATGCCGAGCTGCGCCAGCGCCTGTTCACGCTCCTGATCGATAGCCGCTACCGCCTGGCCGCGGTTCTCTCCGGCGACGCGCCGGCGAGCGGCGATCCCGTGCGTGAGCTCTTCCTCGAGGCGTGGAGCGATCTGCGCGGGATCCTGGCCGACGCGCAGCGCGAGCGGACCCTCGATCCCTCGCTCCTGCGCTACGTGCTCTTCATCGACGCCGGAGACGCGCTCTTCGCGCTCGACCGCGCCGCCCCCGGGCTCGGCATGCGGCCGTCGACCGACGGCCTGCGGCAGCTCGCGCGAGCCCTGCGTCCCGGTGCGGCTGGCGACCCGCTCGCCTACGACTGGGCGGTCGATCCGGAGCTCGGCCGTCTCTTCGACGTGCCGGAGCCGCCGAAGTCCGAGGCCGCGCCGGAGCGCAGCTGGCTCGACTTCTTCATCTCCAGCGCCTACGCCGGCGGACAGTCGCTCGACCGCTGGGTGCCGACGCGCGACGAGCTCTCGACTTACGAGCCGCGCATCGCCGAGCTCCTCAAGAACGCGGCAGACGACGAGCTGCAACGGACCGCCCTCGCGGCGCCGTACGACCGGATGTACCGCAGCATGGTGCCGACCACCGCGCTGATCGAGAGCTGCTGGCGCCAGTACGCGATGCGCGCCGGCAAGGTGAGCTACCTGCGCTCGCAGTCGGGCAGCATCGGCATCATGCAGATCAACCAGGTCGTGTGGCGCGGCTTCTACGAGGTAGAGCGGCTGCGCTGGGATACGGCGTACAACGCCCGCGCCGGCGCGCAGATCCTGCTGCGCTACATGAAGGACTACGCCATCCCCTACGCGCAGAAGAGCGGCGATCCCGCCCTTGCGCCGCGCGCCGCTTACGCCGTCTACAACGCGGGGCCGCGCGCGGTCGGCCGCTTCGCCAAGAACCCGCCTCATCCGCGCGAGCAGCGCGTCGACGAGCACCTGTGGAAACTTTACCGTGGCATCTCCGCCGGCGGCCAGGCCGACCTGAAGAATTGCGGCCTGGCGAGCGTTTCCGCTTCGCAGTGACCAGGAAATCACGCCGCACTCGGCGCCGCCCCGCGTGGGGCAAGCTCGCCGCGGGCGCCGCGGCGCTTCTTGCGCTCACCCTGGCATGGAAATTCACCCCGCTCGCGGATTACCTGACGCGCGAAAACGCGATGGCGTGGGCCCGCGCGGCGAGCGAGAACCGCTGGGCACCGATCGCCGTCGTGCTGGCGTACACGCCCGCGGCGCTGCTCATGTTCCCGCGGCCTTTCCTCACCCTGCTGACCATCGTCGCTTTCGGCCGCTGGCTTGGTTTCGCCTACAGCGCCGCGGGCATCATGGTGGCCGCGATGGCCACTTATTACGCCGGCAGGATGATGCGCAGACAGACGGTGCTGCGTTTCGCCGGAGAGAGTTTCGAGGACGCGGCCAAGGTGCTGCGCGAGCACGGCATCGCCGCCGTCTTCGCCTCCAACCAGGTTCCCGTGCCGCCGTTCTTCCTGCAAGGCATCATCGCCGGCGCCATCCGCATCCCGGCCTGGCAGTACGCCGCCGGCTCCGTCCTCGGCATGGCGCCAGGGCTGCTGGCGGCATTTTTCTTCGCCGGCGAGCTGCGCGCGTGGCTCGAGGATCCGGCGACGATCAACTGGTGGATCGTCGCCGCGGCAGCCGCCGCTTTCCTCGCTTCCGGCTGGTGGATCCGGCGCTGGTTCCAGCGCCGGATCGGCAGCGCTACTTCGCGGCGTTAGGCGCGGTCGGCAGCTTGCCGATGTCGCGCGGGTCGTGCTGGATGATCACCGTCGCCTTCAGGTTCTTCTCGATCTGCTTGATGCGCTCGATCGAGGCGATGGTGGCGGCGCGGTCGTAGTTGAAGCCCGGTACGCCGTTGGTGTCGTAGTTCTCGTGGAAATGCACGGCGTCGCCGAGGAGGACGACCG
>JAXDQC010000049.1:0-12353 GCA_034668045.1 Betaproteobacteria bacterium | reverse complement strand
TTCCTTTTCTGCGCGCGGGCCTTCGCCGTCGAGCTGCCGGCGCTGCACGCCGACATTTCGCCGGTGACCGTCTCGGGCCTTTCCTCCGGCGGCTACATGGCGGTGCAGTTCCACGTTGCGCACTCGGCGATGGTCAGAGGCGCGGGCGTGATCGCCGCCGGCCCCTACTACTGCGCGATGGGCAGCGTCTGGACCGCGTACTACAACTGCATGTCGCCGGGCTGGTGGACGCCGCTTCCCGCCGCCGCCGCGCTGAAGGGCGTCACGGAAGCGCTCGCCAGGGACAAGCGAATCGATCCCATCGGCAATCTGTCGCTGGCGCGCGTCTGGCTCTTCAGCGGCACGCAGGACCACACGGTCTCGCCGACGGTCGTGCGCGAGCTCTGGGCCTACTACGCCCTTTTTGGCGTGAAGCCGGTCATGGTGGCCGACAAGCCGGCCGGCCACGCGATGGTCACCGAAAACGCCGGCAACAAGGAATGCGGCGCGACCCGCGATCCCTACATCAACGACTGCGACTACGATGCCGCGGGCGAGCTGCTTAAGCATCTGCTCGGCGCGCTGAAGCCGCCGGCGAAGGAAGGTCCGCTGCGCGAGTTCAACCAGGCGGGCGGCGCCGGCATGGCCGGGAAGGGCTTCGTCTATGTGCCGAAGGTTTGCGAGAAGGAGCGCTGCCGCGTGCACGTCGCCTTCCACGGCTGCCGGCAGAGCGCCGGCGAGGTCGGCGACCGCTTCGCGCGCGAAGCCGGCTACAACCGATGGGCCGAGAGCAACGCGCTTATCGTGCTCTACCCGCAAGTCAAGTCAGGCTGGCTCAACCCGCGCGCCTGCTGGGATTGGTGGGGCTACACGGGCTCGGCCTATCACACGAAGGACGGCGCGCAGATCCGCGCCGTGCGGGCGATGCTCGAGCAGCTCAGCGCGAAGAAATAACCGAGGCGATCGCTTCGATCACTTCCGGCTGCTCGCCGATCGGCTTTTCCAGCATCAGATTCACGTCGGCACGCTTCGCCTGCGCGACGAGCTTCGGCAGGTCATCCCTGACGTGGCCGCCCGTACCGAGGAAGAGCGGCACGACGCGGATCGAGAGGGCGCCTTTCGCCGCCAGCGCCGTTACCGCCTCTTCGAGCGACGGCCCATGCTCGAGATAGGCGAGGGCCACGGCGACCGCGGGCATGCGCTTGCCGACGCTGACCGCAATTTTCTCGAAGGGTTGCGACCATTCCGGATCGCGCGATCCGTGCCCGAGCAGGACGATGCCCTCTTTCAATGCAGGGTCGCGCGGCGCCGCTCGTAGATGCCTTGCAGCAGGCGGAGCGAGCCCAGGCTGATCGCGCAGTGCGAGAGCTCGTGGCCGAGATGCTCGACGATGTCGAGCGTGCACGGCACGTGCAGTCCGGTGAGGACGCGCGCCGCCCGCTCGGCGTAGACGCGCGACACCACCGAGTCGAACTCGCCGTGCACGAGATGGATGCGCGAGGCGATGCGGCTGCCGCGCGCCGGCGTCTGCGCGAAGCGCGACGAGAAGGCGACGACCGCGCTCGCCACGCCCGGCACCTTGACCAGCTCCAGCGCGACAGTGCCGCCCTGCGAGAAGCCGATCAGCACGGTGCGGCCCGCCGGCACGCCGAGATTGGTCTGCTCGCGGCGCACCAGGTCCTCCACGTCGGGCAGCACCTGGGCGACGCGCTCGCGGTGGTTGTCGCAGTTCAGGCCGCGCGTCGGATACCAGTCCTGCGCCGCGCCGCCGCGCGCGTCGGGATCGAAGCCGCTCGGCACCACCATCGCCGCGCTCGGAAAGCGCGCCTGGAACTTGAAAGCGATCGGGATCATCGACTGCGCGGTTGCGCCGCAGCCGTGCAGGAAAACGAAAAGATGCTGGGGATGTTCCCGCGAGGTGCTGCTCGGCGCGAAGCGGAACACGCGACCGGACATGCAAGGGACGTTACCCCCCGGTGACCGTTCTGTAAACTGCTTTCAGATTTTTCCCGGGTGATCCATGCGAACCACGCGATTTCTAAAGGCTTTCTGGGCCCTCACGAAGCCGTACTGGGTGTCGAAGGAGCGGCGCGTCGGCCTGATCCTCCTCGCCACGGTAGTCGGGCTGACGCTGGTGGGCGTGTGGCTCGAGGTGCAGTTCAACACCTGGAACCGCGAGTTCTACAACACCTTCGAGTCCAGGGACCAGGCGGAATTCTTCCGCCAGCTCGGCACTTTTACGGTGCTGGCGGTGATCTACATCGTCAACGGTGTGTATCGGCAGTACTTCCGGCAGATGCTGATGATCGAATGGCGCTCCTGGATGACCGAGCGTTTCCTCGTCGCCTGGATGCAGGATCGCGCTTACTACCGGCTGCAGCTCCTCGATAAGGGCACGGACAACCCCGACCAGCGCATCGCGGACGACCTCAACATCTTCGTCGACCTGACGCTGTCGCTCGCGCTGGGGCTGCTCTCGGCCGTCGTCACGCTGGTCTCGTTCGTGGTCATCCTCTGGTCGATTTCCGGTGCGCTGACCGTTTTCGGCGTCTCGATCCCGGGCTACATGGTGTGGGTGGCGCTGGTCTACGCCATCGTCGGCACCTGGCTCACGCACGTCATCGGCCGGCCGCTGATCCGGATCGGCTTCGACCAGCAGCGCTATGAAGCCAATTTCCGCTTCTCGCTGGTGCGGCTGCGCGAGAACACCGAAGGGGTGGCGCTGTACCGCGGCGAGAAGGAGGAGCTGTCGAATTTCCGCGCCGGCTTCCGCGACGTGATCACCATCTGGTGGACCAAGATGGTGAAGACCAAGCAGCTCGGCTGGTTCCAGTCGTTCTACGGCCAAGTGGCGATCATCTTCCCGTTCCTGGTCGCTTCACCGCGCTTCTTCGCCGGCGCGATGCCGCTCGGCGGCATCTTCCAGATCGCCTCCGCGTTCGGCCAGGTGCAGGGCGCGTTGTCCTGGTTCGTCGACGCCTACACCAGCTTCGCGAACTGGAAGGCGACCGTCGACCGCCTGGTCGGCTTCACCGAGTCGCTCGACCGCGTCCAGCAACTCAAGACCGACGGAGAGCGCGGCGAGGGCGCCACGGAGTCGCTGTCGCTGCAGGCGCTGAGCATCGACCTGCCGCAAGGCAAACCGCTGTTGGCCGCGACTTCGCTCGAGCTCAAGCGCGGCGAGGACGTGCTCGTCAGTGGTCCGTCAGGAGCGGGCAAGTCGACGCTGTTCCGGGCGCTCGCCGGTATCTGGCCCTACTGGAAAGGCCGCATCTCGCTGCCGAAGGGCGCGCGCTTGCTGTTCCTGCCGCAAAAGCCATATCTACCGATCGGTACCCTGAAGCACGCGGTCAGCTATCCGGAAGACGCCGCGCGCTTCTCAGCCGATGAAATCGCCGCGGTGTTGATCGCGGTCGGCCTGCCGCAGCTCGCGGCGGACATCGAGCGCAGCGAGAACTGGGCGCAGGTGCTCTCGGGCGGCGAGCAGCAGCGCCTTGCGTTCGCCAGAGCGTTGCTCGCGAAGCCCGACTGGCTGTTCCTCGACGAGGCGACCTCTTCGCTGCCCGAAGACGCGCAGGAAGCGCTCTATCGACTGCTGAAGGAGAAGCTGCCGCGAACGACGCGGGTTTCGATCGGCCACCGCGACAGCCTTGTCAGTCACCACGCGCGGCAGCTGCAGTGGAGAGGAACTGCGCTAGCTCCCGTTGCTTAGCACGATGCAAGTCGTGGTGGCGTGCGCGTAGAGCTTGCCGGCGGTGTCCTCGAGGCGGCCTTCCGCGGTCGCCATGCGCTTGCCGACGTGCAGGGTACGGCCGATCGCGCGCAGCTTGCCCGTTTCTGAAGTGATCGCGCGCACCAGGTTGGTCTTGGCCTCGAGCGTGGTGTAGCCCGAGCCCGCGGCCATGTGCGTCTGTACCGCGCAGCTCATGCACGAGTCGAGCAGCGTCATGGCAAGGCCGCCGTGCACGACGCCGATCGGGTTGTAGTGGCGCTCGCCCGGCGTGATCTCGAACACAGCGTGCCCGGGCTCCACTTCGACCAGGTCGAAGCCGAGCAGGATCGCGATCGGCGGCGCCGGCAGCGTGCGATCGCGGATGCCGCGCAGGAATTCGATGCCGGACATCGAGCGCGCCGCCTGCGCGAGCTGCCTCGGGTCCTGCCAGGTGACGGAGAGGGAGCGGTTCATCAGTAGAGGGGTGCCGGCCACGGCTGCGAGGGGAGCGCCGGGCTTGCCACCTGCGAGCGTCCGGAGATGAACTCCGCCGCCGCGCGCGTGACGCCGTCGTCGGCGAGGATGCGCCCGTGGCCGAGGCCGTGGGTGCTGAGCAGGCGGGCATTCGGCCACAGCCCGGCGACGCGGGCGCCTTGCGTCCAGGGCACGATGCGATCGTCGCGGTCGTGGATGACCAAGGCGCGCGCGCCCAGGCGCGGCGCGAGGCGCGCCACTTCGAGCTCGTCCCACCGGACGCCGTAGCGATCCTCGATCGCGGTCTGCATCGAGCGCCGGATGCCCTCGGGGATCCAGTGCCAGCGCGCGAAGCGCCGCGAGTAGCCGACGATATCGGCCGGCGGGCTGACGAGGACGACGCTCTCGAGAGGCAGGCCGCGCGCATGGGCGAGCGACGCGGCGGCGGCGCCGAGAGAGTGGCCGATCACCGCCTTGACGCCGCCGTAGTGCCAGGCGAGCTCGGCGAAGACGTCGGCGAAATCCGGCAGGCCGGTCAGCTTGCCGCCGGAGACGCCGTGCGCCGGCTGGTCATAGGCAATGACGCGATAGCCGGTGGCGAGAAGCGGGTAGACGAAGCCGCGCAGCTGCGCCGCGTTGCCGCCCCAGCCGTGCGCGAGCAGCACCGCCGGCGCGTCGTTCGCGCCCCACTCCCACGTCGCGATCGGCCGCCCCTTGTGCTCGACGATCCGGCTGCGCGCGTCGATGAGATCGAGCGCGCTCTGCCCGGCATAGCGCGGGCGCGGCGGCGTGAGGAACATCCGCTCGGCCCAGGCGCCGGCGAGCTCTGGCGAGAGCCAGCGCGCGGCTGAGAAGCGAACGTTCGTGCTTATTTTCTGCAGACTGTGGGCGTGGGGCATGGCAACTTCTCCTTAACGGGAAACGGCTTTCAGCGGCTTGCGGGTGGCGTGGCGCTCGAGCAGCGACTCGAGCGCGGAAAGCGCGCGGGCACGCGCTTTCGGATAACCGAGCAGGCGGCGGTGATGGTGCACGACCAGGGCGATGCCGAACATCTCGAAGGCGATCTGCTCCGGGTCGGTGTCGGCGACCAGCTGGCCTTCCTCGATCGCCTGGCGCACGCCGCGCTTCAGCGTCTCGATCCAGGTGCGCTGGCCGCCGGCGAGCATGTCGCGCACCGGCCCGGGCTTGTCGTCGAATTCGGTCGCGCCGCCGATCATGGGGCAGCCGCCGGGCAGCTCGGCCGATTCGGTCCAGTCGAGCCAGTTGATGAACATGGCGCGCAGGCGCGGCGCGCCGCGCGGATGGTCCAACGCCGGCTTGAAAACGACCTTGGTGAATTCGTCCTGGCCGTGGGAGAGGACGGCGAGCAGCAGTTCCTCGCGCGAGCCGAAGTGGGCGAACAGCCCCGACTTCGACAGCCCCGTGGCGTCGGCGAGCGTGCCGATGGTCAGGCCGTCAAGGCCCGCCTTGCTGACGATCCGGAGCGCTTCGTCGAGGATCGCCGCGCGCGTCCGCTCGCCTTTTGTCCGCGTCAGGATCTGACTCATCGGCGGCGATAATAGAACGACCGTTCTTTTGTGTCAAGACCGCCTTCAGGTAGCTGCCGGTGAAGCTCTCGGCGGTGCGGGAAATCGTTTCTGGCGTCCCCGCGGCGATGATCCGCCCGCCGCCGTCGCCGCCCTCGGGACCGAGATCGATCACCCAGTCGGCGGTCTTCACCACGTCGAGGTTGTGCTCGATGACGAGCACCGTGTTGCCGGCGTCGCGCAGCCGGTTCAGCACGTGCAGCAGGAGCTGGATGTCGTGGAAGTGCAGGCCGGTGGTCGGCTCGTCCAGGATGTAGAGCGTGCGGCCGGTGTCGCGCTTGGAGAGCTCGAGCGCGAGCTTCACCCGCTGCGCTTCGCCGCCGGAGAGCGTGGTCGCCGACTGGCCCAAGCGCACGTAGCCGAGGCCGACGTCGATCAGCGTCGTCAGCTTGCGTGCGATGCTCGGTACGGCGGAGAAGAATTCCGCCGCCTGGAGCACCGTCATCTCGAGGACTTCCTGGATGTTGCGGCCCTTGTAGCGCACCTCGAGCGTCTCGCGGTTGTAGCGCTTGCCGTGGCAGACGTCGCAGGCGACATAGATGTCGGGCAGGAAATGCATCTCGACCCGGGTGACGCCGTCGCCCTGGCAAGCCTCGCAGCGCCCGCCCTTGACGTTGAAGGAGAAGCGGCCGGCGTCATAGCCACGCTGGCGCGCCTCGGGGACGCCGGCGAACAGTTCGCGAATGGGCGTGAAGAGGCCGGTGTAGGTGGCGGGATTGGAGCGCGGCGTGCGGCCGATCGGGCTCTGGTCGACGCTCACCACCTTGTCGAGGTGCTCGAGGCCTTCGATCGTGTCGTGCGGCGCCGGCTCGGCGACCGAGCCGTACAGGTGGCGCGCGACGGCTGCATAGAGCGTGTCGTTCACGAGCGTGGACTTGCCCGATCCCGAGACGCCGGTGACGCAGACGAGGAGTCCGAGAGGAAGCTCGAGATCGACCGCCTTCAGGTTGTTGCCCTTCGCGCCCCTGACGACAATTTTTTTCTTCGAGCGATTGCGGCGCACGGGAAGCGGAATCGTCAGCTCGCGAGCCAGGTAGCGGCCGGTGAGCGATGCCGGATTGGCAATGATCTGCGACGGCGAGCCTTCGGCGATCACCTGGCCGCCAGCGTCGCCGGCACCGGGGCCCATGTCGATCACGTGGTCCGCGGCGCGGATCGCTTCCTCGTCGTGCTCGACGACGATGACCGAGTTGCCGAGGTCGCGCAGGCGCTGCAGCGTTTCAATGAGGCGCGCGTTGTCGCGCTGGTGCAGGCCGATGGAGGGCTCGTCCAGCACGTACATCACGCCGGTGAGGCCCGAGCCGATCTGGCTGGCGAGGCGGATGCGCTGCGCTTCGCCGCCGGAGAGCGTGGTCGCCGCGCGATCGAGCGAGAGGTAGTCGAGGCCGACGTTCACCAGGAACTCCAGGCGATTGGCGATCTCGCGCACGATGCGCTCGGCCACTTGGCCCTTCGCGCCCGGCAGCTTGAGGGAGGTGAAAAACTCGAAGGCGCCTCTCAGGGGCAGGGCGGAAACCTCCTGCAGCGTTCGCTCGGCCACCTTCACGTGCCGCGCCTCGCGCCGCAGGCGCGCGCCGCCGCAGTCCGGGCAGGCGCACTGGTTGACGAGCTTGGCGAGCTCCTCCTTCACCACCAGCGATTCGGTTTCCTTGTAGCGCCGCTCGAGGTTCGGCACCACGCCCTCGAAGGCATGGCTCTTCACGGCGGTGCGGCCCTTCTCGCCGGGATAGTGGAAGGCGATGACTTCCTTGCCCGAGCCGTAGAGAACGAGGTTCTGCACCCGCTCGTCGAGCATCTCCCACGGCGCGTCGACGTCGAACTTATAGTGCCGTCCGAGCGACTGCAGCATCGTGTAGTAGAAGTGGTTGCGCCGGTCCCAGCCGCGGATCGCGCCGGCGGCGAGCGACAGGTTGGGGTGGGCGACGATGCGCTTGGGGTCGAAGAAATCGATGCTGCCCAGGCCGTCGCAGCGCGGGCAGGCGCCCATGGGATTGTTGAACGAGAACAGGCGCGGCTCGAGTTCGGGGATCGCGTAGTCGCACAGCGGGCAGGCGAATTTCGCCGAGAAGAGATGTTCCTTTTTGGAATCCGACTCGAAAACGAGTGCCCGCCCGTCGGCGTGGCGCAACGCCGTCTCGAGCGACTCGGCGAGGCGCTGCTTCGCGTCGGCGCGAACCTTGACCCGGTCGATCACCACGTCGATCGAGTGCTTCGCGTTCCTGGCGAGGCGCGGCGCGGCGTCGAGCTCGTGCACTCGGCCGTCGATGCGCACGCGCGTGAAGCCCTGCGCCCGCAGCTCTTCCAGGAGCTCGGCCTGCTCGCCCTTCCGCGCCGCGACGACCGGCGCGAGGATCATGAGCTTGGTTTCCTCCGGCAGGGCGAGGAGCTGCTCCACCATCTGCGCCACCGACTGGGCCTGCAGCGCGAGCCGGTGCTCGGGGCAGTACGGCGTGCCGGCGCGGGCGAAAAGAAGGCGCAGGTAGTCGTGGATTTCGGTGACGGTGCCGACGGTCGAGCGCGGGTTGTGGCCCGCCGCCTTCTGCTCGATGGCGATCGCGGGCGAGAGGCCCTCGATCAGGTCGACGTCGGGCTTCTCCATCAGCTGCAGGAATTGCCGCGCGTAGGCCGAGAGGCTCTCGACGTAGCGCCGCTGCCCTTCGGCATAGAGGGTGTCGAAGGCGAGGGAGCTCTTGCCCGACCCGGAGAGCCCGGTAATCACGACCAGCCGGTTGCGCGGCAGCTCGAGACTCAGGTTCTTCAGGTTGTGGGTGCGTGCGCCGCGGATGCGGATTGAATCCAAATCAGTGCGGTGAAAAAGATAAACTTGCTACTATAGACCGTCCCGTGTTCCCGCCTCCAGGTTTTCCACCGCGTGACGTCAACGCGCGTGCGGACGGTACGTTGAGCGGGACGGGACGATCCAATCGAGGGGTGTGACATGGCATCGATCAACAAGGTCATCATCGTCGGCAATCTCGGCGCCGACCCGGAAACCAAATACCTGCCGAGCGGCGACGCCGTCACCAACATTCGCGTCGCCACCACCGATACCTGGAAGGACAAGACGAGCGGCGAGAAGAAGGAAGCCACCGAGTGGCATCGCATCGCCTTCTTCGGCCGCCTGGCCGAAATCGCCGGCGAGTACCTGAAGAAGGGCTCGCAGGTCTACGTCGAGGGCCAGCTCCGTACGCGCAAGTGGCAGGACAAGGACGGCCAGGACCGCTACTCGACCGAGATCCGCGCCGACGTGATGCAGATGCTCGGCCGGCGCGAAGGCGGCGGCGAGGGACGCGCCATGCCAGAGCGGGCCGAGCGCGGCGAGCCGCGCGGCGAGGCGAAACCGGCCGCGGCAGCGAAAAAGCCGGGCGGCAAGTTCGACGACATGGAAGACGACATTCCCTTCTGAAATCAGCGATATAATGGCGTCATGCCGATTTACGAATATCGCTGCAAGGAGTGCGGGCACCAGGCGGATCACCTGCAGAAGGTCGCCGAGAAGCCGATCTCGAAGTGCCCCGCGTGCGGCAAGAAGGCCTACAAGAAACTGCTGAGCGCGGCCGGTTTCCAGCTGAAGGGCAGCGGCTGGTATGCGACCGACTTCAAGAGCGCGGGCACGAAGCCGGCGGAGAAGAAGGTCGACCTGAAGGGCGACGCCAAGGCGGAAGCCAAGACGGACGCCAAGGCCGACGGCAAGAGCGAAGTTAAGACGGAAGCGAAGCCCGCCGCCAAGAAATCGTCCGCGCCGGCGACCACCGACTGAATGGCGCGCCCCCAACGCCCGGCCCGGCGTGAGCCGGGCTTTTTCGTTTCTATCGCGTGAAAAAGTACTTCATCACCGGCCTGCTGATCTGGATCCCGATCGTCGTGACGATCTGGGTGCTGAAGTTCATCTTCGACTTCCTCGATCAGTCGCTGCTGCTGCTTCCGATCGCGTTCCAGACCGAGAGCTGGCTCGGCGTGCACATTCCCGGCCTGGGCGCCATCCTGACCGTGGCGGTGGTGTTCGGCACCGGCTTCCTCGCCACCAACTTCGTCGGCGCGCAGTTCCTGCAATGGGGCCACCAACTCCTGAACCGCATCCCGGTGGTGAACTCAATCTACTCGAGCGTCAAGCAGATCTCCGACACGCTGTTCTCGTCCAGCGGCCAGGCATTCCGCAAAGCGCTGCTGGTGCAGTGGCCGCACCAAGGCGCGTGGACCATCGCCTTCCTCACCGGCACGCCGGGCGGCGACGTGGTGAACCACGTGCCGCCCGACTGCCTGTCGGTGTACGTGCCGACGACGCCGAACCCCACCGGCGGTTATTTCGTCATCGTTAAGCGCTCGGACGTGATCGAGCTCGACATGACGGTCGACCAGGCGCTGAAATACATCATCTCGATGGGCGTGGTGCCGCCCCAATAGGCCGATGCGCACCCACTACTGCGGCGAAATCAGCGCCTCCCTCGTCGGCCAGAGCGTGACGCTGTGCGGCTGGGCGCACCGGCGGCGCGACCACGGTGGCGTGATCTTCATCGATCTGCGCGACCGCGAGGGCCTGGCTCAGGTGGTCTTCCACCCCGACGCCGGTGACGCATTCCGGATTGCCGAGAAGGTTCGCAACGAATATGTCCTTCGGGTGAAAGGCGTCCTGCGCAAGCGACCGGAGGGCAGCAGCAACGTTGAATTGAAGTCCGGAGAGGTGGAGCTGGCGGCGCAGGAAGTCGAGATCCTCAATGCCTCGGCGACGCCGCCGTTCCAGATCGACGAGGACAACCTCTCCGAGGAAGTGCGCCTGCAGCACCGCGTGCTCGACCTGCGTCGGGCGCCGATGCAGGCCAACCTGCGCCTGCGCCACCGCGCAGCGAGCGCGACGCGCCGCTTCCTCGACGGGCACGGCTTCATCGACATCGAGACGCCTTTCCTCTACAAGTCGACGCCCGAGGGCGCGCGCGAATTCCTCGTGCCTTCGCGTTTGCACGACGGCCACTTCTACGCGTTGCCGCAGTCGCCGCAGCTGTTCAAGCAGATGCTGATGGCGGCGGGCTTCGACCGCTATTACCAGATCGTCAAGTGCTTCCGCGACGAGGATTTGCGCGCCGACCGGCAGCCCGAGTTCACGCAGATCGACATCGAGACCTCGTTCCTGGACGAGGCGGCGATCCGCGCCCTGATGGAAAAGTTGGTGCGCGAAGTCTTCCGCGCCGCCGCCGGCATCGAGCTCGCCGATCCGTTTCCGGTGATGCGCTACGACGACGCGATCCGCGACTACGGCATCGACAAGCCCGACCTGCGCGTGCCGCTGAAGCTCGTCGAGCTGACCGATGTGATGAAGGACGTGGAGTTCAAGGTCTTCGCCGGACCGGCGAACAGCGCCGGCGGCCGCGTCTGCGCGCTGCGCCTTCCCGGCGGCGGTGCGCTGCCGCGCAGCCAGGTCGACGGCTACGGCGAGCTGGCGAAGACGCTGGGCGCCAAGGGCCTCGCCTGGATCAAGGTCAACGAGCGCGCCAAGGGCGCGGCGGGCCTGCAATCGCCGATCGTCAAGAACCTGCACGAGAAAGCGCTTGCCGAGATCCTGCGCCGGAGCGAAGCGCAGGACGGCGACCTGATCCTTTTCGGCGCCGACCAGGCGTCGATCGCCAGCGAGGTCCTGGGCACGCTCCGCCAGAAGCTCGGTCACGAGCTCGGCCTCGCCCAGAAGGGCTGGCGTCCGCTCTGGGTGGTGGACTTTCCGATGTTCGAGCGCGACGGCACGGAATGGAAAGCGCGCCATCACCCGTTCACCAGCCCCAAGGACGGGCACGAGGAATATATCGAGTCGGCTCCGGGGAACGCGTATGCCAAGGCGTATGACGTAGTGCTGAACGGCTGGGAGATCGGCGGCGGCTCCGTGCGCATTCACCGGCCGGAGGTGCAGGAGAAGGTGTTCCGCGCGTTGCAGATCTCGAAAGAAGATCAGCGCGCCAAGTTCGGCTTCCTGCTCGACGCGCTGCAATACGGCGCGCCGCCGCACGGCGGCATCGCCTTCGGCCTCGATCGCATGGTGGCGCTGATGGCCGGCACCGAGGCGATCCGCGACGTGATCGCCTTCCCGAAGACGCAGCGCGGGCAGGACCTCCTCACCGGCGCGCCCACCCCGGTGACCGAGAAGCAGCTGCGCGATCTGCACATCCGCCTGAGGAATTCCCCGCAGTCGTGACCCTGACCGCATTTCTCCTGGCGCTTTTTGCCTTCCAGGGTGAAATTGCGGTTCACAAGCTGCCCGACGAGGCGCGCCAGACGCTCGCGCTGATCAGGGCGAATGGCCCCTTCCCCCATGCGCAGGACGGCGCGACCTTCGGCAATCGCGAAAAGCAACTGCCGCTCCGCGAGCGTGGCTACTACCGCGAGTACACGGTGAAAACCCCCGGCGCGCGCGATCGCGGCGCGCGCCGCATTGTCGCCGGGCGCGCCGGCGAGTACTACTACACCGACGACCACTACCGCAGCTTCCGGCGCATCATCCAGCCATGAGCAAGCTCCTCGAACGCCTTCGCGATCCGGTCCGCTCCGGCGTCTATCGCGTGACGGCCAGCGATGCGCTCGACGAGGTCATGCGCGACGCGGCGCAGATCGACCTGAAG
>JAXDQC010000048.1:0-8645 GCA_034668045.1 Betaproteobacteria bacterium | reverse complement strand
GATCAAAAAAGCAGCGTAGAGGAGAAGGCTATGTTGATCCTGGAACTGGTCGTCGCAGCTATCGTCGTCTTCTTCGTCTGCGCCTTCTTCAAGCTGCCGGTCCTCTGGTGGACCGCAGCTTACGGCGTCCTCGCAGTGCTGACGCAGAACGTGCCGGTGATGATCGCCTTTGCCGTGGTCGCTGCGATCCTGAATATTTCCTATTTCAGAAAAATCCTCATTACCAACCACATCCTCGCGGTCTACCGGCGGATCCTGCCGGACATGTCGCAGACCGAGAAGGAAGCGATCGACGCCGGCACGGTCTGGTGGGACGCGGACCTCTTCTCCGGCCGACCCGATTTCGACAAGCTGCTCGCGGTGCCGGCGCCCAGGCTCGCGGCCGAGGAGCAGGCCTTCCTCGACGGCGCCGTCGAGGAGCTGTGCGCGATGTGCGACGACTGGGCGATCACGCACGAGCACCAGGACCTGCCGCCGCACGTGTGGCAGTTCATCAAGGACAAGGGCTTCCTCGGCATGATCATCCCGAAGCGCTATGGCGGCCTCGGCTTCAGCGCCCTCGCCCATTCCGCGGTGGTGATGAAGCTCTCGACGCGCTCGAGCGCGGCGGCGATCTCGGTGATGGTGCCCAATTCGCTCGGACCGGCCGAGCTGCTGCTGCACTACGGCACCGACGAGCAGAAGAACCACTACCTGCCGCGCCTCGCCAAGGGCCTCGAAGTCCCCTGCTTCGCGCTCACCAACCCGGAAGCCGGCTCCGACGCCGCCTCCATCCCCGACTACGGCATCGTCTGCAAGGGCGTCTGGCAGGGCAAGGAAACGCTCGGCATGCGCGTCACCTGGGACAAGCGCTACATCACGCTCGGCCCGGTGGCGACTTTGCTCGGCCTCGCCTTCCGCCTCTACGACCCCGAGAAACTCCTCGGTGGAAAGGAAGACCTGGGCATCACCTGCGCCCTGGTCCCGACCGGCACGCCCGGCGTCAACATCGGCCGACGCCATATGCCGCTCAACGCGGCATTCCAGAACGGCCCGAACTCCGGCAAGGACGTCTTCATGCCGCTCGACTGGATCATC
Organism: Betaproteobacteria bacterium; assembly: GCA_034668045.1. Taxonomy (GTDB): domain Bacteria; phylum Pseudomonadota; class Gammaproteobacteria; order Burkholderiales; family SG8-39; genus SCGC-AG-212-J23. The sequence goes on along the minus strand of JAXDQC010000048.1, from coordinate 7,568 downwards.
GGCGGGCCGGAATACGCCGGCAAGGGCTGGATGATGCTGATGGGCTGCCTCGCCGCGGGCCGGGCGATCTCGCTGCCGACCTCGGCCGTGGGCGGCGCCAAAGCCCTCACCCGCTTTACCGGCGCCTACGCGCGCGTGCGCAGCCAGTTCAAGACCCCGATCGGCAAGCTGGAAGGCGTCGAGGAAGCGCTCGGCCGCATCGCCGCGCATACCTACATGATGGATGCGACGCGCGTCATGACCGCCGGCGCGGTCGACCTCGGCGAGAAGCCGGCTGTTCTCTCGGCGATCGCCAAGTACCACATGACCGAGCGCGCGCGCCTCTGCGTCAACGACGCGATGGACATCCACGGCGGCAAGGGCATCTGCCTCGGACCGAACAACTGGGTCGGGCGCGGCTACCAGATGACGCCGATCGCCATCACGGTCGAGGGCGCCAACATCCTGACCCGCACGCTCATCATCTTCGGCCAGGGCGCCATCCGCGCCCATCCCTACGTCCTGCGCGAGATGCGCGCGGCGAAGGAGATGAGCGGCGCCGAGGCGGCGCGCGAGTTCGACGACGCCTTCACCTCGCACATCGGCCACGTGATCTCGAACGGCGTGCGCGCCTTCGTCTTCGGCCTGGTGCCGAGCATCGCGCCGGTGCCGCGCGGCGCTTCGCGCGACACGCTGCATTACTACCGCAACCTGCAGCGCATCTCCGCCGCGTTCGCCTTCCTCGCCGACATCTCGATGATGGCGATGGGCGGCGCGCTCAAGCGCAAGGAGAAGATCTCCGGGCGCCTGGGCGACGTGCTGTCGATGATGTACCTCACCTCGGCGACGCTGAAGCACTTCGAGGACCAGGGCCGCCTGCGCGAGGATCTGCCGCTGGTTCGCTGGTCGGTGCGCGACGCGCTCTATACCGCGCAGCGCGCCTTCGACCAGATCCTCTCCAACTTCCCGAGCAAGACCCTGGCGACGCTGCTGCGCATCGCGATCTTCCCGCGCGGCCTGCCGTTCCGGCCGCCGCTCGACTCGCGCAACCGCGAATGCGCGCAGATCGCGCTCACGCCGGGCGCGGCTCGCGACCGCCTCACCGCCGGCATGTACGTGCCGAAGGGCGACGACGCCACCGGCAGGCTGGAGGCGGCGTTCACCGCATCCATCGCCTGCGAGGCGATCGACGAGAAGCTGCGCAAGGCGGTGAAGAAGGGCAAGCTCGTCCTGCAGCCGGGCGGCGATGTCGGCTTGCTGGCCAAAGAGCAAGGCATCATTACCGCCGACGAGTACTCGCAGTGGCACAAGAAGGAAGCGCTGCGCAAGAACGTGATCAAGGTCGACGATTTCCCGCAGGACTTCGGCCGCGCCGAGATGGCCGACCAGGCGCAGACCAAGAGCTTCGTGAGGGCTGCGTGAACCCGGTCTACGTGGTCGACGGCGCGCGCACGCCGTTTCTCAAGTCGAAGAACCGCCCCGGGCCGTTCGCCGCCAGCGACCTCGCCACGCAGGCCGGGCGCTCGCTGCTGGTGCGCCAGAAGTTCGCGCCCACCGAGCTCGACGAGGTGATCCTCGGCTGCGCCGCGCCCTCGGTCGACGAGGTCAACATCGGCCGCGTCGCCGCGCTGCGCATGGGCTGCGGCCAGAAGGTCCCCGGCTGGACCGTGATGCGCAACTGCGCCTCGGGCATGCAGGCGCTCGACTCCGGCATCAACAACATCCTCGCCGGCCGCTCGAGCCTCGTGCTGGCCGGCGGCGTCGATGCCCTGTCGCGCGCGCCGCTCCTCTACAACGAGAAGATGGTCCTCTGGTTTTCGAACCTCGCCGCCATGAAGACCACCGGGCAGCGGATGGCGGCGTTCGCACGGCTTCCCTTCACCTCCCTGCTCGCGCCGGTCATCGGCATCATGAAGGGGCTCACCGACCCGATGGTCGGCCTGCTGATGGGCCAGACCGCCGAGAACCTCGCGCACCGCTTCGGCATCACGCGCCAGCAGATGGACGAATTCTCCGCAAAGAGTCACCTGAAGGTCGCGAAAGCGCAGGAGGCTGGAACGCTGGCGCCCGGCGGCGGCGAGATCGAAGCGCTCTACGACTCGAAGGGCAACGCCTATTCCCTGGACGATGGCGTGCGCAAAGATGCCTCGGTGGAGAACCTCAAGAAGCTGCGGCCATTCTTCGACCGCAAGTACGGCAACGTGACTCCGGGCAACAGCTCGCAGATCACCGACGGCGCCGCCTGGCTGATCCTCGCTTCAGAAGAAGCTCTGAAGAAACACGACCTGCAACCCGTCGGACGCATCGTCGACTCGCAATGGGCCGGCCTCGACCCGGCGCAGATGGGCCTCGGCCCGGTGCACGCGGCGACGCCGATCCTCAAGCGCCACGGCCTCGGCCTGAACGATCTCGACTACTGGGAGATCAACGAGGCCTTCGCCGCGCAGGTGCTCGGCTGCCTCGCGGCCTGGAAGGACGAGAAGTACTGCAAGGAGCAGCTCGCCCTCGACGGCGCTCTGGGTTCACTGGATGAGAATAAATTGAACGTGGACGGCGGGGCGATTGCGCTCGGCCATCCGGTCGGCGCGTCAGGCGCGCGCATCGTGCTGCATCTGCTGAAGACATTGAAACGGAACAACAAGAAGAAGGGCATGGCGTCGATCTGCATCGGCGGCGGCCTCGGCGGCGCGATGCTGGTCGAAGCACTCTAGGGGAAAATCATGGAACGAGTGGACGCCAAGGTGCTGGCGAAGCACTGGCGCTGGGAGAAAGACCGCGAAGGGCTGGTCTGGCTCACCTTCGACAAGCAGGGTGAATCCGCCAACACCTTTTCCAAGCAGGCCTTGAACGAGCTGTCCGCGTGCCTCACGGATATCGAGAACGCTGCCCCGAAAGGCCTGATCATCCGCTCGGCGAAGGAGAACTTCATCGCCGGCGCCGACGTCGAGGAGTTCACGCGCTTCAAGTCTCCGGAGGAAGCGCTGGCGTTCGTGCGCCTGGGCTGGGACACCTTCCAGCAGCTCGCCGACCTGCCCTTCCCGACCACGGCGATGGTGAACGGCTTCTGCATGGGCGGCGGCGTCGAGCTCGCGCTCGCCTGCCGCTACCGCGTCGCGCTCGACGATCCGAAGACGCGCTTCGCCCTGCCCGAAGTGATGCTCGGCATCATGCCGGCGTGGCATGGGGTGCAGTGGCTGCCGAAGCTCGTTGGCCCGGCGGCGGCGTTCGACATGATCCTCACCGGAAAATCGGTCGACGCGCGCCGCGCCAAGCGCATGGGGTTGGTCGACGAAGCGGTGCCGCTGCGCATCCTCGAGAATGCGGCGCGCATGGTGACGCTCGAGGCGAAACCGAGAGCGCCTCTCGCTTTCACGAAAAGGATCCCGAAATTCATCTTCGCCATGCTGGCCCGGAAGCAGGTGGCGAAGAAGGCGAAGCGCGAGCACTACCCGGCGCCCTACGCGATCCTCGATCTCTGGACGAAGTACGACGGCGACCCATTCGCGGCCGCGAAGGATCCATCCTGCTCGATCGAAAGTCTGTTCGCGCACCCGACGGCGCAGAACCTGATCCGCATTTTCTTCCTGCAGGAGCGGCTCAAATCGCTCGGCAAGGGCGATTTCAGGGCCCGCCACGTGCACGTGGTGGGCGCCGGCGTCATGGGCGGCGATATCGCCGCGATCTGCGCGATGCGCGGCATCACCGTGACGCTGCAGGACACCGCGCCCGAGCGCATCGCGCCGGCGATCAAGCGCTCGGCCGACCTTTTCAAGCGCCGGCTGCGCGACCCGCGCCGCATCCGCGACGCGATGGACCGCCTCATCCCCGACGTCTCCGGCCAGGGAGTCCAGCAGGCCGACGTGATCATCGAAGCGATCTTCGAGAACCTGGAGGCGAAGCGCAGCCTGTTCGCGAAGATCGAGGCGAGGGCGAAGCCCGATGCGGTGCTCGCCAGCAACACCTCGAGCCTCAAGCTTGAAGACATCGGTACCGCGCTCAAGGATCCGTCGCGCCTGGTCGGCATCCATTTTTTCAATCCGGTGCCGCAGCTGCCGCTGGTCGAGGTGGTTTCGTCGAAGACGACGAGAAAAGAGTTCGCGGACAACGCCGCGGCGTTCGTGCGGCAGATCGACAAGCTGCCGCTGCCGGTGAAGGATGCGCCGGGCTTCCTCGTCAACCGCGTCCTCGGTCCGTACATGCAGGCGGCGTTCCGGCTGCTCGACCAAGGCGCGAAGCCCGAGACGCTCGACGCGGCGATGGTCGCCTTCGGCATGCCGATGGGCCCCGCCGAGCTCGCCGACACGGTCGGCCTGGACATCTGCCTGGCGGCAGGCAAGAGCCTGGCAAAAAACGCTTCTGAAAAAGATATTCCCCGCATTCTTGCCGGCAAGGTGGCGGCCGGCCAGCTCGGCAAGAAGACCGGCCAGGGCATCTATCGCTGGGAGAAGGGCAAGCCCGTGAAGGGCAAGCCGGATCCGTACGATGCGGCGCTGATCGAGACGCTGATCACGCCCTACCTGAACGAGGCGAAGGCGGCAGTCGCGGAGGGAATCGTCGCCGACGCCGACCTCGCCGACGCCGGCCTCATCTTCGGCACCGGCTTCGCGCCGTTCCGCGGCGGGCCGCTGCATTACCTCGGGCATGGAAAAGCTTCCGGACGGTAAACAACCCGCTCTGCGCGTCATGCCGATGCCGGCGGACGCGAACCAGAACGGCGACATCTTCGGCGGCTGGATCATGTCGCAGGTCGACATCGCCGGCGGCACGCTGGCGGGCCGCATCGCCCGCGGCCGCGTCGCGACCGTCGCGGTCAAGGAGTTCACCTTCAAGCAGCCGGTGCAGATCGGCGACCTGGTCTCTTTCTATGTGGATCTGGTGCGCATCGGCAACACCTCCATCACGGTCACCGTCGAGGTCTTCGCCGAGCGCACGCCCGATTCGCCGGTCGTGGTGAAGGTGACCGAAGCGACGCTCACCTACGTCGCCATCGACCGCAGCGGCAAGCCGCGCGCGGTGCCGCGCAGCTAGATTGCTCCTCGACGCGACAACCCTGGCGCTGGTCGCGGCCGCCGCCATGGGCGCCGCGATCATCAGCGGCGTCGGCGGCTTCGGCACTGGCGTCATCCTCGCGGCGCTGCTCGCGCCGCTGATCGGCATCAAGGCGGTGATCCCGGTGCTGGCGGTCGCCGGCGTGGTGATCAACGCGGGGAGGTTCTGGTTCTATCGCTCGAGCCTCGTGCGGCCGACGCTGGTGCTGGTGCTCGCCGTCTCCATCCCGTTCCTGGTCCTCGGCACCTGGATCTACAGCATCCTCGACGTGCGCGTGCTCGGCACGATCCTCGGCGTCGTGGTGATCGGCTCGGTGCCTCTGCGCAGGTTCCTGCAGAAGAGAAAAGTCGTCCTGAGTTCCAGAGGCCTCGCGGTCGGCTCCGGCGTGTTCGGCCTGGCGACCGGCATCGCGACCGGCACCGGCGTGATCATGGTGACGCTGCTGCTCGGCACCGGCATGACGACCACCGCGGTCCTCGCCACCGACGCGCTGATCAGCATCGTCCTCGACCTCTGCAAGGCGGCGCTCTTCCACCGCTTCGCCCTGCTCGACAGCGAGGCGTTCTTCACCGGCATCGTCATCGGCGCCGCCACCATCCCGGGCAGCGCGGTCGCGGCGTGGCTCGTGACGCGCATGCACGCGCACCTGCACGTGATCTTCATGGAGGCGCTGATCCTCATCGGCGGCCTTTCATTGATCGTCAACTCATGGAGATAACCCTTACCGCCAGCGACGGCTATCCGCTGAGCGCGACGCTTTACGGCGAGCGCTCCGAGAAGGCCGTTCTCATCCTGCCGGCGACCGGCGTGCCGCAGGGTTACTACGCGAAATTCGCCGCCTGGCTGGCGCGGCAGGGTTTCCAGGTGCTCACCTTCGACTACCGCGGCATCGGCAAATCGTTGCAGGGGCATGTGCGCTCGGTGCGAGCGCGCATGCGCGACTGGGCGCTGCTGGACGCGGCGGCGGCGATGGAATTCCTGAATGCCTACCCGAAAATCCGCATCGTCGGCCACAGCTTCGGCGGTCAAGCCCTCGGCCTCCTGCCCGGGCCCGGGCGCATCGCCAGCGCGCTGATCGTCGGCTCGCAAAGCGGCTATTGGCGCAACTGGCCGCCGCTCGGCCGGGCATGGATGTGGCCGGTCACGCACTTCCTCCTGCCGGGGTACTCGCACCTGCTGGGCTACTTTCCCGGCTCGCGGCTCGGCTTCGGCGAGGACCTTCCCAAGGGCGTGGCGATTGAATGGGCGAGCTGGTGCCGCCATCCGACTTATCTCGTCGGCGCGCTCGGCGTCGAGGACGCCTATGCGCGCTTCGCCGCGCCGCTGCGTGCCTACGCATTCACCGACGATCCCTTCGCGCCGCTCTTCGCGGTGCACGCGCTCATGAAGCTCTACCCGCAGGCGAAGTCCGAAGTGCGTAGCATGGCGCCCGCCGACCTGGGCGTAAGGAAGGTCGGCCACTTCGGCTTCTTTCGCGAGCAGTTCCGCGACACGCTCTGGCCCGAGGCGCGCGAATGGCTCGGCCGGCACTGATGGAGACAGGACGATGAAAACACTGCGCGGCAAGACCGCCGCGGTCACCGGCGCCGCCAGCGGCCTCGGCCGCGCCATGGCGCTCGCGTTCGCGGATGAAGGCATGGAGGTCGCGCTCGCCGATGTCGACGAAAAGGGCTTGCAGGAAACACTCCAGCTCGTAAAGGGCGTCAAGGCCTCGTCCATGCGAGTGGACGTTTCGAAAGCCGCTGACGTGGAGGCGTTCGCCGCTTCGCTGAAGAACGTCCACGTGGTCTGCAACAACGCCGGTGTCTCGCCGCTCGGACCGCTGTGGGAGAACAGCAACGCGGACTGGCAATGGGCGCTGGGCGTCAACCTCTGGGGCGTGATCCACGGCGTGCGCGCCTTCGTGCCGCGCCTCGTGGCGCAGGGCGAAGGCCACGTGGTGAACACCGCCTCGGTCGCCGGCCTGATCTCGCCGCCGGGGATGGGAATCTACAACGTCACCAAGCACGCCGTCGTCGCGCTCTCGGAGTCGCTCTACCAGGACCTGCGCGTGCAGGGCTCGCCGGTCGGCGTCTCGGTGCTCTGCCCCGCCTACGTACCGACCGGCATCTCGAACAGCGAGAGGAACCGCCCGAAAGAGCTCGCCGCCTCGGCGCAATCCGAGCAGGTGAAGTTGATGAAGGAACATCTCAAAAAAGCGGTGTCGTCCGGCAAGCTCTCCGCCGACGACGTCGCACGCGCCGTGGTCGCGGCGGTGAAGGAGGAGCGCTTCTACATCCTCACGCACCCGCGCATCAAGGGCGCGATCCGTGCGCGCATGGAAGACGTCCTGGAAGAGCGCGCGCCGCGCAACCCGCTGGCCCTTTGAAGCCGACCCTGGTCTTCCTGCACGGCCTGGCGAGCAATGGCTCGCGCTGGTGGGACTTCGTCGCGCGCACGCGGCTCACGAACTGGCGCATCCTGCGCCCGAACCTGCGCGGCGCCGCCGGGTCGAGCGATCGCCGTCCCGTCGGCATGCGGGAATGGAGCGACGACATCGC
>JAXDQC010000047.1:0-48260 GCA_034668045.1 Betaproteobacteria bacterium | reverse complement strand
CACTTCTCCGCCTTGGGATCGGAGTCGGGCAGGATCGCCTTGGGCGGGCACTCGGGCTCGCACACGCCGCAGTCGATGCACTCGTCGGGATGGATGACGAGCATGTTGTTGCCCTCGTAGAAGCAGTCGACGGGGCAGACCTCGACGCAGTCCATGTGCTTACACTTGATGCAGTCTTCGGTGACGATGTAAGTCATTTCAGTCGTTCGATCTTGAAGGCGCGAATTATCGCACCGATGACGTAGGGAATACTTGACCTCGCATTACTGGATTCCGCTACAGGCCGTCCATTGCCCTCGCCTGCCGCGGGGAACATCATAGTCGGTTCATGAAGCGCGCCCTCGCCCCCGCAGCGCCCCTCGCCCTGATCGTCGGCGGCGCGGTGCTGCTCGCCGCCGCCGGCGGCTTCGAGATCGTCCAGGAGCTCAAGGGCTGGCTCGCGCGCGGCGGGCCCCTGCCCTCTTCGCTGATGATGCACGTGCTGGTGGTCGGCGCGGCGGTGCTGCTCGCCGCTGCGGTGCTGCTCAACCGCCGCGCTGCGCGCCGCGCGATGGCGGCCGAGTCGGCCCTGCGCGAGAGCGAAGAGCGGCTGCGCCTCGTCGCCAACAACGTCCCGGCGCTGATTTCCTACGTCGATCGCGAGCAGCGCTACCGCTTCAGCAACCGCACCTACGACGACTGGTTCGGCATCGCGCACGAGGCGATGCAGGGCCGCACCGTCGCCGAGGTGTTCGGCGAGGAGCCCTATGAGCGCATGCGCCAGAACCTCGAGCGCTGCCTCGCCGGCGAGTCGGTCGAGTTCGAGTTCGCCACCGCCGAGGGCGGGCGCCGCCGCACGCTGCAGGTCGCGTGCGTGCCGCACCTTGCCCGCGACGGGACAAATCAGGCGACGGTGCTCGGCTTCTACATGCTGGCCAACGACGTCACGGCGCTGAAGCGCGCGCAGGAAGACCTGCGCTTCGCCGCGACGCAGTTGCAGAACGACGCGCGCCGGCTGGAATTCCTCGCCCACCACGACACCCTCACCGGCCTGCCGAACCGCGCCATGTTTGCCGAGCGCGCGCGAGAGGCGGTGGCGCACGCCCGCCGGCACGACAAGAACGCGGCCTTCCTGTTCCTCGACCTCGACAACTTCAAGGAGGTCAACGACAGCCTCGGCCACGAGGTCGGCGACGGCCTGCTGAAAGTCATCTCGGCGCGCCTGCGCGCCACGGTGCGCGGCGACGACTTCGTCGCGCGCATCGGCGGCGACGAATTCTGCGTACTGCTGCAGGACATCGCCGACCCGCGCGAGGCGGCGGCGGTCGCGCAGAAGCTGGTGCACGAGCTCGCCAAGCCCTACCGCGTCGGCGAGCACACGCTCGACTCCGGCGCGAGCATCGGCATCGCCTGCGTGCCGCACGACGGCGACGACGTGGCGACGCTGCTGCGCCTCGCCGACGCGGCGATGTACCGCGCCAAGGAGCTCGGCCGCAACGGCTACCAGTTCTTCTCCGTCATGCTGAGCGAGGACGCGGCCAGCGCCCAGGCGCTCGCCGACGAGCTGCGCGCCGGCATCGAGCGCGGCGAGCTGTTCCTCGTCTACCAGCCGCGCATCGACATCGGCACGCGCCAGGTGGTCGGCGCCGAGGCGCTGCTGCGCTGGCGCCACCCGCGCTACGGCGTCCTCTCGCCCGAGGCCTTCCTGCCGATCGCCGACGCCACCGGCCTGCTGGTGCCGATCGGCTCCTGGGTGCTGCGCGAGGCCTGCATGCAGGGACGGCGTTGGCTCGACGCCGGCATCCAGCCGATGACGGTGGTGGTGAACGTCACCGCACGCCAGCTTCGCCAGGCGAGCCTCGCCGACGACGTGCGCGCCGCGCTCGAGGCGAGCCGGTTGCCTGCCGGATCGCTACTGATCGAAGTGCCCGAGTCGGTGATGCGGCAGGTGTCCGAGCCGATCGAGAGCGCGCTCGCCCGCGTCATCGCTTGCGGCGCGCGCCTTGGCGTCGACGATTTCGGCACCGGCTATGCCTCGCTGCCTCTGCTGCAGCGCCTGCGCGCCAGCGCCGTCTGCATCGACCGGCGCCTGGTCGCCGGCGTGCCGGGCGACACCGAGCGCGCCGGCCTAGCGCGCGCCCTGATCGCCCTCGCCCATGGGCTCGACTTTGAAGTCATCGCCAAGGGCATCGAGAACCACTCGCAGCGCGAGTTCCTCGCCGATGCCGGCTGCCGCGTCGGCCAGGGCGATCTTTTCGCCGCTGCCGGCCCCGCCGACGAGATCGAGCCCTTCCTGCGCACCCGCCTCGCGGCCTAGAGCGCGGGCCGCTTGCCGGGGGGCGCGTAGTTGGCGGGAATCTCGCCGGTGAGCGATGCGAGGAAGGAAACGATCTCCGCGGTTTCCGCATCGGAAAGCGTCCTGCCGAGCTGCACGCTCGCCATGACCTTCACCGCGCGGTCCAGGCGCTCGACCGAGCCGTCGTGGAAGTACGGCGCGGTCTTTGCCACGTTGCGCAGCACAGCGACGCGGAAGACATAGCGGTCCTCCTCTTTCTTGGTCACGGCGAAGCGCCCCGCGTCGGGCTTCGCCGAGCCGGTTTCGCTCCAGTAATCCTTGCTGACGCCGAACTTCTGCAGCATCGTGCCGCCGAGATGCGGGCCGCTGTGGCAGCCGGCGCAGCCGGTGGCGATGAAGCGGCGCATGCCGGCCTTCTGCGGCTCGGAGAGCGCGCGGTCGTCGCCGGCGAGGAAGCGGTCGAACGGCGCCGGCGTGACCAGGGTCGCCTGGTACGCGGCGAGCGCGCGCCCGTAGTTCGCCGGGTTGAGCGGCTGCGCGTCCTGCGGGAAGGCAGCCTTGAATTTCGGCAGGTACTGGAGCTCGTCCAGCTTCGCCACGCCCTCGTCCTTGGTCCGGAAGCCCATCGAGCCGGTCAGCGATCCCTCCGCTTGATCGGCGCCGCTCTTGCGGTCGTTCAGCCAGCGGACCATCGGCAGGCTCATCGCGTTGAACACCGTCGGCGAGTGGCGCGAGGTCGGCGCGCCGCGCGCATCGGTCGAGAAGGGGCGGCGGTCGGCGCCCCAGTCGCGCGCGAAATGGCAGCTCGCGCATGCGGTCTTGCCGTCGAGAGAGACCCGCTCGTCCCAGAACAGCTCCCGGCCGAGCTCGACCTGCGGCGACGCGTCGACGTGCGGCTTGAGGATGCCGAAGAGCTGCAGCCCCTGGGCGCGCAGGGCGGGATCGGCGTGCGCGGCGCCGGCCGCGCCGAGCGCGACGATGGCTGTCAGGGCGAGAGATCTCATTGCCGCGCAAGATACACTCTGCCGCGTGGAGCCGCGTGTGAACATTGCCCTGATCGGACGCAAAGGAAAATGCTGACGCGAATCCGGGCTGGCGCGCTCGATGTCGCCTATGAGGAAAGCGGGCCGCGCGGTGGCACGCCGGTCCTGCTGCTGCACGGTTTTCCCTACGACATCCACGCCTTCGACGACGCCGCAGCGAGCCTGGCAGCATCCGGTTGCCGCGTCATCGTTCCCTACGTGCGCGGCTACGGGCCGACGCGCTTCCTTTATCCGAACACTCCGCGCTCCGGCCAGCAGGCGGTGCTCGCGCACGACGTGATCGCGCTCATGGATGCGCTCTCGATCGAAAGCGCGGTGCTGGCGGGCTTCGATTGGGGCAGCCGCTCTGCCTGCATCGTCGCCGCGCTCTGGCCGAAGCGGGTGCGCGGCCTGGTCTGCTGCGCCGGCTACATCATCCAGGACATCGCCGCGTCCCTGAAGCCCGCGCCACCGGAGGACGAGCGGCGCCTCTGGTACCAGTACTATTTCCACAGCGAGCGCGGCCGCGCCGGCCTGCAGCAGCATCGCCACGCGATGGCCAAGCTGCTGTGGCGGCTCTGGTCGCCGAGCTGGCACTTTACCGACGCCACCTACGACCTGACCGCGCGTTCTTTCGACAACCCGGATTTCGTCGCCGTGGCGATTCATTCCTACCGGCACCGCTATGGCCTCGCGCCCGGCGATCCCGCGGTCGAGGACACCGAGCGCCGCCTCGCCGCGCTGCCCCCGATCACCGTGCCCGCCATCGCGCTGCACGGCGCCGACGACGGCGTCACGCCGCCCGCCGCGCCGGAGAAGCACGCCCGCTTCTTCCGCGGTCCCTACGAGCGCCACGTGCTCGCCGCCATCGGCCATAACCTGCCGCAGGAGGCGCCGGAAGAGTTCGCTGCGGCCGCCCTGTTCCTCGCCAAGCCGTGAAGATCTCCGTCATCGTTCCGGCCTTCAACGAAGAGAAGCTGCTCGGGGCGACCCTCGCGTGCATTCGCGAAGCAACGACCGGCCTGGATGCCGAGTTGATCGTCTGTGACAACAATTCCACCGACCGCACGCCGGAAATCGCGAAGGCAGCGGGCGCCAGGGTGGTGTTCGAGCCGGTGAACCAGATCTCCCGGGCGCGCAACGCCGGCGCGGCGGCGGCGAGCGGCGACTGGCTGGTGTTCGTCGATGCCGATTCCCTCCCGTCGCACGCTCTGTTCGGGGAGCTCGCCGACACGATCGCCGCCGGACGCTGCATCGGCGGTGGCGCGACAGTTCGCTTCGACGAGGCCGACCGCAGCGCTCGCGCGGCGGTTGCGGTGTGGAACGCGATCAGCCGCAGCATGCGCTGGGCCGCGGGCTCGTTCGTCTTCTGCCAGGCGGCGGCGTTCCGGAAGATCGGCGGCTTCAGCACCGAGCTCTACGCGTCCGAGGAGATCGATTTCTCGCGGCGGCTGAAGCGCCTGGGCGATCTCGCGATCCTGCACCGCCATCCCCTGCGCACCAGCGGCCGCAAAGTGCGGCTCTACAGCAAGCGCGAACACTTCGCCTTGCTGCTGAGGATCGTTCTGAGCGGCGGGCGGGCGCTGCGCAGCCGGGACGAATGCTTCGCCTGGTACGACGGGCGGCGCTAGGGACGTCCCGAGCAGTCGATCGGCAGCTGCAGCGCGTACGAGGTATCGCGGCATTCGGCGATCACCGTCATGACTCGCGTCACGCGCCATTGTGCATCGGCAGGCTGATCGAGCGCGTCCCGCGGATACGAGGGGATAGACGGCCGGTAGGTGCAGCCGGCATCGGCGTTGAGGTCGAAGGTGCAGTGCTGGACCCGCACCTGCCGGCTGACGCGCAGCGTGCCCGTCAGGCCGATGCGATGCACGCCGGGGAGCAGCTCGGCCCGGTAGCCGCCCTTCTCGTAGCGCACGCCGTCGACCGCCACGATCTCGTTGTTGGTGATGATGAAGGTGTCGCTGAGCATCTCGGTGAGCACCGTCCCGACCTCGTCGCTCGAGCGCGCCGAGCCTTCATACGCCTTGATCGTCCCCGGCGGCGCGCAGCCCGCGAGCAGCGCCAGCACGGCGGCAACGGCGAGCCTCACGCCTCGATCACGAAGTCGAAGCGCCCTTCGCCGCCGACCTTGCGCAGGGCGAGGTCGTCGCGGAAAAGCGGGTCGCGGCGGTTGCCGGGTTCGCCGGGGAAGTAGACCTGGGTGGTGAGCACCCGGCGGCCCGGCGCCTGCACCTTGACGTGGATGTGGCGCGTGCGGCCCGGATAGCGGGCCGGCACGATGGTCTCGAGGCGAAAGCGGCCGTCGGAGTCGCTGAACTGGTGGCCGCGGTAGCTGAAGCCCTGGTTGTCGTACTCGCCCATGTCGTCCGAATGCCAGAAGTCGAGCAGCGCGTGCGCCACCGGCTTGCATTGCCGCGACAGCACCAGGCCGGTCAGCACCAGGCGATCGCCGATGCTGTTTTTCTCCAGCAGCGAGGTGCGCTCCGGCGACTTCGGCTTGAAAAACGGGCCTTCGGTCTGCGACAGCGTCAGCTCGCCGCAGGTCAGCTGGGCATGGGCGATACCGGAGAACGGCAGCGCCAGGCCGGCGGCCAGCAGCTCTCGCCGTGTTATCCCGTGGCTTATCCCTTTACACATAGCACTTGCTTCAGAGTGTGCACGACTTCGACCAGGTCCGCCTGATTGGCCATCACCTCGTCGATGTTCTTGTAGGCGCCGGGAATCTCGTCCAGCACGCCCTTGTCCTTGCGGCAGATGACGCCGCTGGTCTGTTCCTTCAAATCCTCGATGCTGAATTTCTTTTGCGCCGCGGTGCGGCTCATCTTCCGGCCGGCGCCGTGCGCGCACGAGTCGAAGCTCGCGGCCGAGCCCTTGCCGCGCACGATGTAGCTGCGCGCGCCCATGCTGCCGGGGATGATGCCGAGCTCACCCTTGCCGGCGCGGATCGCGCCTTTGCGCGTCAGCCACACGTCCTCGCCGTAGTGCCGCTCGCGCTGCACGTAGTTGTGGTGGCAGTTCACCGCCTCGCGCGTCGCCTCGAACGACGGCAGGTGGCGCCGCATGCCCTCGAGGACGAGCTCGAGCATCTCGGCGCGGTTGGCGTGCGCGTAGTCCTGCGCCCAGCCGACCGCCTCCACGTAGTCGTCGAAGTTGTTCGCGCCTTCGGGAAACCAGGCGAGATCCCGGTCCGGCAGATGGACGTTGTTCTTCAGCGCGTCCTTCTTCGCCAGCTCGATGAAATACGAGCCGATGGCGTTGCCGATGCCGCGGCTGCCCGAGTGCAGCATCACCCACACGCCCTGCGACTCGTCGAGGCAGACCTCGATGAAGTGGTTGCCGCCGCCCAGCGTGCCGAGCTGCCGCCGCCAGTCGGAATTCTTGCCCACCCGCTTCTGCACGCCCGGGTGCCTGTCGAGGATGGGCGTCAGCCGCTTCTGGAACGGCTTCACGTCCGCAACCGCATCGTCGTGCTGGTCGAATCCGACCGGCACGTCGCGGGAGATCTGATCGAAGACTTTCTTCAAGGAACGCTCATCAACATCCTTGCCAGTGAGCGAAAGGCGCGTCGCGATCATGCCGCAGCCGATGTCGACGCCGACTGCCGCGGGGATGATGGCGCCCTTCGTCGGAATGACCGAGCCCACCGTGGCGCCGATACCCAGATGCACGTCGGGCATCGCCGCGACGTGGTGATGCACGATCGGCAGCTGCGAGATGTTGACGAGCTGCTGGCGCGCCGCAGCCTCGATCTCGGCCGTATAGACCTCGACCGGCACGCGGCCTTCGCGGATTTCCTGGAGGACGGGCATGAACCTTAGAGCTTGAGCAGCCTGGCCGCGTTCATTTTCATGATCAGCGGCCGGACTTCGGGCTTGATCGCGAGCTTATCGAAATCCTCGATCCAGCGCTCCGGCGTCATCACCGGATAGTCGGAGCCGAAGAGGATCTTGTCCTTGAGCAGCGTGTTCGCGTACTGCACCAGGATCGGCGGGAAGTACTTCGGCGACCAGCCGGAGAGGTCGATGTAGACCTGCGGCTTGTGCGTCGCCACCGAGAGCGCCTCCTCCTGCCAGGGAAACGACGGGTGCGCGAGCACGATCGGCATGTCCGGGAAATCGGCGGCCACGTCGTCGAGCAGCATCGGGTTGGAATACTTCAGGCGGATGCCGCCGCCGCCCGGCGTGCCGGCGCCGACGCCGGTCTGGCCGGTATGGAAAAGCGCCGGCAGCTTCGCCTCGGCGATCGCTTCGTAGAGCGGGTACGCGATCCGATCGTTGGGGAAAAAATCCTGCACCGACGGATGGAACTTGAAGCCCTTGACCTTGTAGTCCTTGATCAATCGTTTCGCCGCGGCCACGCCTTCCGCGCCCCGGTGAGGGTCGATGCTGGCGAAGGGAATCGCCACGTCGGCGTTCTGGTGCGCGAGCTCGGCGATCTCCTCGTTGGTGATCTTTCTTTTCTCCTTGGGAGAATCGACCGTGAAGACGACGAAGGCCATCTTCAGCTTGCGGTAGTACGCCGCCATCTCCGGCACCGTGCTGTGCTGCGGCTGATAGCGGAAGTAGCGGCCCATCGCCTCCTGCGACTCGCTCGGCGCGTCGTCCACCGCGAGGGCGGATTTCCACGCGTGGGTGTGGACGTCGATCGCGACCAGCGCGTCAAGATCCATAGAGCTTCTCCACCACGCCGCGCCGGCGCTGCAGCACCGCCTTCTGGTTGATGCTGCCCTTGTCGGTGACCTCGCCGGCGTCGAGCGACGGCGGCTCTTCCAGCACCACGGCGCGGACGATCCGGTTGGAGCTGCCCGTGCTTTCCAGGGTTTTCAGCAGGGATGCGAATTTACCGGGAGGGAAAGGCACGGCAGGAAAGACCAGGGCAGCCAGCTCGTCGCGTCCTTCGCCGGCGATGACGACGTCGCGCACATAGGGCGCGAAGTGCGTGATGAACTTCGCGCGCAACGGGCCGACGTTGACCCAGGTGCCGGAGGAGAGCTTGAAGTCCTCGGCGATACGGCCGCGGAAGAGCAGGCCTTTCGCCGGATCGCCGTCGGCGAAGGCGAAGCTGTCGCCCAGGCGGTAGTAGCCCTCCTCGTCGAAGGCCTGCGCCGTCAACTCCGCTTGTCTCCAATAGCCCGGCGTGATGTGCGGGCCTTTGATCCGGGCCTCGTATTTACCCTCGATCGGCACGAGCTTGATTTCCACGCCCGGCGGCGGCACGCCCATGTTCGTTGCATCCTCGGTCTCCCACATCCGCCCCATGGTATAGGGCGCGGTCTCGGTCGAGCCCAGGCCGGTGAGAAAAAGGATGTCCTCGCCGCAGGTCTCGCGCGCGAGCGACTTGATCTCGTCGAAGACGTGCTGCGCGATTCCGGCGCCCGCGAACCAGAGCACCTTCAGGTTGCTGAAGAAGTTCTCTCTCAGCTGGGCATCGCTGCGCAGGTAGGGCAGCAAGGCTTCATAGCCCTTGGGCACGTTGAAGTACCAGTTGGGTGCGATCTCCTTCAGGTTTCGCACCGTCGCCTCGATCGCGCCGGGCATCGGCTTGCCCTCATCGATGTAGTAGGAGCCGCCGTTGTAGAGCGCGAGGCCGAAGTCGTGGTTGCCCGCCGCGGTGTGGTGCCACGGCGCCCAGTCGACGATCACCGGCGGCTCGTCGCGGAAATACGCGAACATCGCCGCGATCATCGCCTGGTTCGAGCACCACATGCGCTGCGTATTGATCACCGCCTTGGGCACGCCGGTCGAGCCCGAGGTGAAGAGGAACTTGGCGATGGTGTCGGGGCCGACCTGCGCGTGCGCCTTCTCGAGCGCCGCGCCGGGCTCGCTTTCCGGCACGGAATGGGTGACCTCGATGTCGCCCACCACCGTTTGAATCGCCTTGCCGTACTGCTCCTTGCTCGATGCGTAAACCAGGCCGGGCGTGAGCAGCTCGACGATCGAGCGCAGCTTGGCGAAATCGGTCGAGAGCAGCGAATACGCCGGCGAGACCGGCGCGTACGGAATTCCCGCGTACATGCTGCCCAGATGCAACAGCGCGTGCTCGAGGTCGTTGCCCGAGAGGACGACCAGCGGGCGATCGGCGCTCAGTCCCTTCGCGAGGAGCGCTGCGCCGACCCTGCGGGCCCTGGCAAGAGCGTCCTTAAACGAAAGAACACGCCAAGAAGATCCCGAGCGCTGGGCGAAGAGAACACGATCGGGCGCGACGCGCGCCCAGTGCTCGAGCCGCTCGGTGAGCTTGACGGGATACGGCCCGAGCGCGTGCGGCGAGCGCAGGTGCACTATACCGCCGGCCTTGCGCTCGACTTTCGCCTCGGTCGGGCCGAGCGTCACCTTGCGATAGCGCCTCATCGGTCGCTTAGAATACCGGACCAAGGAGGAGGGAAAAACATGAAACGGCGTCAGTTCACCACGGCGCTCGCCGCCGCGGCAGTTGCGAGCGGATTTCCAGGCCTGGTCAGAGCGCAGGCGCAGAAGCTGAAGATCGGCATCATCCTGCCGCGCTCGGGCTACCTCGGCTTCATCGGCCAGTCGTGCCAGAAAGGCGCCGACCTCGCGCCCGGCGTGATCAAGGAGATGCTCGGCGTCGACATCGAGCTGATGAACGCCGACTTCGAATCCAACGTCGACACCGCGCGCACGCGTGCCGAGCGCCTGATCCAGGAAGGCGCCAACGTGCTGGTCGGGCCATTCGACTCGGGCGCCGCCTCGGCGATCGCGCAGGTGGCCGAGCAGCGCGGCGTGCCGTTCGTGATCAACATCGCCGCCGCGCCGCTGATCACCGAGCAGGGCTACAAGTACGTGTTCCGCAACTTCCAGACCGCCGGCGACATCGTGCGCAACGGCCTCGCGCTGATGGGCGAGCTGTTCCAGGCGACCAATACCGTCCCGCGCACCGCCGTGTTCATGCACGTCAACGACACTTTCGGACAGGCGATGGCGAAAGGCATCGGCGCCTTCATGCCGCGCCTCACGCAGCTGCCGTTCAAGATCGTCGACACCATCTCCTACGATCCGGCGGCGAAGGACCTGACCGTCGAGGTCTCGAAGGCCAAGGCGGCGAACGCCGACTTCCTGATGCTGGTGTGCCGCCTGAACGACGCCATCATCTTGCGCCGCGAGATGGTGAAGCAGCGCTGGAACCCGATGGGCATCGTCAGCCCCGGCTCCCCCGGCATGTACGAGGAGCAGTACTACAAGACCCTCGGCAAGCTCTCCGAGCACTCGATCTCCAACGTGCCCTGGTACAACCCGAAGGCGAAGCTGACGCAGGTCGTCGAGAAGGCGTTCCTGAAGCAGAACCCCAAGGACAAGCTGGTGTTCCACGGCCTGAACGCGGGCTTCACCTTCGAGGCGATCCTGATCGCCGCCGACGCCTACAAGCGCTCGCGCAGCACCGATCCCAAGACCCTCGCCGACGCGATCCGCCAGACCAACATCAGCGAGAAGATGATGCTGGGCGGCCCGATCAAGTTCAACGAGAAGGGGCAGGTCGAGGGTATCGGCTCCGCCTGCGTGCAGAACCTGAACCTGCTGCCGACCGTCGTGTTGCCCACCAGCGCGGCGACGGCCAAGCCCGTCTTTCCGGTCCCGGGTTACAAAAAGGCCTGAACCCCTACGCGCCGCCGAAGGCGAGCGTAGAGCTCGCGCCGCAGGCGGGCCTGTGGCGCAGCGGCCGCCTGGTGCGGATGGACCGGGCAGCGGCGCTCCCCGACCGCTGCGTGATCTGCAACGAGCCCGCGCACAGCGGCCGCGTCAAGCGCAAGCTTTACTGGACGCCAACGGCCTGGCGGGTCTGGACGCTGGCGATCGTGGTCGTCGTGATCGCCCTCGGCATGTGGGTGCTGCGGCCGCTGCTGATGGCATTCTGGCCGCTGGTGATCGTGCTCGTCGTCGTCAACATGTTCATCCGCAAGTCGCTCAAGCTCGAGCTCGGCATCTGCCCGCGCCACCGCCGGCGGCGCAACATCCTGCGCGGCCTCTCGGTCGCCTGCCTGCTCCTCGTCGGCTCCTCGTTCTCGATCATCGGCGTGAACCCGACCGCGGCCTACGTGACGCTGTTTTTTTCGGCGGTGGCGCTGCTGGCGCTCGCCGGCGTACAGGCCTTCGTCGGCGTGCAGGCGATCAGGCTGACGGAGCTCTCGCCGAGCCACGCCTGGCCTCGGGCATCGGCGAGCCGTTCCGCAGCGAGCTTCCGGAACTGACCTGAGATGAGCTTCGACCTGGTCGTCAACGTGCTCATCGCCGGGCTGCTCACCGGCCTCGTCTACGGGCTGATGGCGCTCGGCCTGTCGGTCATCTTCGGCGTGGTGCGAGTGGTCAACTTCGCGCACGGCGAGCTGATGACGGTGGCGATGTACGCCGCGACGGTGCTGTTCGCCACGCTCAAGCTCGACCCCTTCATCGTCGCGCTGCCGGTGGCGGCGGCGTTCTTCGTCTTCGGCTACCTGCTGCAGGCGGGGCTCATCAACCCGTTCATCACCCGCCCGGAGCACTCGCAGTTCATGCTGCTGGTGGCGGTGGCGATCATCCTCGTCAACGCGCTGCTGATGATCTTCGGCCCCGACGCGCGCAACGTGCAGGTCGATTACCAGCTCGATTCCTTCGAGATCGGCAAGATCCTGGTCGACAAGGCTCGTCTGTACGCGGCTGGCGCGGCGCTCCTGACCGCGACCGGTCTTTTTCTTTTCTTCAGGTATTCCCTGACAGGAAAAGCGATCCGTGCTTGCGCCGACAACTATCTCGGCGCCAAGGTCGTCGGCCTGAACGTCAAGAAGTACTACGCGCTCACCTTCGGCCTCGGCAGCATCTGCGTCGCGATCGCCGGCTGCGTCATGGTGCTGCTCGTCGACGTCACACCGCCGCTCGGCCCCTACTACACGCTGCTCGCCTTCGTCATCGTCATCGTCGGCGGCCTGGGATCGATGGGCGGCGCGCTGCTGGGCGGGGTGCTGATCGGCGTCTCGGAGGCGCTCGCCGGCCTGTTCATCGCGCCCTCGGCGAAAAGCATGTTCAGCTTCGGCCTGCTGATCGTGGTGCTGTTGTTGCGTCCCCAGGGTTTGTTAGGCAAGCGATGACCAGGGCAAGCGCAGCGCTCGCGGTTGTAGCGGCACTACTGATCGCCCTTCCCGCATTCGTGGGCAACTACGGGCTCTCGGTCGCGACGCTCATCCTCTACTTCGCCTATACCGGCCAGGCCTGGAACGTGATGATGGGCTTCGCCGGCCAGCTCTCGCTCGGGCATGCGCTCTACGTCGGCGTCGGCGGCTATGTGGCGGGGGGCATCTTCTACCACTGGGGCATCGGCCCCTGGGCTGGCCTGTGGGTGGCGATGGCGCTGTGCGCCTTGCTCGGCGTCGTCATCGGCTTCCTCGCCTTCCGCTTCGGCATCTCGGGCGTGTATTTCGCGCTGCTGACGATCGCCTTCGCCGAGTTCACGCGCATCGGCTTCGACCATCTCGACTGGCTCGGCGGCCCGGGGGGCCTCTTCCTCAAGGTCGCGCAGCGCGACACCTGGGACGTCTTCAACTTCCGCGGCCCGCCGCTCATGTACTACTACACCATCCTGTTCCTCACGGCCGCTGCGCTTGCCTTGTGCGCATGGCTCCTGAAATCAAAAGCCGGCTACTACTGGCAGGCGATTCGCGAGAACGAAGAAGCCGCGCAGGCCCTCGGCATCAACACCTTCCGCTGGAAGATGGTCGCGGTGGCGCTCTCGGCGGCGATGACCTCGGTCTCGGGCGTGTTCTACGCCTTCTACTACAACAACCTCTTCCCCGAGCAGGTGTTCAACATCGGCCGCTCGATCGAGATCATCCTCGGGCCGGTGATCGGCGGCGTCGGCACCCTTTTCGGCCCGATCCTCGGCGCGGTGGTACTGACGGTGCTCTCCGATGGGCTGACCGAGATCCTCGCCGCGCTCGGCTGGGAGGTCCCCGGCATCAAGCAGATCTTCTACGGCGTGGTGCTCCTCGCCGTGATCATGTTCCTGCCCAACGGCATCTGGCCGGCGCTGGCGAAGAGGCTGCGGCTGTGATCCTCGAAGCGACCCGCATCTCCAAATCGTTCCGCGGCCTGAAGGCCGTGAACGAGGCTTCGTTCTCGGTCGAGGAAGGCGCCATCGTCGGCCTGATCGGCCCGAACGGCGCCGGCAAGACAACCATCTTCAACATGGTGGCCGGCGTATTTGCACCCGACACCGGATCCATCCTCTTTCAACAGAAACCCATCCACGGATTGCGAGCAGACCAGATCTGCGCCGCCGGCATCGGCCGCACCTTCCAGATCGTCAAGCCGTTCGCCGGGCTCTCCGTTCTGGACAACGTGATGGTCGGGGCCTTTCTAAGGGAAAAAACAAGCTCGGGCGCGAGAAGCCTTTCCGCTTCTATCCTCGAAAAGCTTGGCCTGGGTCCCAAGCGCGACCTGCCCGCCTCGTCTCTCACCCTGCCCGACCGCAAGCGCCTCGAAGTCGCGCGCGCGCTTGCCACGCGCCCCCGCCTCTTGCTCCTCGACGAAGTCATGGCGGGCCTGCGGCCGACCGAGTGCGACCAGCTCGTCGCCGTGTTCCGCGAGATCAACCGCGCCGAGGGCCTGAGCATCCTCCTCATCGAGCACGTGATGCGCGCCGTGATGGCGCTCGCGGGCCAGATCGTCGTCCTGCACCACGGCGAGGTGATCGCGCGCGGCTCGCCCGAGCATGTGGTGCGCGACCCGGCGGTCCTGGAGTGCTACCTCGGCGAGGAGACGGAAGTCTGATGCTTTCCGTCCGCAACCTCGATCTCTACTACGGCGACGCGCAGGCGCTTTCCGACGTCTCGCTTGAAGTGCCGCAAGGCGCGATCGTCGCCATCGTCGGTGCGAACGGCGCCGGCAAGACCTCGCTCATCCGCACCATCGCTGGCATCGAGCCCTCGCGTGGCGGCGAGATCCTCTTCAAGAACAATCCGATCCATCGGCTGGAATCGTATGCAACCTGCAACCTCGGCATCGGCCAGGTCGCCGAGGGCCGCCAGGTCTTCCCGAGCCTGAGCGTGCTCGAGAACCTCGAGGTCGGCGGCCTCCTGCCGCGGGCGCGCTCCAGCGCGAAGCGAACCCTCGACGATGTCTTCACCATGTTTCCGCGCCTCGGCGAGCGCCGCGACCAGCTCGCCGGCACCCTCTCCGGCGGCGAGCAGCAGATGCTCGCCATCGGCCGCTGCCTCATGGGCAATCCCGAGCTCATCATGTTCGACGAGCCCTCCCTCGGCCTCGCCCCGCTCGTAGTGCAGGAGGTGCTCCACACCATCCGCCTCCTCAACAAGCGCGGCCTCACCATCCTCCTGGTAGAGCAGAACGTCGCCCTCTCCCTCAAGATCTCGAGCCGCGCCTATGTGCTCGAGAACGGCCGCATCGTCATGAGCGGCTCCGGCCAGGAGCTCCTCCACAACGACCGCGTGCGCCAAGCGTATCTAGGTCTGTGATTGGATGGAAAGACAAAACGCTGAAGCCCAGAATTGCTCTAAGTGGATTCCTTGCGTAGGGTATGCCGCCATATGAAGACAATCAGCATTCGAAACTTGGTGCTAGTTAATATCGTTTTTAGCGTGCTGCTTTTGCTCGCTTCTGCGATCTACTTCTGGGCGAGCTCTAACGCGAACAGGATTGCAGCCGAGCATTCGGGGACGCCAGATTTAGTACCGAATGCATTTTATGAGCAGCGAATGTACGACAAGCTCAGGGATACAGCGGTGAGCTGCAATAGATCCCAAGACGAACTTTTCGTTGCGTCGATGCGCTCCTCTGCAAAGTACGCGGGGGAAACTGCGGGGGTCTTAATCGGCCTAAGCGTCCTGCTCCTCCTCAATGCTTGGGGTTTCAACACCGTCGCGCACAGAGACGCTACGACGGCTTCGCAATGATCATCGTCCACCACCTCAACAACTCCCGCTCGCAGCGCCTACTCTGGCTCCTGGAGGAGCTCGGAGTCCTGTACGACATCAAGCGCTATGAGCGCGACGCGAAGACGATGCTCGCGCCGCCGGAGCTGCGGCAGGTGCATCCGCTGGGCAAGTCGCCGGTCATTACCGACGGCGAAGTGACGCTGGCGGAGTCGGGCGCGATCATGGAGTACGTGCTGGAGAAATACGGCCGCGGCAGGCTGATGCCGCGCGCGGGGACGCCGGAAAAGCTGCGCTATCTCTACTGGATGCATTTCGCCGAAGGCTCGGCGATGCCGCCGCTGGTGATGAAGCTGGTGCTCGGCCGCATGGCGAAGGGGGCGCCGTTCTTCGTCCGGCCAATCGCCCGCGCGATCGCCAACCGGGTGCAGGAAGGATTCGTGCAGCCGAACATCTCGCGCCAGCTCGATTACATGGAATCGGAGCTCAATCGCTCGACCTGGTTCGCCGGCGCCGAGTTCACCGCTGCCGACATCCAGATGAGCTTTCCGCTGGAAGCCGCGTCGGCGCGGGCGGGACTCGATGCGAGCAAGCCGAAACTGACGGAATTTCTGGCGCGCATCCACGCTCGCGAGGCGTATCGCGCGGCGCTCGAGCGCGGCGGGGAGTTCAAGCTGCTGCGGTAATAGTGCCTCCGGCGCGATGCCGGGATTCCGTATGCTGGTTCGATGGACCTCTTCGCCGAGACCCAGGGCCTAATCCAGCGCTTTCAGAAAGGCGCGAAATTCCGGCTGCACGTACGCGATCGGCTGCGTCTCGTCGTCCCGGCGCTGGCGGTGTTCCTGCTCTTCAGCGTCGCGACGACCGCTGCGTCGGTCATCGCCGTCGGCGGCACGCATCGCCTGCTCGTGCTGGTCGCCATGCTGCTCGCGCCGGTGATCCTGCTCGGCAGCCTCTTCGTCCAGCTCTACGTGTTCTTCACCTGGGTCGAGGCGCGGTCACTCGGGCATCCGCCGGATCCCAAGACCTTCCTCGTTGCCCTGCCGGTCGTCCTCCGGGTGCTTGCGGCAGTGTTTCTGGTCGTGCCGCTGCTTCTGCTCATGACGGTTTCATTCAAAGCCGCGGTGACGCTGCTGCTGCTCCTCGTCCTCACGCCGGTCGCGTACAACGCCCTCGACCGCTGACATGAAGCTCGAGGCTCTCCTGCGCGCGCACGGCTTCATGCGCGTCGAGCGTCCGCCGGAGCTCTGGGAGGCGGACACCGAGGACACGGCGCTCATCCCGCTCCTCGGCGAGATGATCGCGGCGCGGCTCGCGCTCGGCGGACGCCTCGAGGAGCTGACCCTCAACGCCTCCAATGTCGTCGTCGCCGCGGACGATTTCGATGACGAGGGGCGCGGCCCGGCGCCCGGCGAGTACGTCGCGCTGACCGTGATGGGCGAAGGGGCGCCCGAGGACGACGCGACATGGCCGGCGCAGGGCGGCGGCGCGCGCAGCGGCGTGCTGCAGCGGATCTCCGGCCGCCTCGCCGACGCCGGCGTGCGCTACGCCTATACCCGCAGCTTCGACGGCAAGGGCACCATCACAGTCTTCCTCGCGCGCAAGGCATAATCCGCGCGTGCACAAGGGCAGGCTCGAGGCGTTCAGCGACGGCGTGATCGCCGTCATCATCACCATCATGGTGCTGGAGATGAAGGTGCCGCACGGCATCGAGGTGGAAACGCTCAAGCCGTTGCTGCCGGTCTTCCTCACCTACGTGCTGAGCTTCATCTTCGTCGGCATCTACTGGAGCAACCACCATCACATGTTCCACGCGGTAAAGCACGTCAACGGCGCGGTGCTGTGGGCGAACCTGCACCTGCTTTTCTGGCTCTCGCTCGTGCCGTTCGTCACCGGCTGGATGGGCGAGAACCACTTCCAGGCGGTGCCGGTGGCCGGCTATGGCTTCGTGCTCTTCGGCGCCGCGTGCGCCTACACGATCCTCGTGCGGGCGTTGCTCGCCGTCCACGGCGCCGACTCGCTCCTCGCCAAAGCCCTCGGAAAGGACTCAAAGGGATGGATTTCACTCGCGCTCTACGTCGCCGCCCTCTTCCTCGCCTTCCTCCATCCGCTCAGCGCCTGCGCGGTCTATGTGGTGGTGGCGCTCATCTGGCTGGTGCCGGATCGGCGCTTCGAGAAGCTGCTGGCGCGCGCCGAAGGATGAAGCGCGCCGTTGCGATGCTCGCTTTGCTGCTCGCCGGATGCGCGAGCGAGCCGCCGCGCATCCCCTCGACCCTCGCCAAATCGAGCGCCGCGGTGGTGCGCGCCTGGAGCCCGGGCGACGTGCGCGTCGAGGCGATCGACGGTGTCGAGATCGGCAAGGTCTCGCATGTCTATGTCGCGTCGGGCGAGCACCAGATCACCGTGCGCTGGTCCGGCCCCCAGAACGTGACGCGCGTCGGCCAGGTGCGCGCCAACGTCCAGGCCGGCAACACCTACGTGGTCGAGGCCGAGCCCGACGGCGCTCTGCGCACCGTGCTCTTCAGCCTGGTCGACAAAGGCCCGCAATACGACGAGCAGTGCCTGCAGCAGCCGTTCTTCGGCGGCGACGCGAAAGGCCGCGGTTGCTAGAGCGCCGGCGCTGCCGCTGGGCGAGCACGCCTCTCGGCATCGCCTACCACGACCGGGAATGGGGAGTGCCGGTGCACGACGACCGCGTCCTGTTCGAGTTCCTGATCCTCGAGGGAGCGCAGGCCGGTCTTTCGTGGGAGACGATCCTGCGCAAGCGCGAGAACTACCGCAAGGCATTCACGGGCTTCGATCCGCAGCAGGTTTCCCGCTACTCGCCGAAAAAACTCCAGTCCTTGATGCACGACGAGGGCATCGTCAGGAACCGGCTGAAGATCCAGTCGGCGAAGACCAACGCAGTCGCTTTCCTCGCCGTGCAGAAGGAATTCGGCAGCTTCGATGCCTACGTCTGGCGCTTCGTCGGCGGCAAGCCGATCGTGCTGAAGGGAAACAAGGTTCCGGTCAAGACGGCGGAATCGGACGCGCTCAGCAAGGACCTGCTCAAGCACGGCTTCAAGTTCGTCGGCTCGACGATCTGTTATGCCTACATGCAGGCGGTCGGCATGGCGAACGATCACGCAAAGGACTGCTTCCGGCATGTACGAGCATCGCGCTGACCAGTTGCTGCCGGGCCGCCTGTTCCTGCGCCGGCTATCGCTGCATGCCGCCGCCGCCCTTCTGATCGTGCTCGCCTCGACCGGCATCGGCATGGCGGGCTATATGTATTTCGAGCACCTGCCCTGGCGCGACGCCTTCCTCAACAGCGCGATGCTGCTCGGCGGCATGGGCCCGGTCGACGCTCCGAAGACAGACGGCGGCAAGCTGTTCGCGGGCTGCTATGCGCTCTATGCCGGGCTGGTGTTCCTCATCACGGTCGGCGTCGTGCTTGCGCCGATGCTGCACCGGCTGCTGCACCGCTTTCACTGGAACCAGAAGGGCTGATGGCCCGGCGGCGGCACCACTACAGCGTCTACGTGGTCGAGCTTTCGCCGAAGGTCTGGAACCACCGCAAGTTCCGCAAGAGCAACCCGGACCACGACGTCACCAAGCCCTGCGTCTACGTCGGCATGACGGGCCTCTCCCCCGACGTGCGCTTCGACAAGCACAAGGCCGGCATCCAGGCGAACCGCTTCGTCGAGCTCTACGGCGAGCGCCTGCTGCCGAAGCTCTATGAGGTCTACAACCCGATGCCGTACGATGCGGCGAGGGACATGGAAGTCGAGCTCGCGATCGCGCTGCGGGAGAAGGGATACGGCGTATGGCAGGGATGAGGGAAGGCGGCTGTCTTTGCGGCGCCGTGCGCTACCGCGTCGAAGGCGAGCCGGTACGCAACTCGGTGTGCAACTGCACCGGCTGCCAGCGGCGCACAGGCAGCGCCTTCGGCTTCGGCGCCTACTTCAACGCTGACCAGGTGAAGATCCTGCGCGGCGAGCTGACGACTTACGAGCACCGTTCCGACGAGAGCGGCCGCTGGCTGCGCTTCGAGTTCTGTCCCAAGTGCGGTACGCAGGTCACCTGGACGGTGGAAGCGATGCCCGGCATGCGCGCCATCGGCGTCGGCACCCTCGACGAGCCGAAATCCGTCCAGCCGCAGCGCTTCGGCTGGTTCCGCTCCGCGCATCCCTGGGTCAGGCCGCCCGAAGGCATGGAGATCGTCCAGACCTCGGCCCTGCCGCCGCCCAAGCGTTGACCATCGTCGAGCTGCGCTATGCCGGCCTGCCCTTCATCGGCTTTCTCGCCGTCCATTACTGGTTCGTCGTCGCCGATGATACCGGCCGTCATCGCTGGGAAATCTGGCAGACCGCCGATGCCGGCGGGCACAGCGTCGGCCACCTGCACCGCGACCTGAAAGCGCCCGAGGCCAATGTCGGCGGCGGGCCTAGCCACCTCGCCACCCAGTGGCACGGCGAGGAAGCGCGCCGCATCGCAGCGGTGCTCTCGCGCTGCGGCAGCGACTACCCGTTTTGCGCCCGCTACTTTCCCTGGCCGGGCCCGAACAGCAATACTTTCGTTGCCTGGGTACTGGCGCAGGCCGGGGTCGAGCACCGGCTCGGCTGGCGCGCCCTCGGCAGGAGCTACCGGAGGAAACGATGAGACGGATCGCGGTTCTGCTGGCGCTGGTTTCCACCACCCTTCTCGCGCAGGAGGCCTATCCCAGCAAGCCGGTGCGCTTCATCCTGCCCTTCCCGCCTGGCGGCCCGACCGACATCCTCGGCCGGCTGATCTCGGATCGCCTGAGCGCGCAGCTCGGCCAGCCGGTGGTGACCGAGAACCGCGGCGGCGCCGGCGGCAATGTGGGCGCGGAAGCCGCGGCGAAATCCGCGCCCGACGGCTACACGATCGTCCTCGTCGCGCCGTCGCTCGCGATCAGCCCGACGCTCTACACGAAGCTCAACTACGACCCGGTCAAGGACCTGGCGCCGATCAGCCTCGTGGCGACGGTGCCGAACGTGGTCGTCACGCAGGCCGCGCATCCCGCGACGCTGCGCGACTTCATCGCCGCCGCGAAAGCGAAGCCCGAGGCCATGAACTTCGGCTCCGGCGGCAGCGGCACCTCGAACCACCTCGCCGGCGAGCTGTTCAACATCCTCGCCGGCACGAAGCTCACGCACGTTCCCTACAAGGGCGTGAACCTCGCCATGCAGGACGTGATCGCCGGGCGCATCGACCTCGTCGTCATCGGCGTGCCAGCGGCGGCGCCGCACGTGAAGTCGGGCAAGCTGCGCGCCCTCGCCGTGATCGCGCCGCAGCGCCTTCCCGCCCTGCCCGAGGTGCCGACCGTCGCGGAGGCCGGCCTGCCCAACTTCGAGGTCACCACCTGGTACGGCATCCTCGCCCCCGCGGGCACGCCGCGGCCGATCGTCGCCCGCCTGAACACGGAGCTCGTGAAGGCGATGCACTCGCCGGAGATGAAGGAGCGCCTCGCCGGCATCGGCACCGACCCGGTGACCAGCACCCCGGAGGAGTTCGCGACCTACATCCAGGCCGAGATCGCCAAGTGGGGCGACGTCATCCGCAAGGCGGGATTGAAGGCGGACTGAAGCAGTCGTATCCTCCGCGGGGGAGGAAATCGCATGTCTATCCGCCAGCTGGCTGCGCTGACCCTGTCGCTCCTGGCGACCAGCGCCTTCGCGGCGTTTTCAGAACCCGTCGTCGATTTCCGCGACCTGCCGGTAAAGACACGCGGCAACACACCGTCCGCCTCCCAGGTCCGCGAAGCCATCATCGCCGCGGGCAGGATGCGCAACTGGCAGGTCGTTGAAAGCGGGCCGGGACAGCTTGTCGCCAAGCTCCGCGTGCGCGGAAAGCACGACGCTGAGGTCGGCATCACCTATAGCCCCGAGCACTACTCGGTAACCTACCGCAGCAGCGAGAATCTGAGCTACGACGCCGCGGGGCCGAGCATCCATCCGAACTACAACAGGTGGGTCAAGGACCTGATCTTTCGCATCGACTCGGCGCTGGCGACCGTGGACGGCAACCCATCGGCGGTAGTCGTAGCGCGACCTCCTCGTGCAGCACTCGCCCTGGTCGCGCCCGCGCCGCCAGCGCCCACAACTGCCAGCGAAGCGCCCAATCCGGGGCGACGCGAAACATCCAACGACCTCGTCATGAGCGTTTGGGGTAGCGCCGGAGTCCGACGCGGGCGAGCCTGGACCGCTCTCGTAGCGGAATGGGAAAAACAGGCGCCCGACGCGGTTCAAGCGGTCGGCGCTCGCCTGCTGACGGTACAGGAACGCGAGCCCATTGCAACGGGCCAGCCCGGCACCCTCGTCGGGGTGACCATCAATTCCTTCCGTTTCGTGTCGCCGGGCCGTCGCTATGGGCCCGGCGGCGGCTTGATGGCGGGTAACGCACATCTCAACGTGAGCGTGCGGTTTTTCGATCTGATGACCGGCAACGCCTTAGGCGACGAGCGCTCCTACAGCGAGTCGAGCCGGGCGATCGAGGGTGTCTTCGCCGAAACGAGCAATGTGCAGGTCCGCAACATGGTGAATCGGATCATGAGCGATTGGCGCGATTCGTCTGCGGCGGCCGCTCTTGCCCCGGCCCCGCGAGCGGCGGGGGCCGCGCCGGCGACCAGCGGCGACGCCAGCGAGGTGCCGTTCTGGGAGAGCGTGCGCGACAGCAAGAATCCGGCGGAACTCCAGGCGTACCTCGACCAGTACCCGAACGGCCGCTTCGCCGGCTTGGCGAAGGTCCGTCTTGCCGCGCTGAGCACTTCGCCGCCGCGCGGTAGCGCTGTGCAACCAGTGCCGGCGACCGCGGGCCCGCCCCAACCGGGCGACAGTTGGACGTATCGCCTTACCTATCCCTATCGATTTGGCGAGCTTCCGGGCAGCAAGCCGTCCGCAACCATGTATGCCTTCACGGTTGGAGCGATATCCGACACGGACATCGTCGAGCAGCTTTCGATCGACGGTCGGGAGCAGAACAATACCAAGCACGGCAAAGGGGGCTATCTCGTCTCGCAAGGGGTGTCGGTCTACTCCCCTTACCTCGCGGTCTACGAGCCCATTCTCGCCAAAGCGCAGCTCGGGCGGGTAGAGATCCTCGATCCGCCCTGCAATACCGCTTATACGTGCGAGGCGAGCGCCACAATCACCAGCGGTGAAACCATCACCGTTGCGGCCGGTAGATTCAGTACAACCAGGATCGCCGTCCGGCAATCCTGGCGGTCGAACCTCAGCAGCGGCGACTCCCGCCAGGCGGGACTGATGACCGGCGGACGCGTCTTGATGATCTGGTACGCGCCAGCGATCAAGCGAGCGGTGAAGTTTTCCAGCCGCCGCACGATAGGCGAGCTTCCGCCTGTCGAGCCCGACTTTGACCTCGAGCTTGTGAGCTACCGGCTCAAGTAGCTTTCCAGACCTCCCTGTCGGCGAGGTAAATATTCCCATTGTCGGCCGCCGCGAGTGCGACGTATCCTCGCCGGCGGAGGAATTGGCATGGGGGAAGTGGCGCGGTTCATAGCGGTGCTCTGCCTGCTGGCGGCCGTCGGCTCGCCCGCACTCGGCGCCGATGCCGCGGAAATCTCGTTCTGGGAGAGCGTGCGCGACAGCCGGAGCGCCGCGGAGCTGCAGGCCTATCTCGATCGCTATCCCAAGGGAGGCTTCGCCGTCCTCGCCAGGGGGCGGCTTGCCGCGCTCGGCTCCGGCGCGGCGCCGCAGTCGTCGCCGCCACCGCCACCACCGCCTAAGGTGGCGGCGTGGGAAATGCCTAAGGCCGGCGACACCTGGACCTACCGGCTGCGCGAGCCCAAGCGCGTCGACGGGCTGACCTCGCGCACCGTGGTTGTGACGGTCGCGTCGGCGTCCGGGGTGGAAGTGGTCGACCAAGCCGCCCTCGACGGCGCCACGCCGCCGCTCCTATCGACGCATGCGAAGGGCAGCCAGCTCCTCGCGCAAGGCGTGGCGGTGTTCTCGCCCTATTTCCCGCTTTTCGCCGGCGTGCCGACCGTAGGATCGGTGGGCCGGGTGCAGATCGACGGCTCGGCTTGCGGCAGCCGGCATCTCTGCGAGGCGAAAGGCAGGATCGTCGGCAGGGAAACTGTGCGCGTCCCCGCCGGCACGTTCGTCGCGAGCAAGATCGTCATCGAGCAGTCGTGGCGCGCGACCTTCGCGGGCTCCGGCGGCGGCGCCGGCGGCCGAACCCTGACGGTGTGGTACGCGCCCGAAGCCCGGCGCGCGGTGAAATACCTGAGCCGCACCATCGTCGGCTTCAACCCGCCGATCGAGCCAGACTTCGAGCTCGAGCTCGTGTCCTACAAGGTCGATTGAGAGCCATGGCCGCAAAAGCGCTGGCCTTCGCAAGCCTCTGCCTGGTTATCGCCGCGAAACCCGCGTGCGCCAATGATCCGATCGCCAACTTCGAAAATCTCGTCGTCGCCGCGCCGGCGGACAAGCCGCTCTCGCAGGCGCAGGTGCGCGACGCGATCGTCGCCGGGGCGGCGGCACGGCAGTGGAAGGTCAACTATGTTGCCGCCGGGCTGCTCGTCGCCCAGCGCAACGTCGCCGGCCGCCATCTGATCGAGGTCGACATCCGCTATAGCCCGAAGGAATATTCGGTGCTCTATCGCAACAGCATCAACATGAACTACCGCGCCGCCGACGCCACCATCCATCCCAACTACAACCGCTGGGCCAGGGAGCTGGTCGACAGCATCGACCGGGCGATCTACCGCGCGAAGCCCGACAGCCAATGACTGGAATGACCACACTCCGTTGCCTCCTCGTCGCCGCACTGCTCGCGTGCGGGCAGGCCCATGCCCAGAGCGCCGCCAGCTCGGAAGAGATCTCGTTCTGGGAGAGCGTGCGCGACAGCAGGAATCCCGCCGAGCTGCAGGCGTACATGGACCAGTACCCGAACGGCAGGTTCGCGGTGCTGGCGAAAGCACGGCTAGCCGGGCTCGCGCAGAAGCCGGCGGCCGCTCCGCAGCCCGCGGCGCCGACACCCGCCTCGTCGCCCGTCGCGCTGCGCGAAATGACGCGCGAGACGCGCATGCCGCAGATCGGCGACACCTGGACCTACCGCCTCAGCTATCCGAGGCTGCGCGGACAGTGGGGGCAGGCCGAGCGCGCGCCGTCGAATCACGTCGTGAAGATCGACTCGGTCGGCGACGGGCGGATCGTCGACCAGATCTCGGTCGACGGCGGCAAGCCGAGCGAGACGACGCATTCAAGCGAGGCTTACCTCGCGCCGCAGCCGCCGGGCGTATCGATCTTCTCGCCCTACCTGATCGCCTTCAGGGACGTGAGCGCCTCGGTGGGCGACATTGCCATCCGTGACACGCCGTGCCAAGGCCAGTACGGCTGCCGCGCCACCGGCCGGGTCGTCGGGCGTGAGAAGGTGAGTGTCCCCGCCGGCAATTTCGTCGCCCTCAAGATCCAGGTGACGGAGAACTGGTGGCCGGCGCGCCCCTCCGGCCACATGAACCAGACGAGCCAGATGAACGGCGGCCGCACGATCATGATCTGGTACGCGCCGGAGCTGAAGCGCGCGGTGAAGTACTCCAGCCGCGTCACGGTCGGCGATGTCCCGCCGGTCGAACCGACGTTCGACCTCGAGCTGGTCTCGTACAGGCTGCGGTGACGGTCCTGCGCGTTATCGTGGTCGGGCTCATGCTCGCCGCGGGGCACGCGCACGCGCAGAACGCCACGCGTGTCGAGATCACTTTCTGGGAGAGCGTGCGGACCAGCAACGACCCCGCCGAGCTGCAGGCTTACCTCGACAGCTATCCGGACGGCGTTTTCGTCCCGCTTGCGCGCATGCGGCTCGCCGCGCTCCGCCCGAAGCCCGCCGCCATCGCCGTGCCAGGCATGCCGCAGATCGGCGACACCTGGGCCTACCTCATCAGCGTCAGCGACCCGAAGCGCGGCGCAGTGCGGCGCAACGTGTTCGTCAAGGTCACCTCGGTCTCGCCAACGCTGATCGTCGAGACCGTCTCGGTCGAGGGTGGCTTCACCATGCCTTGGCGGCTGGCGCGCGGCGGCTACCTCGTCGCGCAGGGCGTGTCGGTGCTCTCTCCCTACCTACCGCAGTTCGAGAAGCTGGTGCCCGGCGGCGAGCTCGGCTACATCGAGAACACCGACCCTGGCTGCCGCGGCGACTTCGTCTGCACCGCGAAAGGTACCGTAGTCGGACAGGAGGCCGTCACGGTGTCGGCCGGCCGCTTCGCCGCAACCAAAGTTATCGTGCAGCAGAGCTGGCGACCCGCGGCGGGGGCGAAGGGCGGAGCCAAAGAATTGGCACGCATGCACGGCTCCCGCACGCTGACCATCTGGTACGCCGGCGAGCTGAAGCGCGCGGTGAGGTACGAGAGCCGCCTCGTCTCCGGAGAGCGAACGCCGCTCGATGCCAATTTCGACGTCGAGCTGATCAGCTACCAGCTCAAGTAGTTCCCCAGACTTCCTTCGCAGTCTCGACGACCAGGCGCAGCTTCGCTTCCTGCTGCTCGAAGGTCAGGCCGCTGCCGTGCTGGTGGCTGGCGAAGCCGCACTGCGGGCTGAGCGAAAGGTTCTCCAGCGGCACGTACTTCGACGCCGCTTCGATCTTGCGCCGCAACTCCGCTTTTGTTTCGAGAACAGGATTTTTCGTAGAGACAGCGCCGATCACGACGCGCTTGCCTTTCGGGATGAAGCGCAGCGGCTCAAAGCCGCCGGCGCGCTCGCTGTCGAACTCGAGGAAGAAGGCGTCGACCTCGAGGCGCGAGAAGCTCTTCTCCGCGATTCGCTCGTAGCCGCCCGCGGCGACCCACTTGCCGTGCGCGTTGCCGCGGCACATGTGCACGCCCACCGTCATGCCCGCGGGCCGCGCGCGCACGATGCGGTTGATGAGATCGATGTAGAGGTCAACCAGCCGCTCCGGATCTTCGCCGCGCGCGCGCACGGCGTCGCGCAACTTCTCGTCGCAGAGGAGCGTCTGCGCCACCTCGTCGATCTGCAGGTAGCGCCCCCCAGCCGCGTGCAGCGCTTTCAGCTCCGCGACGTACACCGCGACCACGTCGGCGAAGAATTGCTCCAGGTCCGGATAGACGTCGGGATCGACGCAGCCGCGGCCGCGCGGGTAGTGCAGGTATGAAGGCGCGGGCAGCGTCGCCTTGACGACGCACTTCGTCTGTTTCCGGGAGAACTCGACTTCGTCCGCGACGATCGGGCCGGTGCGGCGGATCCGCGTCACCGCCATCGGCGCCTGGCCGATGCGCATGACGTTGCCGGCGTCGTCGCGCTGCAGGTCGACGTTGCCGACCGCGTCGGCGCGGGCGAAGCCGCTCACCTTCGAGACGAAGCCCAGGCGCCACGACTCGCGCCGGAACTCACCGTCGGTGACGACCTTCAGGCCCAGGGACTCCTGCCAGCGGATCGCCTCGACGATCGCCTGGTCCTCGAGCGCCCGCCGGTCCTTCGCCTCGAGCAGCGCGCGCGGACGCAGCAGGCTGCCGATGTGCTCGGCGCGAAACGGCGGAGCGGTCAAGCGTCGATGAGGAGCGCCACGGGGAAGTCCGATAGTAAGTCGGCCAGCCGCAAATGCCCATCCCTGGCGCGCACGCCGCGGCCGGTGAGGACGTTCTTGAAGGCGGCGGGGAACCCCGCGGGCAAAGCGACGCCCGCCTTTTCCCACGAGGTGATCTTGGCGAACAGGCGCGGCGCGATGGCGACCAGCGTCTTGCCGCCGGCGCGCAGGGCGAAGGCAAGAATGTTCTCGCCGCCGTCGAGCGGCACGTATGTGCCGCCGTGGAAGAGTGCTGGAAACGCCTTCCGCAGCTCGAGGCCCTTGCGGATGATGTGCAGCTTGGCGCTGCCGTCCTCCAGCTTCGGCTTCGAGTCGAGAAGTTTTTTCCTCAATCGATAGTCCACCGGCCGGCGGTTGTCCGGGTCGACGAGGCTGAAGTCCCAGGTCTCGGTGCCCTGGTAGTAGTCGGGCACGCCGGGCGAGGCGACCTTGACCAGCGCCTGCGACAAGCCGACCAGCAAGCCGAGGTGCGCAAGCGGCGCCACGGTGCGCTCGACGTCCTCGACGAAGGCTTTGTTCTTCAGCGACTCGACGACGAAGCGCTCGAGCGCCTGCTCGTACTCCTGGTCGGGATTGATCCAGCTCGAGTGGACCTTGGCTTCGCGCGCGGCCTTCAGCATGGCCGCCTTCACGCGCTCGCGCAGGTCCTCGCGGGACTCGCCGGGCCAGATGCTCAGCAACGTCTGGTAGTAGAGGTACTCGTCCCCGCGCGAGGGGAGGCTCTCGCCGTCTCGCTCCGTGCGCGCACCGCGGTTCATCCTGCTCCAGCGGCGAAGCGCGAGCTTCCAGCCCGGCGCGAGCTCGGAGAGCACGCCCAGGCGAGCGCGCACATCCTCGGAGCGCTTGGTGTCGTGCGTCGAGGTGCCGAGCATCGTATACGGCCAGTTACGAGCGCGGCTCGCGCTCGCGGCGTGGAAGGCCTTGAGGGAGACGCCGAAGTTGCGCGGGTCGTTGCCGACCTCGTTCAGCGCCGCGAGGCGTACGTAGCGGTAGAACGCGGTGTCCTCCACGCCTTTCGCCACGACCGGCGAGGTGAACTGCTGGAAGCGCATCGCGAACTCGAGCATCTGCGCGCGGCGCGGTCCGCCTGGCGGCGCCGCATCGAGCGTGAGGACGCTCTGCACGAAGTCGAACACGCTCGGATCGGCGATGCGGCTCGCGCGCCGGGCGGCGCCCACCGCCCAGCCGATGTGGCGCCGGTCGGTGTCGGAGACGCCGCGCTTGCTGACGTAGGTACGGTAGACCGGGAAGCGCGCGGCGATCTCGGCGAGCGCCTTGCGCAGGCCGCTCGCGGTGTAGTCGCGCGTCGCGCGATTGCCGCTGGCGATGCGCGCCAGCCGATCGGCCAGCATCGTCAGCTCGGCGAACAGCGTCGTGCCCATGATCAGCATCCGCCCGTCGCGCGAGTGCTCCTCGAACGTGCGGCGGTCGCCGGTGAAGCTCTGGTAGATGCGATCGAAGCGCGATCGGGCGCCGCCGTCGATGAATACGGCGGTCAGAAAGTTGGCGAAGCGGTAGCCGGTGGTGCCGTGGATCGGCCAGTCGCCGCGCAGCTTCTCGTGGTCGGCGAGGATCTTCTCCACCAGCACCCATGGACGGGAGAACAGACCGCCGAGGCGCTCGAGGTACTCGTACGGGTCGGCAAGGCCGTCGGGATGGTCGACGCGAACCCCGTCGACGCCTTTCCTCTTCGCCAGCTTCGCGATCAGGCGGTGCGTCGCCGCGAACACCTCCGGGTC
Organism: Betaproteobacteria bacterium; assembly: GCA_034668045.1. Lineage (GTDB taxonomy): Bacteria > Pseudomonadota > Gammaproteobacteria > Burkholderiales > SG8-39 > SCGC-AG-212-J23. Next base: position 19,787 of record JAXDQC010000047.1, on the reverse strand, counting down.
CTCGGAGCGCACGGCAGCGAGGTCGGTGATCTCGAAGAAGCGCCGGTAGTTGATCTCGTCCGAGGCGACGCGCCAGTACGCGAGCCGGTAATGCTGCTTCTCGAGCAGGCGATGCAGGGCGAGCGGGTCGCGCAGCTCCTTCCCGGTGACCTTGCCGCGAACGGGGAACTCGTGATCGAAGTAGCACAGCTTCCAGTAGCGGCCGCGCTTCTTCAGCCTGATCTCGCCTTTCTCGAGCGCCTCGCCATAGTGCCGGCCGAGCACCGGCAGCAGGAGCTTGCCGGGCCGCCAGTCGATATCGAAGAACTTCGCGAAGGGCGAGCGGCGCCCGCGCGCCAGCACGTCCTGCCACCACGGGTTGTACGCGCCGAGCACGCCCATGTGGTTCGGCACCACGTCGAGCACGAGCGCGAGGCCGTGGCGCTCCAGCGCGCGCATGAATTTGTCGAAATCCCCCTGCGAGCCGATCTCGGGGTTGAGCGCGTTGTGATCGACGATGTCGTAGCCGTGCAGGCTCCCCTGCCGCGCCCTCAGGAACGGCGAGGCGTAGACGTGGCTCACGCCCAGGCGCGCAAGGTATGGAACGATCGCGGTCGCGGCGCGAAAGCCGAAGCCGGCGTGGAGCTGCAGCCGGTAGGTGGCGACCGGAGACCGCCCGGGGTCGGCGATCGGTTTCTTGCCGGCAAAGAGCTCGCCGAGCGCGGCGATGCGCGCATCGCTCGCCCATTGCTCGACCGGCAGCGGCAGCTTGCGCCGCCAGTTGGGATGCTCTTCCACCGTGCCCGGGAGGTTCGCCTGCTCCGCCATGCCGAATACGTCCTCGGGCTGGACGACGACCAGCTTCGCCGGCGTGCGGGCGATGAACGCATGCGCCGATCGCACCGAAGTGTCGAGCCCCTGGCTCGCGAGCAGCGCGGCGAGGCTCTTCTGATCGGCCTTTCTCTGGCTTTTTTCCTTCCCGATATCCACCGTCAGGCCGACCCGCTCGCGCAGCGCCAGGTCGCGGCCGGCCCAGTAGCCGCGCCAGGTCGGCAGGTCGTGCGTGCTGACGCACACCAGCGCGTCGCGCGGAAAGTCCGCCGGCGCCCTGCGCTCGAAGAGCAGCGGCCGGTAGGAGAGCACGCCCGCCGCGGTGAGCGCCTCGCGCACCTCCGGCGGCACGGTGCCGAGGTCTTCGCCGATCACCATGCAGCGATTGCGCCGGCTCTCCTCGGCGAGCACCGCGACCAGCTCGCGCAGCGGGTAGCTGACGTAACCGCCGCGATCGGCCTTCGCGCCGAGCGGAATCCAGTACAGGCGCATGAGCGCCATGACATGGTCGATTCGCAACGCGCCGCCGCGCGGCATGTTGGCGCGCAGGAGCTCGGCGAACGGGCGGAAACGCCGGGCGCGAAGCGCGCGCGGCGAGTAAGGCGGCAACCCCCAGTCCTGCCCCTTCGGATTGAACTCGTCGGGCGGCGCGCCGGTGGAGACCGTCATCGCGTAGGCCTCGGGGTCCGACCAGACTTCGGCGCCGCCGCGGTCGGCGCCGAGCGCCAGGTCGACATAGAGGCCGACCGGCATGCCGAGCTTGAGCGCGCGGGCCTGGACCGCGTCGAGCTGCTCGCGCGCGCGCACCTGCAGCCAGGCGTGGAAACCGACGCGCCGGGTGTTCTTCGCCGCGAAGCGCTTCACCGCCGGCGAAGCGGGACTGCGGTACTCCTCGGGCCAGCGGCGCCAGTCGTCGCCGAGCTCCTCCCGCAGCGCTTCGAACACGGCGAAGTCACGCAACCCCTTCGTCGGCAAGCGAACGGCCGTTCCCGGGTAGAGCTTCTCGAAGGCCTGGTACTTCGCCTTCCGGACAGCGGGGTAGTCGACCAGCTCGCTGTCGCGCAGTTTCTTCGGACCTGGCGCTTCGATCTCGATGTAGAGAGGATTGAGCGCGTGGCGGCTCGACGGGCTGTAGGGACTGAGGCTCGCCGCGTGCAGCGGATTCAGGCCGATCACGCCGGCGCCGAGCTTCGCTGCCTGCTCGACCACGGCGCGCAGGTCGCCGAAGTCGCCGATTCCCCAGTTGCGCGCCGAGCGCAGCCCATAGAGCTGCAGCGCGAAGCCCCAGGCGCGGCCGCCGCGCTCCAGGAACTCGGGTTGATGGCACCGGCCTGCCTTCAGGATGATTCGCGAAATTTTCCGCTCGGGTCCGAGAGCCTGAAGGAGCGCGGCGCGCGTCCCGGAGTCGATCTCCCGGGTCTTTCCCCAGACGTCGATATAGCTCGGTGCTATTTCCACCAGTTCACCGTCCACGCGCCGCCGGGCGCGCCGTTCGACCAAAGCGGCTCGCTCGAAGGAACATCATTGATGGAAACAGCGTCGTCGCCGCAATTGGCGATCAGCGTCAGGCGGTCCCACGTCACCTCGAAAGCGCGCTCGCCGAGCATGCGGTAGCGCCCAGGGCCGCACTCGAGGGGAATGATTTCTTTTTTCCTCAAAGCCAGAAGATCACGGTAGTGCGTGAGCCACCCCGCGTCGCGGTCCTTCCAGCGCAGCACGCTGCGCCGGAAAGTGGTCTCGGCCAGCGGGTCGGGAATTCTTTCCTTGAACGCCGCGAAGCGGGAGAACTCCTCGCGCCGTCCTTTGCGCACGGCTTCCCCGAGCTCGCCGTCGAAATCGCAGAAGAACAGGAAAGGCTGGCGGCAGCCCCACTCCTCGCCCATGAAGAGGAGCGGCGGCGACGGCGCGAGCAGCTGGATGGCCGACAAGGCCTTGAGCTGCTTTTCGTTGGCGAGAGAAAGAAGCCGTTCTCCCATCGCCCGGTTGCCGATCTGGTCGTGGTTCTGCAGGAAGTCGACGAAGCAGCTCGGCGGCAGGCGCCCGCTCGGCTCGCCGCGCGCCTCCTTGCTGAACGGCGAGACCTCGCCCTGGTAGGCGAAGCCTTCGGCGAGGCAGCGCGCGAGGTGCTTGGCCGGCGCATCGGCGTAGGCGACGTAGTAGCCGTCGTCCTCGCCGCACGCGAGCACGTGGTAGCCGTGGTGCGAGTCGTCGTTCCACTGCGCGTCGTACTTGCCCGGTCCGATGAAGCGCGCCTGGTTGGCGTCGTTCTCGAGCACCAGATGCTTTCCTTCCGGCGCGGCGTCGCAGATTTCGTCCAGGATGTGGCGGGGTGAATCGTCGTGGATGGCGTGCACCGCATCGAAGCGCAGGCCGTCGAAGCGGTACTCCAGCAGCCAATGCAGAACGTTGTTGACGAAGTACCGGCGCACCGCCGGCTGGGAGAAATCGATCGCCGCGCCCCACGGCGTCTTGTGCCGCTCGGTGAAGAACTGCGGCGCGTAGAGATTGAGGTAGTTGCCCTTCGGGCCGAAGTGGTTGTAGACCACGTCGAGGAAGATCATCAGGCCGGCCTCGTGCGCCGCCTGCACCAGCGCCTTCAGGTCCTCGGGCCGGCCATAAGCGCTGTCGGGCGCGTAAGGCAGCACGCCGTCGTAGCCCCAGTTGCGCCGCCCGGCGAAGTCCGCCAGGGGCATCAGCTCGATGGCGGTAATGCCGGTTTCCTTCAAATGATTCAACTTGTGGACAACACCGGCGTAGGTGCCCTCGGGCGTGAAGGTGCCGACGTGCAGCTCGTAGATCACCGCCTCGCGCCAGGGCCTGCCCTTCCAGCTCTCCTTCCAGCGGAAGGCAGCGGGGTCGATGACCTCGCTCGGACCGTCGACGTCCTGCGGCTGGAAGCGCGAGGCGGGATCCGGGACGAGGTGCTCGCCGTCGATCCGATAGCGGTACAAGGTGCCCGCCTTCGCTTCGGGCGTCAGGCATTCGAACCAGCCGTCGCCGATCGACTGCATCGGCAGGAACGTCTTCAAGTGGACGTCGACGCTGCGAGCCTTCGGCGCCCACAACCGGAACCGGACACCCTCGGGCGTGATCTCGGCGCCGAAGGGGTTCAGGGTTTGCGGTTTTTCGGCCACCATCGCTCCAGGAGCTCGGCCGCCCAGTCCTTGCCGCCCAGGCCGAAGGCGAGCGCCAGCGCCAACACCACCCCGGCGAGGACGATAAGGAACGTCTGCCGCACGATCTCGCCGCCGATGTTGACCTGGTCGAGGGCGATGAGGACGACGAAGGCGACGATGGCGTACTGCGCCACCCTGCCGAGCAGCTCGGCGTCCTGCAGGTGCAGTTTCTTCGCATAGGCGCAGAGCGCACTGCCGATGAAGCGCGCGAAATAGGCGCCGAAGACGAGGATGACGAGCGCCACCATGACCTTCGGCACGAACAAGAGCACCTTCACCAGCAGATCGGTGATGTAGTTGAGACCGAGGCCGTTGAAACCGATCACCAGCGCGGCGAGGATCACGATCCAGTAGAAGAGCAGCCCGAGGATCTCGGTGCTGTCGGCGCGCACGCCGCCGTCGCGCAGGAAGCCGTCCATGCCGGCGCGCTCGGACAGAACGTGGAAGTTGCCGGCGCGCAGCGCCTTGACGACCACGAACCTCACCATCCGGGCGACGAAGTAGCCGATCACCAGGATGATCAGCGCCAGCCCGAGGCGCGGCAGCAGCTCTCCGACCTGGAGCATGAACACCCGCACGGGCTCGAGCATCACGTCGACACGATCCATGTCAGGCTCCTTGCAGTAGCGCCATCAGACCCTGCATCGGGATATGCAGCCAGTCGGGGCGGTTGTTTTTCTCATAGCGCAGCTCGTAGAGCACCTTTTCCATCTCGGCAAGCCGCAAGAGGCCGCGCACGTCGTCGAAGCTCTCGTAGAGGCCGCTGCCCGCCGTGGCTTCAGCGTAGGTCTTGATGAAAGCTTCGCGCGTCTGCGCCTCCCATCCGCGCAGCGCCGGCGCGAGCGAAGCGTCGGCCGGCGCCGGGCGCTCGCGCATCTCGGTCGAGCCGCGCGCATAGCTGAACGAGCGCAGCATCCCGGCCACGTCGCGCAGGGGCGAGTGCTTGCGCCGCGCCTCGGCGAGCGGCCGCGAGGGTTCGCCCTCGAAGTCGATGATCAGGAAGTCGTTGTTCGACACCAGCACCTGGCCGAGGTGGTAGTCGCCGTGATGGCGGGTGCGGAGCGAGCCCTTCTTCGGCGCCGCGCAGGCGTCGATGAAAGAGAGAATTTCCTTTTTCTTTTCACCCAGTTTTTCCACCATGGAAATGGTCTGCAGGGCTTCCTCCCGGACACGGGCACGCCAGGCCTCGACGTCCTCGGCGGTGAGCGGCTCGGGCGTGAAAGCCGGATCGCTGGTGGCGGCGGCAAATGCGCGGTGCAGCTCGGCGGTGCGGGTCGCCAGCGTCTGCATCAGCGTGATGAAGCCGCCGTGGCCGTCCTCGGTCCGCTTCGACTCGGCGAAGCGCTCGAGGTAGGCGAGCGTGGTGCTCCAGGCATCGCCCTGGTTGGGGATATACGCCTGCAGCAGCGCCACGGTCATCGATTCCTTTTCCTGGGAAAAATATTCCACGGAGCCCGCGAGGGGCACGCAGTGCTTGAACCTGGCCACCTCGGTGAGGTAGCGCCCCACCTCGAGCTCGGGATGCAGCCCCGGGCGCAGGCGCCGGTAGGCCTTGAGGAAGAGCCGATCGCCGAGCACGACGGAGGTATTGGTGCTCTGGGTACGCAGCCCGCCCGGGGTCAGCGTCGTCACTTCGCCGCCGGCGAGCTGCGCGAAGGCGGCGGTCGGCGTGAAGCGCAGCTCTCCCAGCTCGGTCTTCAGCGTGCGGCTTTCGCCGATCGACTTGACGACGTGGCGCAGCAGGGACTCGTCGGCGAGCGCGTCGGCCATGATGCCGACGTTGGCCTGCTGCCGCACGCGTGCGATCGCCATCGCCGAGAGCGCGCGCAGATGATCCTCGTCATCCTCCCAGCCGAACGCGAGCGGCAGGAAATACATTGAATTGTTGATGGCGATGAAATTCAGCAGCCATGAAACGCCGCCCACGTCCCAGACGACGTGGTCGCGGATCTCGGCGCGCTTCACCGGCTCGCCCTTCTGCGCATACCAGCGCTGCTTCTCGATGAAGGGCGGCAGCACCCGGGTTTCGAGCTCGCCGCGCAGCTCCTCCGCCATGCGGATGCGCCAGGGCACGACCTTGTCGCGGAAGAAGCTCGTCCAGCCGTCGAACAGCACCATCAAAGGCGCCTCGTCGGGCAGCAGCTGGTCGGCGTGCCACTCGGGCGGCTTGGCGTCGGTCGCGAGGCGGAACCAGTAGAACGCGTGCGCCGGCAGGGTCAGCAGGTACGTCAGGTCGCCGATCGGCGGGAACGGCGTGCGGCCGAGCAGCTCGATCGGGACCCTGCCCTTGTATTTTTTCAGATCCAGCTCGACGGGCTGCGCGGCGCGCGAGAGGTTGGCGACGCAGAGGATGGCCTCGTCGTTCAATTCGCGCAGATAGGCCAGGACCTTGCGGTTGCCGGGCCGCAGGAACGAGAGCTTGCCGCGGCCGAAGGCGTGGCTCGTCTTGCGGATGGCGAGCATTTTCTTGGTCCAGTTGAGCAGCGAGGTCGGGTCGCGCTGCTGCGCCTCGACGTTGACCGCCTCGTAGCCGTAGATCGGATCCATGATCGGCGGCAGGTAGAGCCGCTGCGGGTCGGCACGCGAGAAGCCGGCGTTGCGGTCCGGGCTCCACTGCATCGGCGTCCTCACGCCGTTCCTGTCGCCGAGGTAGATGTTGTCGCCCATGCCGATCTCGTCGCCGTAGTAGAGGATCGGCGAGCCCGGCATCGACAGCAGCAGGCTGTTCATCAGCTTGATGCGCTCCGGGTCGTTCTCCATCAGCGGCGCGAGCCGCCGGCGGATGCCGAGGTTGATGCGCGCCTGCCGGTCGGCGGCGTACATGCGGTACATGTAGTCGCGCTCTCGGCTGGTCACCATCTCGAGCGTCAGCTCGTCGTGGTTGCGCAGGAAGATCGCCCACTGGCAGATGTCCGGAATCTCCGGCGTCTGCTGCATGATCTCGACCAGCGGATGGCGGTCCTCCTGCGCGATCGCCATGTACATGCGGGGCATCAGCGGGAAGTGGAAGGCCATGTGGCATTCGTCCGCGTCGCCGAAATACGGCCGCACGTCCTCGGGCCACATGTTGGCCTCGGCGAGCAGCATGCGGCCCGGGTAGCGCGCGGAGATCGCGGCGCGGATCTGCTTCAGGACCAGATGGGTCTCGGGCAGGTTCTCGTTGCTTGTGCCCTCGCGCTCGCAGAGATAAGGAATGGCGTCGAGGCGAAAGCCGTCGACACCCATCTCCGCCCAGGATTGCATCACCTTCAGCACCGCGCGCACCACGTGCGGGTTGTCGAAGTTGAGGTCGGGCTGGTGGCTGAAGAAGCGGTGCCAGAAGTACTGCTTCGCCACCGGATCCCAGGCCCAGTTGGAAGTCTCGGTGTCGGTGAAGATGATGCGCGTGCCCCGGTACTTCGTGTCGGTGTCGCTCCAGACGTAGTAGTTGCGCTTCCTCGAGCCGGGCGGTGCGCGCCGCGCCGCCTGGAACCAGGGATGCTGGTCGGAGGTATGGTTCACCACCAGCTCGGTGATCACCTTCAGGCCGCGCCGGTGCGCCTCCTGCACGAAGAGGCGAAAGTCCTCGCGCGTGCCGTAGTGCGGGTGGACGTTGCGGTAGTCGGCGACGTCGTAGCCGTCGTCCTTCAGCGGCGAGGGGTAGAACGGCAGCAGCCAGACCGCGTTGACGCCCAGCTCCTGGATGTAGTCGAGCTTCGAGGCGAGGCCCTTGAAGTCGCCGATGCCGTCGCCGTTGGAGTCGAGGAACGCCTTGACGTGCAGCTGGTAGATGACCGCGTCCTTGTACCAAAGGGCGGTATCGGTCGACGACTGGTCCTTGTCGGCCTCGGCGACTTCGCGGATTTCCTTATTTTCGGATAACACGGAAGACGTGAGCCGGCAGGGTTTGCGGGTTGAGGCTAATGTAATTGCGGCGGCCGCTCCAGGTATAGCGCCCGCCGCCGAGCAGGTCTTCCACTTCGTAGGAGCGGCCTTCGCCGGGGGCGAAGTCGATCCAGCCGGACTGGACCAGTTTCGGGTCGAGATTCACCGCGACAAGAATCAGGTTCTGACCTTCGGCTTTCGAATACGCCAGCAGGTGATCGTTATCGGTCGGATGGAATTGCAGGCTCCAGTCCGATTGCAGCGCGACGTTCTCGCTTCTTATTTCATTTAATTTTTTTATTAAAGGAGCCAGGCTGTCCGGCCGCTTGCGATCCCAGCGCTTGATCTCGTACTTCTCCGAGTTCAGGTACTCCTCGCTGCCCGGCTCGCGCGGCTCGTTCTCCATCAGCTCGTAGGCCGGGCCGTAGAGGCCGTAGCTGGCGGCGAGCGTCGCGGCGAGCACGACGCGGATAATGAACGCCGCGCGGCCGCCGTGCTGCAGGTACTCGTGCAGGATGTCCGGCGTGTTCGGCCAGACGTTGGGCCTGAAATATTCTTTTTCCGGATAAGAATTCAATTCAGCAAAATATTCCGCCAGTTCCTGCTTGGTGTTGCGCCAGGTGAAGTAGGTGTAGGACTGCGTGTAGCCGAGCTTGGCGAGCTTGTGCATGACCCGTGGCCGCGTGAACGCCTCGGCGAGGAAGATTGCCTCCGGGTGCTTGCTCTTGATCTCGGCGATACACCACTCCCAGAAGCCGAAGGATTTCGTGTGCGGGTTGTCGACGCGAAAGATGGTGACGCCGCGCTCGAGCCAGAACTCGAAGATGGATTTGAGTTCTTCCCAAAGGGATCTCCACTGGGAACTCTCAAAATCAAACGGGTAAATATCCTGGTACTTCTTCGGCGGGTTCTCGGCGTACTGCACCGTGCCGTCGGGCCGCTGCTTGAACCATTCCGGGTGCTCGCGCACGTAGGGATGGTCGGGTGAGCACTGGAAGGCGATGTCGAGAGCAACGCGAATGTTTCTCGCCCTCGCTTTTTTTATCAACTCTTCAAAATCCTCAAAACTTCCGAGCTCGGAATGAATCGCCTTGTGCCCGCCCTCCTTCGAGCCGATCGCCCAGGGGCTGCCGACGTCTTCCTTCTTCGCCTTCAGTGCATTGTTCTTGCCCTTGCGCTCGGTCATGCCGATCGGATGGATCGGCGGCAGGTAGAGGACGTCGAAGCCCATCGTCTGCAGCTCGGGAAGAATCTTGACGACGTCCGCAAAGGTGCCCAGGGAGCGCGGGAACAGCTCGTACCAGGTCGAGAAGCGCGCGTGAAGCGGATCGACGACGACCTCGAGGACGCGCTCGAACGTCTTGACGCGCGCTTCGTTGGACTTTCCTTCCAGCAACCGGCCGATCTGCAGGTCGACCGTCAGATCCTGGCCCGCCTCCTGGCGCTTCTTCAGGTCGCGCTGCCAGGTCAGGTAAGGATCGGTCCAGCCGTGCACGGTGTATTGGTAGCGCCCGAGGCGCTCGACCGGGAACGACGCGCTCCAGTGATCGTTGCCCCGGAAAGTCATCGGCAGCTTCTGCCAGTCTTTTTCGGAGTGGAACCTGAAAAGCAGCTCGGCAACGACCGCGTCGTGGCCGTCGGTGAAGACGTCCGCCTCCACGACCACGCGCTCGCCGACCACCCGCTTCACGGGGTAGCGACCGCAATCGACCTGGGGACGGACCGACTCGATGACGACGCGCGGCGGCGCGGTTTCCTTTTTGGTCTCTTTAGTCAGGCTTGAAGAAAAGCACTGCGAGTGGGGGAAGGGTGATCGAGAGCGAATGGCCGAAGCTCTCGTAAGGCATCGGCGTCGCCATGGCGCCGCCGAAGTTGCCGAGCCCGCTGCCGCCGTAGTGCGCGGCGTCGCTGTTCAGGAGCTCGCGCCAGCTGCCGCCGCGGGGAACGCCGAGCCGGTAGTTGTAGCGCGGCACCGGCGTGAAATTGCACACCACCGCGATCGGCGCGTCGTTCTCGCCGCCCTGGCGGATGAAGGAGAGCACGCTCTGCTCCCAGTCGCCTCTCTGGATCCAGCGGAAGCCCTCGACGGAAAAATCCTTTTCATGCAGGGATTTTTCCGCCTTGTAGACCCGGTTCAGGTCCGCGACCCAGCGCTGCACGCCTTCGTGGCGCTGGTCGGCGCCGAGCACGTGCCACTCGAGGCTCGACTCGTGCGCCCACTCGCGCCGCTGGCCGAACTCGCCGCCCATGAAGAGCAGCTTCTTGCCCGGGTGCGCCCACTGCATGCCGAAGAGCAGGCGCAGGTTGGCGAACTGCTGCCAGGGGTCGCCCGGCATGCGGCCGATGAGCGAGCCCTTGCCGTGCACCACCTCGTCGTGCGAGAGCGGCAGGACGAAGTTCTCGTGGAAGGCGTACCAGAGGCTGAAGGTGAGCTCGTCATGGTGGAACTTGCGGTGCACCGGGTCCTGCTGCAGATAGTTCAGCGTGTCGTGCATCCAGCCCATGTTCCACTTCATGCCGAAGCCCAGGCCGCCGAGGTAGGTCGGGCGCGACACCTGCGGCCAGGCGGTCGATTCCTCGGCGATGGTCTGCACGTCGGGGAAGTCGCGGTACACCGTCTCGTTCAGGAAGCGCAGGAACTCGATCGCCTCGAGGTTCTCGCGCCCGCCGTGGCGATTCGGGATCCACTCGCCCTGCTTGCGCCCGGAGTCGAGGTAGAGCATCGAGGCCACCGCGTCGACGCGCAGGCCGTCGGCGTGGTAGCGGTCGAGCCAGAAGCGCGCGCTGGAAGCGAGGAAGGAGCGCACTTCGTTGCGCCCGTAGTTGAAGATCGCGCTCGCCCAGTCGGGATGGTGGCCCTGGCGCGGGTCGGCATGCTCGTAGAGATGCGAGCCGTCGAAGAACCCGAGGCTGTGCTTGTCCCAGGGAAAATGCGAGGGCACCCAGTCGAGGATGACGCCGATGCCCGCCTGGTGCAGCACGTCGACCAGGTACATGAAGTCCTGCGGCGTGCCCTGGCGCGAGGACGGCGCGAAGTAGCCCGTGGTCTGGTAGCCCCAGGAGCCATAGAACGGGTGCTCCATCACCGGCAGCAGCTCGACGTGCGTGAAGCCCATGTGCGTCGCGTACTCGGCGAGCTGGTGCGCGAGGTCCCGGTACGCGAGCGGCTTCTCGGGATTGTCGGGCGAGCGCCGCCACGAGCCGATGTGCACCTCGTAGACCGACCAGGGCGCCTCCAGCGCGTTGCGCTGCTTGCGCTGCGCCATCCACTCCGCGTCGTTCCACTCGTAGGCGAGGTCCCAGACCACCGAGCCGGTGCGGGGCGGCTCCTCGGCGCGAAACGCGTACGGGTCCGCCTTGTCTACCCGGTATCCAGCATTGCGGGAGACGATGTGAAATTTGTACACGGTCCCCGGCTTGGCACCGGGCACGCGCGCCGACCAGACGCCGGCGTCCGAGCCCTGCATCGGATGGGCGCGCGGATCCCAGCCGTTGAAGTCGCCCACCACCGAGACCGAAGCGGCGTTCGGCGCCCAGACGGCGAAGTGCGTCGCGCCGTCGGCGAAATGCGCGCCGAGCTTCTCGTAAAGGCGGCTGTGCGTGCCTTCGCGGAAGAGGTACTGGTCGTGCCCGCCGAAGAGGCCGGAGTGCTTTGCAACCTGGGGCATGGTCATTGATTTATCACCATGAATGCGTTGCCATCTACCTCTAAACTTTGACTATGCAGACGGACTACGTTCAGCGCTTCATCTTCGAGAACCTGGATATCCGCGGGCGCCTGGTCTGCCTGACGGGGTCCTGGCGGCGCATGCTGGACGGCAGGGGCTATCCCGAGGACATCGCCACCCTGCTCGGCCACACCACCGCGCTCAACGTGCTCCTGGGAGCAAATCAGAAAGGCGCGGGCCGGGTCACCATGCAGGTGCAAGGCTCGGGCCCGGTCAAGCTGCTGGTCGCCGATTGCACCGCCGACCTCAAGATCCGGGGCATGGCCAGCTACAGCAGCTTTTCCCAGAAAAATACTTCCGAGAGGAGCCTTTTGGGAGACGGCCGCCTGGCCGTGACCCTGGAAGACGTCAAGACCGGCGGCGTCTACCAGAGCCTGGTGCCGCTCGAGGGCGAAACGCTGCAGCAGATCTTCGAGCACTACCTCGCGCAGTCGGAGCAGGTAGAAGCGTTCCTGCGCCTGTACGCCGACGGCGGCGCGCTCTGCGGCCTGCTGCTCGAGAAACTGCCGGGCGCCGACAGCCGCGATCCCGACGGCTGGAACCGCGTCAAGCACCTCGCCAACACCCTGACCCTCGACGAGACGCGCGACGCGCAGCCCTACGACCTGCTGACGCGCGTCTTCCCCGAGGAGCTGATGCGGGTCTTTCGTCTCTACGCGGTGGAATACGACTGCCCGTACGACGAGCAGAAAGTGAAGGACATGCTGCGCGGCCTCGGCCGCACGGAGGTCGAGGCTATACTAGCGGAGCAAGGCGAAGTCGTGATCCGCAACGAGATGTGCAACCACGAATACCGCTTCGACGCGCGCGCGATCGCCGATCTGTTCGCGGCGCACTGAGGGAGACGAAGATGAAGAGAACACTGATCGCTTTGATGGTCCTGGGTCTCGCCGCGTGCGGCGACGACACGCCCAAGCCCGCGTCGAAACCCGCCGCCCTGCCGTCGCAGGCCGCGGCGCCCACGCCTGCGCCGACGCCGGCGCCCGAAGTGAAGGCCGAGCCGCCCAAGCCCGATCCCAACAAGGAGCTCGCCGCGCGCGTGAAGCGCGTGCTCGAGGGCGAAGCGAAGATCCAGGCCGCCGGCATCGACGTCACGGCGTCCGACGGCAAGGTCACTCTCTGGGGCACGACGACCACCAACGCCGAGCGCCGGCGCGCCGAAGGCGCCGCCAAGAAGGTCGAGGGCGTCACCGCGATCGATAACCAGATCAAGGTGGTCAAGGGCTCCTGAACTGAAGGTCGCTACCTGGAACGTCAATGGCATCCGCGCCCGCGCGGCGCAGCTCTGCGAGTGGCTCGAGCAGGAGCGTCCTGACGTTCTCTGCCTGCAGGAGCTGAAGGCCGAGCCCGCGCAGATCCCCGAGCAGTGCAAGCTTGCCGACTACCACGTCTTCTGGCACGGCCTGCGGGCCTATTCCGGGGTTTCTCTCCACGTGCACAAGAACCTCGCTGCCGAGGTTCTGTTCACGCATCCCGACTTCGACATGGAGTCGCGCATCGTCACCGCGCAGGTGGGCAACGTGGTCTTCGCCTCGATCTATGTCCCCAACGGCGGCAAGGACTACGCGGCGAAGCTCACCTTCCTGGAGAAGCTCGCGGCGTGGGCCGCGAGCCTTCATGGCGAAGGGCGTGTACTGGTGCTTTGCGGCGACATCAACATCGCGCGCACCGAGATGGACGTGCATCCGCGCGAGCGCAAGCCCGTCATCGGCCAGCGGCCCGAGGAGCGCGCGCTGTTCGAGAAGCTTCTCGGCACGCACCTCGTCGACGTCGGCCGCGCAAGGGATCCCGACAACCCGAACCTCTTCAGCTGGTGGCCACCGTGGCGCAACATGCGCCAGCGCAACATCGGCTGGCGTCTCGACTATGTTCTTGCTTCGCCTTCGATCGCGTCGCGCGCCGAGGCTTGCAGCGTCCTTGCGCACGTTGGCACTAGCGATCATGCCCCCGTGGTAATGATTGCCGCCGACTAACGGCGCTTACATAGGGGCAAGTATTACAAGAGGTCGCTGTTCCCCACCGGTGACAGGGCAGACGGCGGATTTGCCCCACGCGCAGCTGAGCGAAGAATGTAGTCCATGCGGGGGTAGCTCAGCTGGCAGAGCGCGGTCCCTCCCGGATCGAGATATGAGTTCGAGGCTCATTCCCCGCTCCAGTCTTACGCGGTCGCCTTGCTCCCCGGCGGCCGCGCCAGCGCGGCGCCAGGCCAGAGGTCATGGCGGCTGCGCTGGTACTGCGGCGGATAAGGAAGCTCCACCCCGAAACGCTCGGCGGCGTGCCACACCCAGCGCGGGTCGTCCAGGAACGCGCGCGCCATCGTCACCATGTCGGCCTTGCCCGAGGCGAGGATTTCCTCCGCCTGCTCCGGGTCGGCGATCATGCCGACGGTCTGTACTTTCAGCTTCACCGATTTCTTCACTTTTTCGCCGAACGGTACCTGGTAGCCCGGCGTGACCGGGATGCGCGCCTGCGGCACGAGCGCGCCGCTCGAGACGCACACGTAGTCGAGGCCGATGCGCTCCAGCTCTCGCGCGTAAGTCACCGCGTCGTCGGGCCCGAGGGCATCCGGCATCCAGTCGTTGCCGCTGATCCGGGCGCCGAGCGCCCTCTCCTTCGGCCATACGTCCCTCACTGCCTTCGCCACTTCCAATGGAAATTTCAATCTGTTGGAACCATAGGCATCCTTGCGCTGGTTCGACAGCGGCGACTGGAACTGATGCAGCAGGTAGCCGTGGGCGGAATGCAGCTCGACGAGATCGAAGCCGATTCTCTTCGCGCGTTCAGCGGATGCGGCGAAGGCATCCACCAGGCCCTTGATCTCCTGCAGCGTCAATTCGTGCGGCACATGCCATCCCTCGCCATACGCGATCGGCGATGGGGCAACGGTCTGCCAGGGCGATTGATCCGGAGTCAGCCAGTTGCGGCCCTCCCAGGGAACCTGCGACGAGGCCTTGCGTCCCGCATGGCCGATCTGGATGCCCAGGGGATCTTTTCTGACCCTCCGGCAAAACTGCACGACACGAGCGATCGAGGCTTCATTGTGTTCGCTGTAGAGGCCGGTGCAGCCGTGGGTGATGCGCCCTTCGCGCGTCGCGTGCGTCGCCTCGACGATCATCACGCCGGCGCCGGAGTACGCGAGATGCCCCAGGTGCACCATGTGCCAGTCGCCCATGCAGCCGTCGTCAGCCGAGTACTGGCACATCGGCGAGATGACGATGCGGTTGGGCAGCGTGATGCCGCCGAGGTCGATCGGCGTGAAAAGCTCAGGGCGCTTCAAGCTTGATGCCCTTCTCGGCGAATGTCTTTCTCAATTCCCTGGCAAACGACACCGCGCCAGGCTGATCGCCATGGAGGCACAGCGTGTCGGCCGCCACGGGCACGCGCTTGCCCGAGAGGCTCGTGACGTAACCACCCTCGATCATGCCGAGCGCCTGCTGCACCGATTTCTGCGCATCCTCGATCATGCCGCCGGGCTTGTCGCGCGGCGCGAGCGTGCCGTCGTCCGAGTAGCCGCGGTCGGCGAACACTTCTGCCAGGGTTTTCACGCCTTTCTTCTGCACCACTTTCATCATGGTCGAATTCGACAGCGCATAGACCATGACGTCCAGGTCCTTCGCCGCCCGCGCCATCGCTTCCGACAAGCCTTCGTCGGTCGCGGCCATGTTGTAGAGCGCGCCATGGCACTTGATGTGGCGCAGCTTCGCGCCGGCGGCGCGGGCGAACGCTTCCACCGCGCCCGCCTGGTATACGACCAGGTCGTACATGTCCTGCGGTGAGATCTTCATGACGCGCCGGCCGAAGCCCTGGATGTCGGGGAGCGACGGATGCGCGCCGATGGCGACGCCGTTGTCGACGGCAAGGCGCACGGTCTTGCGGATCGTCGCCGGGTCGCCGCCGTGGAAGCCGCAGGCGATGTTGGCCGAGGTGATGAGCGGCATGATGCTGGCGTCGTCGCCCATCTTCCAGGCGCCGTAGCTCTCGCCCATGTCGCAGTTGAGGTCGATCTTCTTCATGCTCCATATTCCCAGGCGATGCCGTGCAGGGCGGAATCGAGCCGCTCGCGCATCGCCTTGCGAAGCTGCGCCGCGATCTCGAGGCTGCAGCGCGCGAAGTGCAGGCGCCCGCCGGGCGCGAGCTGCGCGAGCCGCGGCACGTCGGCCCAGGCGATCTCGGCGATTCTCGGATAGCCGCCGGTGGTCTGGTGATCGGCCATCAGCACGATCGGCTGCCCGTTCGCCGGCACCTGCACCGTGCCCAGGCAAGTCGGCCCGGATAATATCTCATCGCTTCCGTCGGCTGCAGCGGCGCGCGCGAGCGGCGCGCCGCCGAGGCGAAAGCCCATGCGGTTGGAATCGGGCGCGATGGTCCAGATGGTGTCGAGGAAGGCGCGCTGCGCGGCGCCGTCGAAGCGCCCGTAGTGCTCGCCTTCGATGACGTGCAGCACGATCGGCTCGCGGTCCGGCGCGGTGAGCGGCGGCGCCCACCAGCGCACGCTGCGGCCGTTGCGGCCCTTCAGCTTCGCGAAGCGCTCTTTGGAAAACTCGTCCACCGCCGGCTGCAGCGGCAGCTTGTCGCCGCGGCGCAGCGTGCGCCCCTCGTAGCCGCCGAACTGGCCGGGCAGATAGGTGCTGCGGCTGCCGAGCACCGGCTCGAGCGCGACGCCGCCGGCGATCGCGAGGTAGCCGCGCGCGCCGCGCATGGCGCGGCCGATGTGGACCAGCCTGCCGGCCTCCACCAGCACCGGACGATTGAGCGGCAGGCTCGCCTCGAACTCGGCGCCGCACAGCGCCACCAGCGTGTCCTGCGCGAACTCGAGGTCGGGGCCGAGCACGGTGATCTCGAGCGCCGCGTCGTCGACCTCGTTGCCGACCAGCGCGTTGGCGAGCGCGAGCGCCACGGGATCCATCGCGCCGCCCGGGCAAAGGCCAAGGTGCTGGTAGCCGTGCCGGCCGCCGTCCTGCACGGTCATGAGGATGCCGGGACGAAGGATCCGGACGCTCATTTGTCGCTCGTCTTTCCGAATTTCTCGAACTCGGCGCGCGAGATGGCGCGGAAGCGCACCCGGTCGCCGGCGATAAAGAGGCTCGGCCGCTCGCGCCCTGCGTCGAACACGGCGAGCGGCGTGCGGCCGATGATGTTCCAGCCTCCGGCGATTGCGAACGGGTAGATGACGGTCTGCTCGCTGGCGATCGCCACCGAGCCGGCGGCGACCTGCGAGCGCGGCGATGCCCGGCGCGGCATGGCGAGCTTCGCGTCGAGCCCGCCCATATAGGCGTGGCCGGGCGCGAAGCCGATCATCAGCACGCGGTATGCGCCCGCGGCATGGCGCGCGGCAACGTCTTCCGGCGTGAGCCCGGTCTTCGCCGCGACCTCGGCGAGGTCGAGCCCGAGCGCCGCGTCGTAGCAGACCGGCACCTCGACGTCGCGGCCGAGGTCCTCGGCGGGAGGCAATCCCTCCTTCAGGCAGCGCTCGATCAGCTCCGCCGCCATGTCGGGCACCGCGCCGTCGAAGTCGGGATCGAAATGCAGCGCCAGGCCGCCGAGCGCCGGCACGACGTCGCGGATCCACGGCTCGCCGCGCGCGTGCACCGCGGCGGCGAGCCGCTGCACGAACTCGTTGACCTCGAGATCGAGGACGCGCGAAAACTCGACGTAGGCCGCGACGTCGCCGAGCGGGATGATGGCGGTGGGGCGAAGCTGCTTCAGGAGACCTTAGGTACGTCTACTCCGATCATGCAATTTCGAGTGACGAGGCCGGCGAGGCGCGCCTCGTCCCAACCCTCAGTCCCGGCGGGCCGCATCGGCAGCACCAGGTAGCGCATGTCTGCGGTGGAATCGTGAACACGAATACCGACTTTCTCCGGGATGGAGAGACCGAATTCCGAAAGAACCTTCCTGGGCTCCTTCACCATCCGCGAGCGGTAGGCAAACGATTTGTACCAGTCGGGCGGGATGCCGAGCAGCATACGCGGATAACAGGAGCACAGCGTGCAAACGATGGCGTTGTGGACCTCGGCAGTGTTTTCGACCACGACCAGCTTCAGCGCCGGGATGGCCAGGCCGAGCGACTCGCAGGCTTGCGTGCCGTTTTCAAGCAATTTCTTCTTGAACGTTCCATCCGTCCACGCCCTGGCTACGACCCCCGCGCCTCGCTCGGGCGTGCGGCTGCGCATGTTCTCGACCTCGGCGTCGATCGCCTCCTGGGTGAGGTAGCCCTTGCCGATCAGCACCTCGCGAAGCCGGCTTTCCATCATCTGCAACGGCCGGTACTCGCCCAGCTCGTCGGCGCGGACGAAGCCTTTCTCGACCATCGTCTCGGCGGTCGAGACGATCCACTTTTCGTAGTAGCCGAGCCCGTCATAGTCACCGGGGGCGAGCGCCTCGATGTTCTTGCGGTGCTCGTCGACCGTCATGAACTTGCGGCCGCCCTTCTGGCCCCACAGCAGCACCGCCATGGCATCGACGCGGCGTTCCCACTCGGCATAGTCGTGCTCGGTCAGCTTCGCCTTGCCGGCCGGCTGGCCGCCCATGTCGTGGTGGCTGCGCTTGCGGCTCACGCGACCCACTCCGAGACCGGCGCCCTGGCTTCATGCAGCGGTTGGCAGACGATGTCCACCAGAGTCGGACCGCCATGCGCGAGAGCAGTTTTCAAAGTGCCGTTCAATTTGTCCGGATCGGTGACCCGCCACGCCTTTACGCCGAATGCCTCGGCGACCTTTGCGTGATCGGTCTCGCTGAAATCGACCGAGAAATAACGCTTGTCGTAGCCCGCCTTCTGGCCGGCCTTGATCCAGCCGTAGGTGGCGTTCGAGATCACGACCAGGGTGACCGGCAGCTTGAGGCGCGCAATCGTTTCGAGCTCGCCGGCGCACATGCCGAAGCTGCCGTCGCCCATCACCGCCACCGTCTTCACGGCAGGCCGGCCGATGTGCGCGCCGACCGCGGCCGCGAGCGAATAGCCGAGGGCGCCGTGGGCGCGGTTGGAGAAGAACCGCCGCCCCGCGCCGCGCACGACGTAGTAGGCGGAGAAATAAGGGCAAGGCGTTCCCGGGTCGGCGACGACGATCGCGTCGGGGTCGAGGGCCTTCTGCAGCTCGGCGACGACCCGCTCCGGTTTGATGGGCGTTTCGGTCGAAGCCGCGAGGACATCGAAACTGGCGAATTTTTTCCGCTTTTTCTCCGCCATGAACGAAAGGTCGCCCTTGCGTTCGGACACCGATTCATTCAACGCCGCGAGGCAAAGGCGCGCATCGCCGATGAGCGGCACGTCGACCTTGTAGTTCCGGCCCGGCACCGCCGGGTCGACGTCGATATGGATGATGCGCGCGGCGCCGTCGGCGGGATGGCGCCAGCGCTCGGTGGTCACCGAGCCGGCACGGCAGCCGATAAAGATGATCAAGTCGCTCGCGTCCACGACGGCCCGGGTTTCCGGCGTACCGCCGTTCGAGCCGACCACACCCACGGAGAGCGCGCTCGTCTCGTCGATCGAGCCCTTGCCGCTCACCGTGGTGGCCACCGGGGCATTCAGCTTTTCGGCCAAGGCGCTCAGCTCTTCCTCGGCGCCAGAGAGCACCACGCCCCCGCCGCAGATGAACAGGGGCGCCTTCGCTTTTCGCAGCAGCTTCGCCGCCAGCTCTACATATTGAAGATCCGGAGCGACCCGCCGGGAGGGAAACCGCCCGTAGGTAGGATCTCCCCAGACATCCCCTCGCTCCACGGAGCCGTTCTGCACGTCGAAGGGCAGCGCGATGTGCGCCGAGCCGGCGCGGCCGGTGGTCATCGCCTCGAAGGCGGTCCTGAATATCCGCGGGATATCGGCCGGGCGGTCGAGGACCGCGTTCCACTTGGTCAGCGGCTTGAATAGGCTTTTCTGGTCGAGCTCGGTCAGGGTGAAGCGGCCGCGGGACGAAACCGAGACATCGGTGTTGATCGCCAGGATCGGGATCGACGATTCGTTCGCCTCGACCAGGCCGGGGAGGATGTAGGTCGCGCCGCCGCCCGAGGGACCTTCACAGACGCCGACCCGGCCGCTGACGCGCGCATAGCCGTCCGCCATGTACGCCGCGTGCCGCTCGTCGCGCGTCAGGATGTGCTTCAGGGAACTGGCGCGCAGCACGTCGTAGAGCGGCAGGCTGGTGTCGCCGCACAGGCCGAAGATCGTTTCGACGCCGTGGATCTTCAACATCTCCACCACAGCCTCGGCTCCCGT
>JAXDQC010000046.1:0-6856 GCA_034668045.1 Betaproteobacteria bacterium | reverse complement strand
AGAGCTGCTCGACGCGGATGATGGCGATGTCGCTCCTCTGCATCCCGATTCTCTTGGTCGCCAGGTCGTAGTAGACCTTGCCGCAGCAGGCGATGACGCGCTTCACGCCCTTCTCGTCCGTGCTGGTCGTGTCCGGGATCACCGTCTGGAAGGCGCCGTTGGCGAGCTCCTGGATCGAAGAGGCGGCCTCTTTCTTGCGCAGCAGCGATTTCGGCGTCATGACGACCAGCGGCTTGCGGAACGGCCGCAGCATCTGCCGGCGCAGAAGGTGGAAGATCTGCGCCGCGTTGCTCGGCACGCACACCTGGATGTTGTGCTCGGCGCAAAGCTGCAGATAGCGCTCGAGGCGCGCCGAGGAATGCTCGGGGCCTTGCCCTTCGTAGCCGTGCGGCAGGAGCTGCACCAGGCCGCAGACGCGGCCCCACTTGGTCTCGCCGGAGGAGATGAACTGGTCCATCACCACCTGCGCGCCGTTGGCGAAGTCGCCGAACTGCGCTTCCCAGACGACCAGCGCGGTCGGCTCGGCGGTGGAGAAGCCGTATTCGAAGCCGAGCACTGCCTCCTCCGAGAGCACCGAGTCGATGACGACGAAATCGCCCTGGTCCTTGCCGACGTGCTGCAGCGGGATGTAGCTGCCCTGGTCCCAGCGTTCGCGGTCCTGGTCGTGCAGCACCGCGTGCCGGTGCGCGAACGTGCCGCGTCCCATGTCCTGGCCCGAGAGGCGCACGTCGTAGCCGTTGGAGAGCAGCGAGGCGTACGAGAGCGTCTCGGCCATGCCCCAGTCAACCGGTTGCTTGCCGGCGGTCATCTGCTTGCGCGCCTCGATGACGCGCGCGACGGTCGGGTGAAGCTTGAAGCCCTCGGGAACCGCGGTCACCCGTTCGCCCAATCGCTGCAGCTCCGGCAGGGGGACATTGGTATCCGCGGCGTCGGTCCACTTGGCGTTGAGGAACGGCGCCCAGTCGACCGCGAACTTGCTCTTGAAGTTGGAGAGCACCGGGCTGACCGTCTGCTGGCCGGCATCGAGCGTGTCGCGGTAGTGCTTGATCATCGACTCGGGCTCGGCGGCGTCGACCACGTTCTGGGCCACGAGCTTGTCGGCGTAGAGGCGCCGCGTCCCGGGATGCTGGTTGATCTTCTTGTACATCAGCGGCTGCGTCACCGAAGGCTCGTCCTGCTCGTTGTGGCCGAGCTTGCGGAAGCAGACGATGTCGATCACCACGTCCTTGTGGAATTTCTGCCGGAAATCGAGCGCGAGCCGCGTCACGAACAGCACCGCCTCCGGGTCGTCGCCGTTGACATGGAAGATCGGCGCCTCGACCATCTTCGCCACGTCGGTGCAGTAGATCGTCGAGCGCGCATCGCGCGGGTCAGAGGTGGTGAAGCCGATCTGGTTGTTGACAATCAGGTGCACCGTTCCGCCGGTGCCGTAGCCGCGGGTGCCGGAGAGATTCAGCGTCTCCATCACGACGCCCTGCCCCGCGAACGCCGCGTCGCCGTGAACCAGGATCGGCAGCACCTGGTCGCCGGTCTTGTCGTCGCGCCTGCGCTGGCGCGCTCGCACCGAGCCCTCGACCACGGGATTGACGATTTCCAGGTGCGAGGGGTTGAAGGCGAGCGAGAGGTGCACCGGCCCGCCCGACGTGGTGATGTCCGACGAGAAACCGTTGTGGTATTTCACGTCGCCCGAGGAGAGCTCGGCGGCGTGCTTGCCCTCGAACTCGAGGAACAGGTCCTTCGGCATCTTGCCCAGGACGTTCACCAGCACGTTCAGGCGGCCGCGGTGCGCCATGCCGATGACGATCTCCTGCACGCCGGCGGCGCCGGCGCGCTGGATCAGATCGTCGATCGACGGAATCACGCTCTCGCCGCCTTCCAGCGAGAAGCGCTTCTGGCCGACGTACTTGGTGTGGAGATAGCGCTCGAGCTGCTCCGCCTCGGTGAGCTTCTGCAGCAGGCGCTTCTGCTGCTCCTTCGAAAGCGTCGCCGTGCCGCGCACCGGCTCGATTCGTTCCTGGATCCACTGCCGTTGCGTGCGGTCGGAGATGAACATGTACTCGAAGCCGACGTTGCGGCAGTAGGTGTCCCGCAACGCTTGGAGAAGTGTCCGCAGGGAAACCCGGTCCAGGCCCATGAAGGAGCCGGAATTGACCACCTGGTCGAGATCCGCCTCGGCGAGGTCGTAGAAACCCGGCTCGAGCTCCGGCTGCGGCGGCCGCGCCATGCGCTTGAGCGGATCGACTGTGGCCCAGCGTGAGCCGGAAATGCGATAGGCGGTGACGAGGAGCAGCGCCGCGACCTGCAGCCGCTCCGGCGCGACGTGTTCCGTCGGCATGGTGCGGTCGGCGGCGAATTCGCCCTTCTTCGCCCGCTGCACGAAGCTCTCCACCACCGGCGCGTGCGCGACGTCCTTGGTCGAGCTTCCCGGCAGCACCTGCATGCGATCGAAATACTCGCGCCACTCGTCCGAAACGCTTGCCGGATTGACGAGGTATTTCTCGTACAGGTCCTCGATGAACGGCGCGTTGCCGCCGAACAGATAGGAGTTGTCCAGGAACTGCTTCATCACGCCAGACATGGTGTTACCTCTTGGCGAGGGGCTTTACGTCTCTCCGGGCGGCGCCCTTGTAGAGCTGGCGCGGACGGCCGATCTTGTATTCCGGATCGGAAATCATCTCCTGCCACTGCGCGATCCAGCCGACGGTGCGCGCAAGCGAGAAGATGCAGGTGAACATCGCCACCGGGATGCCGAGCGCGCGCTGCACGATGCCCGAGTAGAAATCGACGTTCGGGTAGAGCTTGCGCGAGACGAAGTATTCGTCCTCGAGGGCGATCTTCTCCAGCGCCAGCGCCAGCTTGAACAGCCGATCGTTGTGCAGGCCGAGCTCGTTCAGCACCTCGTGGCAGGTCTCGCGCATCAGCTTGGCGCGCGGGTCGTGGTTCTTGTAGACGCGGTGGCCGAAGCCCATCAGGCGCACGCCCGAATTCTTGTCCTTCACCTTCTTGATGAACTCGGGGATCTTGGAGACATCGCCGATCTCCTCCAGCATCTCGAGGCAGGCCTCGTTGGCGCCGCCGTGCGCCGGGCCCCAGAGGCAGGCGATGCCGGCGGCGATGCAGGCGTAGGGATTGGCCCCCGACGAGCCGGAGAGCCGTACGGTCGAGGTCGACGCATTCTGCTCGTGGTCGGCATGCAGGATGAAGATGCGGTCCATCGCCCGCACCAGAACGTCGTTGACCTTGTACTCCTCGGTCGGCACGCCGAACATCATGCGCATGAAGTTCGCCGTGTAGGACAGGTTGTTCTTCGGGTACATGAACGGCTGCCCGATCGAGTACTTGTACGACATCGCGACGATGGTCGGCATCTTCGCGACCAGTCGGAACGCCGAGATGATGCGGTGCTGCGGGTCGTTGATGTTGAGCGCGTCGTGGTAGAAGGCCGACAGCGCGCCGACCACGCCGACCATCACCGCCATCGGGTGCGCGTCGCGGCGGAAGCCCTGGTACAGGCGCGCGAGCTGCTCGTGCACCATCGTGTGGTGGGTGACGATGTCGACGAATTCGTCCTTCTGCTTCTGGTTCGGCAGCTCGCCGTTCAGCAGCAGGTAGCAGACCTCGAGGAAGTCGCAGTGCTGCGCCAGCTGCTCGATGGGGTAGCCGCGGTAGAGCAGGATGCCGGCATCGCCGTCGATGTAGGTGATGGTCGAGGTGCAGCTCGCCGTCGACATGAAGCCCGGATCGTAGGTGAAATAGCCGGTCTTGCCGTACAGGGCACGCACGTCGATCACTTCGGGTCCGACCGATCCCGGCATCATCGGCAAGTCGAGCGACTTGCCGTCGGGCAGGTTCAGCGTGGCTTTCTTGTCCATTGTGTTTCCCCTAGGCGGCGCGAAGGCGCGCCACGACTGGCTTGAAACGGCTCTCGTACTCTTCGCTGCGTCCGCTCACGATATCCCAGAGGTCATTGTCCTGGAGGTCGAGCAGCGCCGAGAGCTCCTCGTCGACCGGATTCTTCTGCAAATATCGTTCAAGGACGATGTCCAGCTCCAGCAGCCCCCGGCGGCACTTCCATCTCAGGCGGTCGGCAGCCCTGCTCATCACACTGCGCGCTTGACCAGGATTTCCTTGATCTTGTTGATCGCCTTGGTCGGATTGAGGTTCTTCGGGCAGACGTCGACGCAGTTCATGATGGTGTGGCAGCGGAACAGGCGGTACGGATCCTCGAGGTTGTCGAGGCGCTCGGAAGTCGCCTGGTCGCGGGTATCGGCGATGAAGCGATAAGCCTGGAGCAGGCCGGCCGGGCCGACGAATTTGTCGGGGTTCCACCAGAACGACGGGCACGCGGTCGAGCAGCAGGCGCAGAGGATGCACTCGTACAGCCCGTTCAGCTCCTCGCGGTCCTCGGCCGACTGCAGCCGCTCGCGCTCCGGCGGCGGATCGTTGTTGATCACGTAGGGCTTGATCGAGTGGTACTGCTTGAAGAACTGCGTCATGTCGACGATCAGGTCGCGGATCACCGGCAGGCCCGGCAACGGCCGCAGCGTGACGTGCTCGGGCAGCTCGGCGATCTTGGTGATACAGGCAAGGCCGTTCTTGCCGTTGATGTTCATCGCATCGGAGCCGCAGACGCCTTCGCGGCAGGAGCGGCGGAAGGCGACCGAGTCGTCCTGCGCCTTCAGCTTGACCAGGGCATCGAGCAGCATCCGGTCGTGCGAATCGAGCGCGACGTCGAAGTCCTGCAGGTAGGGCTTCGCGTCCTTGTCCGGGTCGTAGCGGTAGATCGAAAGCTTCATCTCAGTAGGTCCTGACTTTCGGCTCCATGGTCTCAACCGACAGCGGCCGCAGGTGCACCGGCTTGTAATCCAGGCGGTTGCCTTCCTTGTACCACAGGGTGTGCTTCATCCAGTTCTTGTCGTCGCGCTGGGGGAAATCCTCGCGCGACTGGGCGCCGCGGCTCTCCTTGCGCGCCTCGGCGCTAACGATGGTCGACATCGCGGTCTCGACCAGATTCTCGAGCTCCAGGGCTTCGATGCGCGCGGTGTTGAACACCTTGGACTTGTCGGCGATGAAGGTCCGCTTCAGCCGCTGGGCGATCTCCTTCACCTTCTCGACGCCCTTCGCCAGGTCGTCGGGGAAGCGGAATACGCCGCAGTGCGCCTGCATCGTGCGGCGCAGGTCGTTCAGCACGTCGACGACGCGCTCCCCGCTGGTTGCAGTATCCAACCTGTTCAATCTGCTTCTGGTTCCATCGCCGGCATTCCTGGGCATTGCGCGGTGCGGGCTCGGCTGGCTGCGGATGTCCTTGATCATCTGCTCGCCGGAAGACTTGCCGAAGACCAGCAGGTCGAGCAGCGAGTTCGTGCCGAGGCGGTTCGAGCCGTGCACGGAGACGCAAGCGCACTCACCCGCCGCGTACAGCCCGGGAACGATCGCTTCCTTGCCCGCACCCTCGGGAGCGACCACTTGCCCCATGTAGTTCGAGGGAATGCCGCCCATCTGGTAGTGCACCGTCGGCACCACCGGGATCGGGTCGCGGATCGGATCGACATTGGCGAACTTGATCGCGATCTCGCGGATCCCCGGCAGGCGCTGGGTAATCACCTCGGGGCCGAGGTGGTCGAGCTTGAGAAGAACGTGGTCGGCATGCTCGCCGCAACCGCGCCCTTCCTTGATCTCGGTGGTCATGGCGCGCGAGACGACGTCGCGGCTCGCCAGATCCTTGGCGTTCGGCGCGTAGCGTTCCATGAAGCGCTCGCCGTTCTTGTTCAGGAGATAGCCGCCCTCGCCGCGCACGCCTTCCGTGATCAGGACGCCCGCGCCGGCAACACCGGTGGGATGGAACTGCCAGAACTCCATGTCTTCGAGCGGCAGGCCGGCGCGCGCCACCATGCCGAGGCCGTCGCCGGTATTGATGAAGGCGTTGGTCGTCGCCCAGTAGATGCGTCCCGCGCCCCCGGTCGCCAGCAGGACCGCTTTTGCCTGCAGGTGGAAGAGGTTGCCGGTTTCCATTTCCAGCGCCGTGACTCCGGTCACCGCGCCGTCCTGAGGGTCGCGGATGAGGTCGAGCGCCATCCACTCCACCAGGAATTGCGTATTCGCCCGTACGTTCTGCTGGTAGAGCGTGTGCAGCATGGCGTGGCCGGTGCGATCAGCTGCGGCGCAGGCTCGCATCGCCATCTTCGGGCTGCCGTAGTCCTGGGTATGGCCGCCGAAGGGGCGCTGGTAGATCTTGCCGTTCTCGAGGCGATCGAAAGGCATGCCCATGTGCTCGAGCTCGACGACGCACTCGATGGCGCGCCGGCACATGTACTCGATCGCGTCCTGGTCGCCGAGGTAGTCCGACCCCTTGACGGTGTCGTACATGTGCCAGTGCCAGTTGTCCTCGGTCGAGTTGGCAAGCGGCGCGGCGATGCCGCCCTGCGCGGCCACGGTATGGGAGCGCGTCGGAAAGACCTTGGTGAGGACCGCGACTTTCAGGTTGGCGCGCGCCAGCTCGAGCGCCGCCCGCATGCCCGAACCGCCCGCCCCCACCACGATCGCGTCGAACCTGCGAACCTGTGGGGGATTGCTCATCGCCAGAGGATCTGGATGGTCCAGCCCAGGTAGGCGCCGAGCAGCAGCAGCGTCAGCACCTCCAGCGCCAGGCGCAGGCCGTCCTGCTTAATGTAGTCCATGACGATGTCGCGCACCCCGACCCAGGCGTGCCAGGCGAGGCTGACCATGAAAAGCAGCGTCGCGACGCGCATCCAGCCTTGGGAGAACAGCGCCTGCCAGCCGGCGTATTGGAGCGGCGTGTTCATCAGCACGATGGCGGCGACGATCAGCGTGTACACCGCCATGATCGCCGCGGTGA
>JAXDQC010000045.1:0-5689 GCA_034668045.1 Betaproteobacteria bacterium | reverse complement strand
ATTGACCACGTCCTGGAAGGCGGCGATGCCGTCCCACTGGCCACGCATCACCAGCGTCGGCACCTTGATCTTCTCCGGATCGACCACCGGTAGCTTCTCCGTCATGTCGACATAGGTGCCGGTGGGCATCGAGTCGTCGAGCGCGAGCACCGCGTTGGAGAACGCTTCCAGCACCGCCGGATCGACGGCCGCGCCGTGGCCGTCGCGCTCGAACATCGAGCGCACGAAGGCGCGGTCGATCGGCCGCCGGTTGTTGGCCTTGTACTGCGGCAGCTTCTTGCGCCGGTCGGCGAGCGTCGGGCTATCGATGCCGGTCCAGACCAGCGCGTCGAGGGCGAGGCGCTCGACATTTTCGGGGTGGCGCTGCGCGTACAGTGCCGCGCGCAGCGCGCCCGACGATGAGCCGTACAGCAGCACTTTCCTGCCGATCTTCTTCACCACCTCATGGATGTCGTCGGCGCCTTCAGCGATGTCCGCATTGATCGGCCGTTTCTTGTCGGACTTGCCGTAGCCCTCGCAGTCGAAGCACCAGTTGTCGTAGCCCAGGCGCGCGAACCAGTCCATCACCGAGTTCTCGGGCTTGCCCGGGACCTGCAGGTCGTACGCCGGCTGCGACTGCACCGACGAGCCGTGCACCCACAGGATGGTTCCCTTACTGGCCGTTTCGGAAAATGCGGCCGCGTGCTTGCGCCAAATGAAAAGCCGGACGTCTCCGTCCGGCGTTTTCTTGCTCGTCCAATGCTCGCTGCCCGAGACGGGCTCTATGCGATCGTTCACCCTTTATTGATGTAGCCGTGCGCGAGGTTGGTCCGGTCGCCGCCTTCGCGGTCGTAGATCTCCTTGCACTGGGCGAACCTGTCGGTGAGCACCGCCGCCTGCTGCTTGGGCGAGTAGTTGTAGATCCTGGCGCTGTTCAAGCCGAAGATGCCGTTCTTCACCGGGCCGTTGGCGGCGCCGAGCGGCGCGAAGCCGAATTTCTTCTGCATGTCCTCCGGGATCTCGAGCCGGCGCAGTGCCTCGATCTGCCACTGCGGCGCGCCGGTCCAGAGCGAGTCGGTTCCCCAAACGACGTGGTCGGCGCCCAGCCCCTTGACGAGCGTGCCCATGAGGTAGGCGCACATGCGCGGCTCGGCGGCGGCGGACCAGGCGAAAATCTGCCCGAGGTCACCGTACACGTTCTTGACGCCGTACTGCGCCGGGATGTCGGCGAGGTCGCTCACCCACTCGACGCGGCCGGTGCGCTCGAACTGCGCCGCGGCATCCGCGGGCCGGCCTCCACCCGCCCAGCGATAGGCCGAGTGGTAGACGACGAAGTTGAGATCCGGCCAGTCCTTGGCTGCCTTGCCGACGTCGCCGACGTGGCAATAGCCGACGAGGTGCGGGAATTGCGCTTCCACCGAAGGCGGGAAGAGCCCCTTGTGGAAGCAGACGTTCTTCAGGCCTGGCCGGTCGGGATACTGCTTGGACCACTTCACCAGGCGCTCGTAGAACGGATACATCAGCTTCTCGTCGTCGAGACGCCACGGATGCTTGGAGAGATGCTTGTTGGTGTTGTCGCCGATCGGGTAGCCCTTCCACGCATCGGGCTTCAGGCGCGCGTCTTCCTCATCCACCTTCTCCAGCCAGTTGCCCGGCCGCCCCGGCGTGAAGATGGCATGGGAGAACATGCGGCGAGTGCCGGCCTCCTTGTTCACCTTCTCGCGCGCGTCGTGCTTCATGTCGTTGGTGAGGAAGTTGAACTTCTCGTCCTCGGAGTACGAGCCGCTGATGCAGGAGACCTTGGTGTCGCTGTCGAGGAAGATCTCCTTCACGTAGTTCGGGAACATCAGGTCGTCGATGGTCTGCGGCTTGCCGACCAGGGCCGGGTTCCAGCCCGCCTTGCCGACCGCCTCGCGCTGGGCGACGAACGCCTTGATCGGCGTGCCCTCGCGCAGGAAGTGGGTGTGCATGTCCATGATGAACTGGCCCTTCAGGCCGTCGGCGCGCGCCTGCGCCACGTCCATGTTCGTCGTCTCGTTCTTCAGGACGTCGAACACCGGCTGCGAGTTCTTGGCGTACACCTCGTTCATGGCCGCGAACGCGGCCGCCATGCCGCCGGCGGTCTTGAAGAACTTGCGCCGCGTCATGTTGTGCTTCTTCGCCAGCTCGCTGCCGATCCGCTTCACGCGCGCCTCGAACTCCTTCTGCTGGGCGGTCTGGGGCGAAGGCATGAATTCGTCGCTCGAAACGAATTGCACCGGGATCGGCGACGGGAACAGGGACTCGGCGGGTGCGAGCTTCGCCAGTTCTTCGGGGGTCAGCATTGGATGGTTCCTCCTCTTGGATTTCCTGAAACGATTCTTGCACAATGCCCGGCGCGCGGTAAGCTGCACGAATGAAAGTGCTTGCTGGTTTCCTCGCGCTGGCTCTCGCCAGCTGTGTTGCTGCGGCGCAAGGTTTCCCGGAACGGCCGGTCAGGCTGATCGTGCCGCTGCCGCCCGGCGGCTCGCCCGACACCATCGCCAGGGTGATTTCGCAGGGGCTGCAGGGCGTCTGGCCGCAGCCCGTGGTGGTCGAGAACCGCACCGGCGGCAGCCAGAACATCGGCGCCGACGCCGTCGCGAAGAGCACGCCCGACGGCTATACGTGGCTGCTCTCGCCCGATAACGTCTTCTCGGTCAATCCGCACATCGGCAAGCCGTCTTTCGATCCGATGGCCGACTTCACGCCGGTCACGCTGCTGGCGCGCATCCAGTTCCTGCTGGTGGTGAATCCGGAAGTGCCGGCGAAGTCGGTG
Source organism: Betaproteobacteria bacterium (assembly GCA_034668045.1). GTDB lineage: Bacteria > Pseudomonadota > Gammaproteobacteria > Burkholderiales > SG8-39 > SCGC-AG-212-J23. Next base: position 2,913 of record JAXDQC010000045.1, on the reverse strand, counting down.
AAGGAACTGGTCGCCTACGCCAAGGCGAAGCCGGGCGAGCTGAATTTCGGTTCTTCCGGCAACGGCAGCCCGCAGCACCTGGGCGCGGCCATGCTGCAGAACCTCACCGGCACGACGATGAATCACGTGCCCTACAAGGGGGCGGCGCCGGCGATCGCCGACCTGTTGCCGGGGCGCATCCAGGTCTGGATCGGCGCCGCCAATTCCCTGCTGCCGCACATCAAGGACGGCAAGCTGCGCCTGCTCGCCAGCACCGCGCCGCAGCGGTTCACCAACCTCGGCGACGTGCCGACGGTCGCCGAAGCCGGGGTGCCGGGCTACTCGCTCGATCCGTGGCTGGGCCTGTTCATGCCGGCCAAGGTGCCCGCCGACATTCTCAACAAGGTCAACGCCGAAGTGGCGAAGGTCGTCAACACGCCCGAGGTCAAGGCGCGCCTCGCTTCCCAGGGCATCATCATCTCGACCAATTCGCCGGCGGAATTCGCCCAGTTCGTGCGCGAGGACAACTCGCGCTGGGGCAAGGTGATCCGCGAAGCCGGCATCAAAGGAGAGTAGGGTGGCAAGCGAGCTGCAGCGCGACGTGCCGGTCCCCGTGCCGGTGCAGAAAGAGCTTTGGGGCAGCGACGCCGTGGCGGCAATGCTGCGCGCGCTCGACGTGCCGTACCTCGCGCTCAATCCCGGCGCGAGCTTCCGCGGCCTGCACGACAGCCTGGTCAACTACCTCGGCAACGAGCGGCCGCAGATGCTGCTCTGCCTGCACGAGGAATCCGCCGTTGCCATCGCGCACGGCTATTACCGCGCCTCGAGCCGGATGATGGGCGTGGTTCTGCACTCCAACGTCGGCCTGATGCACGGCACGATGGCGATCTTCAACGCCTGGTGCGACCGCGTGCCGATGCTGATCCTCGGCGCCACCGGCCCTTGGGACGCGGCGAAGCGCCGGCCGTGGATCGACTGGATCCACACCGCCTCCGACCAGGGCGCGCTGGTGCGCGACTACACGAAGTGGGACAACCAGCCCGGCTCGGTGCCGGCGGCGTACGAGGCGCTGATGCGCGCGGCGCAGATCGCGCAGACCGCGCCGCGCGGCCCGACCTACATCAACCTCGACGCCGCGTTGCAGGAGTCGAAGGTCGGCGCGCTGCCGTCCCTGCCCGAGGTCGCGCGCTTCCAGGTCGCGGATCCGGTCCTGCCGGCGAAGGAAAGCATCGACAAGGCCGCGAAGCTCCTGTCGGCGGCGAAGAATCCCGCCATCCTCATGGGCCGCGTCTCGCGCAGCGAGGAATCGTGGAAGGCGCGCATCGCGCTCGCCGAGAAGCTGCAGGCGAAGGTATTCACCGACATCAAGACCGCGGCGGCATTCCCGACCGACCATCCGCTGCACGCGGCGCCGCCGGCGACGTTCCCCGACGGCAAGCTGCTGCGCGAGTGCGATGTCGTGCTTTCGCTCGACTGGGTCGATACGGCGGGCACGCTGAAGGCTGCCTGGGGCGATGCGCCGATCGGCGCCAAGGTGATCCGCGTCTCGGTCGATCAGCACCTGCATCGCGGCTGGAGCATGGATTACCAGGGTCTGCCGCCGTCCGACGTGTACATGATGTGCGAGCCGGATGTGGCGGTGCCTCTTCTCACGGAGGCCGTGAAGGGGCGTCCGGCCGCCGTTTCGACGAAACAGGAATTGCCGCCGAACACGGCGAAAGAACTTTCAATCCGCGCGCTCGCCGACGCCTTCAACGAAATCACGAGCGGCATGGACATCTGCCTCACCAAGCTGCCGCTCGGCTGGAACGGTGCCTACCGGCATTTCCGCCATCCGCTCGACTACCTCGGCGCCGACGGCGGCGGCGGTGTTGGCGCGGGGCCCGGCCTCACGGTGGGTGCGGCGCTCGCGCTGAAGGGCAACCGCCGAATGGTGGTCGGCATCTGCGGCGACGGCGACTTCCTCATGGGCGTCACGGCGGTGTGGACCGCGGCACATTACAAGCTGCCGTGCCTCTTCATCGTCGCCAACAACCGCTCGTTCTACAACGACGAGATGCACCAGGAGCGCGTCGCCAAGGAGCGCAGCCGGCCGGTGGAGAACAAGTGGATCGGCCAGCGCATCGACGAGCCCGACATCGACATCGCGATGATGGCGCGGGCGCAGGGTGCGATCGGCATCGGGCCGATCAAGCAGTTGAGCGAATTGAAACCCGCGATCGAAGAAGCCATTCGTAAAGTCAAAGCGGGCGCGGTGTGCGTGGTCGACATCCGCGTCATGCCGGGCTACGACAGCAACATGAACCCGACGCCGCCCGCGGCGTCCAAGCGCTGACTTCGGGACGCTGACCTGGCATCGGCGCTCGCGTACCGCGACTTCCGATGGCTGTGGACGAGCTCACTGCTGTCGTGGTCGAGCCAGTGGATCCAGCAGGCGGCGCTCGGCTGGGTGGTGTACGAGATCACCGGCTCGGGCGCGCTCCTCGGTGCCGTCATGGGCGTGCGCGCCATCCCGATGTTCCTGCTTGCGCCGCTCTCCGGGGTCGCTGCCGAGCGCTACGACCGCCGGCGGCTGCTGCAGGGAAGCCAGTTGCTCGCCGCCGCGGTGTCGCTCTCGTTCGGCGCGGCGCTGGCGCTCGGCATCGTGAGCGTCTGGATGCTGTTCGCCTTTACCGTGCTGATGGGCGCGGCGAACGTGATGGACCGCCCGGCGAGGCTCACCACCGCCTTCGAGCTGGTGCCGCGCGCCGATGCGGTGAAAGCGGTCGCGATGAACACGATGGGCTTCTCGATGATGCGGATCTTCGGGCCGGCGATCGCGGGCTATATGATCGGCTGGTTCGGCGCCGCGGGCAGCTTCTTCATCCAGGGCGTGTTATATGCCGCCGCTGGCGCGATGGTGCTGATGGTGGTGTTTCCCGCGCGGCGCGCCCA
>JAXDQC010000044.1:0-10671 GCA_034668045.1 Betaproteobacteria bacterium | reverse complement strand
GGCCCGGTGACGAAAGCGATCCAGAAGGCGTTCTTCGACGTGGTGACCGGAAAGGACAAGAAGCACCGCGCATGGCTGACACCAGTAAAGAAGTCGAAGTAAGCGAGAAGGACCTGCCCTTCCACTGCCCGATGCCGGGCGCGCCGCTGTGGTCGCGGCATCCGCGCGTCTTTCTCGACGTCGCCAAGGAAGGGCAGACGCGCTGCCCCTACTGCGGCACGATGTATACCTACAAGGGCGCGCCCGCCAAGGGTCACTGAGGGCCACGAGTTGCCGCGCATCCTGGTCGTCGCGCCCAACTGGATCGGCGACGCGCTGATGGCGCAGCCGCTCCTCGCACGCCTGCGCGGCGAGATCGACGTCATCGCGCCGGAATGGGTGGCGCCCGTGATGCGGCGCATGCCCGAGGTGAGCGCGGTCATCGCCGCGCCTTTCCGCCATGGCCCGCTGCAGTTGCGCGAGCGCTGGCATCTCGGCCGGGCGCTGAAGGACAAAGGCTATGCGCAGGCCATCGTCCTGCCCAATACGTGGAAGTCGGCGCTGGTGCCATTCTTCGCCGGCATCCCGCGGCGCTCCGGCTACGTCGGCGAAGCGCGCTACGGCCTGCTGAACGACCTGCACACGGCGGAAAAAGCGCCGATGAGCGAGCACTATGCGCGACTCGCGGGCGACGGCCCTCTGTCGCAGCCTCGCCTGCGCGTTTCAGCCGAAGAGGTGGAACAGGCGAAAAGGAAATTCGGCATCGCGGCTCGCTATGCGGTGCTCTGCCCCGGCGCGGAATACGGCCCGGCCAAGCGCTGGCCTTATTTCGCGGAGCTGGCCACCCGGCTGCCGCTTCCGGCGGTTCTATTGGGTTCACGGAAGGATGCGGAAGCGTCGGGAGGCATCAACGGTGCGGACCTGATGGGAAAGACCACGCTGGATGAGGCCATGGCGTTGCTTGCGGGAGCGGACTTCGTGGTCAGCAACGATTCCGGCCTGATGCACGTCGCCGCGGCGCTCGGCCGGCCGCAGATAGCCCTCTTCGGCTCCTCCAGCCCCGAGCACACGCCGCCCGCGTCGGCAGCGGCGCGGGTGATGTGGCTGCACATCGAATGCAGCCCGTGCTATCGGCGCGAGTGCCCGCTCGGGCATTTTCGCTGCATGAAGGAGATGGGTGTCGAAATGGTCCTGGATCAGTTAAAAACCATGGCATGAGCGTGAAGATCTTCCCGACCGCGCAGGATGCCGAGAACGCCTTCTACGAGGCCCTCGAGCGCTGCGACCTGGACGGCATGATGGCGGTCTGGGCGGAGGACGAGGACGTCCTGTGCGTGCATCCCACCGGCGGCCGCCTCACCGGCCAGGACCAGGTGCGCGAGAGCTGGGCGCAGATGTTCGCCGCCGGGCCGCGCGCCCGCCTGCAGGTCGCGCATCAGGTGGCGATCAGCGGCATGATGCTCGCGGTGCACAGCGTATTCGAGAACTTCTCGCTCGAAGGGGCGGCGCCCAGCGACGCGCGCCCGCTGCCGATCGTCGCCACCAACGTCTACCTGCGCACCGCGGCGGGCTGGCGCATGATCGTGCACCACGCATCGCCCGCGCCGGCGCAACCGGCGCCGCCGACGGCGCCGCGCGACACGCCGCCCAAGATCCTGCATTGATCGGTCACCTGCAGACCATCGCAGCGTCGCTGCTGCCGCCGCCCGCCGTCCGTTTTCAGCGCAGCCGCTGGGAGACGCCCGACGGCGATTTCGTCGACGTCGACTTCGCCGGCGAGCCCGGCGCCGCGCGCCTGATGGTGCTGCTTCACGGGCTCGAAGGCGGCTCGGACAGCCACTACGTGCGCCTGCTCGCGCGCGCGCTGCCGGCGGCCGGCTGGCGCGTCGCGATCCCGCACTGGCGCGGCTGCTCCGGCGAGCCGAACCGCAAGCCGCGCGCGTATCACTCCGGCGACACCGCGGAAGTGGATTGGCTGCTGCGACGTTTCGATCGGCAGGTGGATGCCGTGGGCATTTCGCTGGGCGGAAATGCGCTGCTGAAGTGGCTGGGCGAGCAAGGCGAGGCGGCGAAGCCGCTGGTGCGCCGCGCCGCGGCGATCTCCGCGCCGCTTGATCTTGCCGCCGCAGGGCACGCGCTAGACCAGGGCTTGAATCGCCTGCTATACACACGCATGTTCCTTTCCTCCCTGAAGCCGAAATCCCTCGCCCAGCTTGAGCGCTTTCCCGACTTGTTCGATGCCGACCGGGTGCGGCGCGCGCGCACCTTCCGCGAGTTCGACGACACTTACACTGCGCCGGTGCACGGCTTTCGCGACGTCGATCATTACTGGACCTCCGCGTCGAGCGGCCAATGGCTCGAGCACGTGCGCGTGCCGGCGCTGGTGATCAACGCGCGCAACGATCCTTTTCTGCCGGAGGCGGCGCTGCTCGCGGCTTCGCGCAAGGTCGCGCCCTGCGTTACGCTGGAATTCCCGCGCGGCGGCGGCCACGTCGGCTTCCGCGGCGCCTGGCTGGCGAAACGCCTGACCGACTTCTTCCGCGCATGAGCGTCCCCGCCGAAATCTTCCGCGCCTACGACATCCGCGGCGTGGTTGGCAAGAGCCTGACCGCCGACGTCGCGCGCGCCATCGGCCGCGCCCTCGGCACGTTCGCCCGCGAACGCGGCGCGCCGACGTTCGCCATCGGCCGCGACGGGCGCCTCTCCGGACCGGAGCTGGCGGGCGCGCTGGCCGAAGGCCTCAACGCCGCCGGCGCCGATGTCATCGATATCGGCATGGCGCCGACGCCCGTGGTCTATTTCGCCGCGCACCACCTCGGCTGCGGCAGCTGCGTCGCCATCACCGGCAGCCACAATCCGCCCGACTACAACGGCCTGAAGATCGTCGTCGGCGGGAGCACCTTGTACGGCGATGAAATCCAGGACCTTCGCAAGCGCATCGAAGCCAATCAGTATGCAAGCGGCAAGGGCAAGCGCAGCGAAGCGACGGTCCTGGATGCCTACGTCCAGCGCATCACCTCCGATGTGAAGCTCGCCCGCAAGATGCGCATCGCCGTCGATTGCGGCAACGGCGTCGCCGGCATGCTGGCGCCGAAGCTCTATCGCGCGCTCGGCTGCGAAGTCGAGGAGCTCTACTGCGAAGTCGACGGGCGCTTCCCGAACCACCATCCCGATCCGTCGGTGCCGGCAAACCTCGCCGAGTTGATCCAGACCGTGAAGAGCGGCAAGAGCGAGCTCGGCATCGCCTTCGACGGCGACGGCGACCGGCTCGGCCTGGTGACCAAGGACGGCGAGATCATCTTCGCCGACCGGCAGCTGATGCTGCTCGCGAAGGACGTGCTGTCGCGCAACCCCGGCGCGCAGATCATCTACGACGTGAAGAGCACCCGCCTGCTCGCGCCCTGGATCGAGAAGCACGGCGGCAAGCCGCTGATCTGGAAAACCGGCCACTCGCTGATCAAGGCGAAGCTGAAGGAGACCGGCGCGCTGCTCGCCGGCGAGATGTCGGGCCACACATTTTTCAAGGAGCGCTGGTACGGCTTCGACGACGCTCTCTATGGCGGCGCGCGGCTCCTGGAAGTGCTGTCGAAGGAGAAGGACGCCAATCCGGTGCTGAAGAGCCTGCCCAACGCGCCCTCCACGCCCGAGTTGCACTGGGGCCTGAGCGAAGGCGAGCCGCACGCGCTGGTCGCGAAGCTGCAAGCCTCCAAGCCCTTTCCTGGCGCCGAGCGCGTGGTGACGATCGACGGCGTGCGAGTGGAGTACGCGGACGGCTTCGGCCTGGCGCGGGCGTCGAACACCACGCCGGTCATCGTGCTACGCTTCGAAGCCGATACGGCCTCCGCGCTCGAGCGGATCAAGAAAGACTTCCGCGCCGCGCTGCAGCCGCTGAAACCCAATGCGCCCCTTCCTTACTAGCCTTCTTTTCCTGCTCTCCAACTTCGCCATGGCCGCCTGCCCCGCCCTGCTCGACCGCAGCATGGATTCGCTGCTCGAGAAACCGCAATCGCTGTGCGACTACGCCGGCAAGGTCGTGATGGTGGTCAACACCGCGAGCGAGTGCGGCTACACGCCGCAGTACGACGGGCTGGAAGCGCTCTACAAGAAGTACAAGGCGCGCGGACTGGTGGTGCTCGGCTTCCCGATGAACGACTTCGGCGGCCAGGAGCCCGGCTCGAACAAGGAGATCTCTCAGTTCTGCGTCAACCAGTACGCCATCGACTTCCCGATGTTCGCGAAGACCGATCTCAAAGCCAATCCTTTGTACAACGACCTCGCGAAAGCGACCGGCCAGGCGCCGAAATGGAATTTCCACAAATACCTGGTCGACCGCAGCGGCAAGCGGGTGCAGAGCTTCGGCAGCGGCGTGACGCCGGAGGATCCGAAGCTGGTGACCGTCATCGAGAAACTGCTGGAGGAAAAATGAAATCCCTGATCGCCGCCCTCTGCCTTTCGCTGCTCGTCCTGCCCGCCCATGCGCAGGAGAAGAAGGAGCCTTCGGCCGCGCAGAAGAAGCAGCAGGAGCGGATGAAGGACTGCAATACGAAAGCCGAGGGCAAGAAGGGCGACGAGCGCAAGAAGTTCATGAGCGAATGCCTGAAGGACCCCGGCCCGAGCGCGGCGCAGAAGAAGCAGCAGGACCGCATGAAGGACTGCAATGCGAAAGCCGAAGGCAAGAACGGCGACGACCGCAAGAAGTTCATGAGCAGCTGCCTGAAGGGCTAGCTGCTCATGAGGTGGCGCAGACCCGCTATTTCGCGGTCTGCTTGTCGTGCTTCTCGCGGTAGATCCTTTCGCTTTGCTTGTCCTGCGCGCGCTCGATGCGCGCCCGCTCCTTCGCCGTCACCTTGCCGTCGGCCGCAGCGTTGTTCTCCATCTTCTGCACGCGGGCCTGGCCTTTCTCGAGCCGCGCCGCTTCCTTCTGGTTGAGCGCTCCCGACTTCTCGCCCTGCTCGATGCGCCGCTCCTGGTTCGCCTGGCGCTGATCGATGCGCGGCGTGCTGGACTGCGCGAAGACGGGCGACGCGAGCGTGGCGACGGCGGCGACTGCGACAAATTTCACGATATTCATGCGGGTTCTCCGGTGGTTGAGCTGCAGCCGAAGAACGCCCGGCACGCTGCCGGCGTGCACATCAATTTGTAACTACTTGTTGATCAGCTCGTTGCCGCGCAGCACGGCGGTATTGAGCGCGTCGAGCGCGGTCTTTTTTCCGCCCCACACCGCCTCGAGCTCTTCATCGACGATCCTGCGCAGCCCCGGCAGGTCATAGCCGGCGGGCGCGAGCCGCGCGCCTCCCGTGCGCTCGCGCCACTCGGCCTGGATTTCCGGCTGCGCGAGGAAGCCGAGGAAGCGGGCCGCCGCCCGGTATTCGCCGCGCGTCCTGCCCTCGAGCAGCCAGACGCCGGCGCCGCCCTGACGCGCGCCGGCAAAATCGTCGTAGCTCGGCAGCGGCGCGACGCCGAGATCGAAGTTGGCGCGCGAGCGAAGCTCGACCTGGCGCGAGGGCGGCGCGGTCAGGAACGCGCACTGGCCGGCAGCGAAGCGGCGCTCCGCGTCCTCGGACCGCGCGGCGTAGCTGAAGTAACCCGAGCGCTGCCAGGAGGCGAGCATCGCCACCCAGCGCACCATCACGTTGTCGAAGGCGACGCGCGAGTCCTCGGGCCACGCACCGGCGTTCTCGAGCAGGATGCGCGCCGGCGATGCGGTGACGTAACCGCACCCCTGCCCGGCCTCGACCAGGGCGCCGATCGCCGGCGCCATCTCGTACCAGGTCTTCGGCGGCTCGCCATCGAGGCCGGCGCGCAGCAGGGCATCGCGGTTGTAGTAGAGCACCAGGCTCGCGTTGTACGGCAGCACGAGCAGCGTGGCGCCGCGCTTGCGCGCTTGCTGCGCCGCCACCTGCGCCTCGCCGCTATAGCCGGCGACGACCTTGATCTTGCGTTGCGAGGCGTTGAAGCGCGCGACCAGCTTTTCCAGCTCGACCCCGGACCAGCCGCCGACCGCGTGCCACAGGCGCACCTCGTCCGCGGCGCGCCCGGGCAGCGGCAGACTGGCGAGCAGCAGGGCGAGAATGAATTTTCTTCCCACGAGCTCGCGCAGTATAGTGGATCGCCCATGCAGCCCGACTCCGCCAAAGCGCTTTCCGCGGCCTATGCGAGCGGCAAGTTGTCGCCCGTCGAAGCGACGCGCGCCTGCCTCAAGCGCATCGATGCCTGGGAGCCGAAGCTGAACGCGATGTATCGCCTCGACCGCGACGGCGCGCTCGAGCAGGCGCGCGCCGCGGAAGCGCGCTGGAAGGCGGGCACGCCGCGCTCGCCGCTCGACGGCGTGCCGATCACCATCAAGGAAAACATCCATACGCGCGGCGATCCGGCGCCGATCGGCACGCGCGCCAACGAAGATCTGCCGCCGCAGAAGGACGATGCGCCCGCGGCCGCGCGAGTGCGCGAGGCCGGCTGCGTGATTCTCGGCAAGACCACCATGCCCGACTACGGCATGCTGTCCTCGGGGCTCTCCAGCATGCACGGCGTGACGCGCAACCCATGGAGCCTCGCGCGCAATCCGTCGGGATCGAGCTCCGGCGCCGGCGCGGCGGCGGCGGCCGGTTATGCACCGCTGCACCTGGGCACCGACATCGGCGGCTCGGTTCGCCTGCCGGCGACGCACTGCGGAATCTTCGCGCTCAAGCCGTCGCTCGGCCGCGTGCCCGTCCATCCCCCCTACCTGGGACGCGTGGTGGGACCGATGACGCGCAGCGTCGCCGATGCGGCCTTGCTGATGAACGTCATCGCGCGCCCGGACGCGCGCGACTTCATGTCGCTGCCCGCCGCGCAGCAGGATTTTTCACTCGAGGATTCGAGTCCGCGAGCGCTGAAGATCGGCTTTCTTCCCGACATGGGGGTCGGCCTGGCCGTAAACCCGGAGGTGCGCGCGGCCGCCGAGGCGGCGGCTGCCGCGCTCGCCGGCGCGGGGTGCGCGGTCGAGTCGATCCGCTCCTTCCTCAGCGAGGAGATGCTCGACGGCATGTGCCGCTTCTTCGAGGCGCGCTCGTACAACGACCTGATGCAGCTTCCGGCGGCGCGGCGCGCCAAGGTGCTGCCCTTCGTCGCCGAGTGGTGCAGCTGGCGCGCCGCCGGATTCTCGGGCCGCGACGTGATGCAAGCGTACGCGCTGGTCATGGCGATGCGCGAAGCCGCCGTGGCCGCCACCGAGCCCTACGATTTCCTGCTTTCGCCGACGTCGCCCATCGTCGCCTACGAGGCGGAGCTGCCGGCGCCCGGAAACGACGCGCACGATGCCCTGCCGCACATCGCGTTTACCGTGCCCTGGAACATGTCCGAGCAGCCGGCGGCGTCGGTGAACTGGAGCTGGAGCGCCGAAGGCCTGCCAATCGGCGTGCAGCTCGTCGGCAAGCGTTTCGACGACCAGGGAGTCCTGCGTCTCGCCCGCCTAGTCGAGCGAATCCGCCCGGCGCAGCGTCCCTGGCCGGTCACTCCTTCCAGCAGCGCAGATCGGGACTGAGCTGCTGCGCGCCAGGTACGGCGGCGGCGCGTCTCGGCGCGCCTGCCCGGCACAGCGCATAGGCGGCCGCGGCACCCGCCCGCGGATTGCGCTGCGCCGCCTGAGTCAGTAAGACCCCAGCGCGCGCATAGTCGCGCTCGGCGAGCGCCCTCGCGCCGAGCGCGAACGCGTACTCCGGGCGCATCCCGTCCGCGAGCCGGCGCTCGACGATGCCCTGCTCCGCCATGTCGGTGTCGAGAAGCCAGAGGACGGGGATGCGCAGGTCGGTATTGCGCAGCAGGACGTCGACATCCGGCAGCGCCTTGACCGGATCGGCGAAGATCTGTGCATTGAGCACGGGCTGCACGGCGAAATACTGCGGCGTCCACGCGCTCAGCTCCTTTGGCCAGTGTTGCGCGATCCAGGCTGATGCCTCGAAGCGGCGACGCGCGCCGTCGGGATAAAGCCAGAGGGCGTACTCGGCGAACGGCCGGTCCGACACCAGTTCCGCCCGGAGCCGCTTGGGGCGATCGTCGGTGACCGGCGGCGTGCCATCGACCCACTGGCGCAGCTGCGCCGCGTCGCCAAGAAACGTGGCGCCGAGCTGCGCCGGCTGCTCGAAGCCATTGGCGATCAGGCGCGGCCCGGCGAGCGGATCGCGCCACAGCCGTCCGAAATATCGCGTACCGGGTCGATTCTTGAAATCGCGCCCGCCCATCAGCACCCAGTCGTGACGGCCGCCGACCCAGAGCGTGCAATCCGGGAAGGCATCGCAGAACGCGGCGATGACCGCTTTCGCGCCGACCGGGTCGAACTGCACCACCGGCAGCCAATAGGTGGCCAGGCCGCCGGGCGCGAGCCGCTGCGACAGCGCGGCGAAATATTCTTTCGTGTAGAGGTTGACCACCCCGGCGACCGCCGGCGGCGGCGGCTCGGCGGTGATGATGTCGAATTGCTCGCGCCGCGTGCGCAGGAAGTGGCGCCCGTCCTCGCGCACCAGCCGCACGCGCGGGTCGCGCAGCGGATCGCGATCGCCGTGCATCACCGGGCTGACGGCGAGGATTTCCGGCGACACGTCGACGACCGTCAGCTGCGCGAGCTGCGGGTCGCTGAGCAACGCCTGCGCCGTGTTGCCCGCGCCATAGCTGATGAGCAGCGCGCGCCGCGGCTCCGCATGCAGGCTGAGCGGCAGCCAGGCGAAGAGCTGCATGTAGCGCTGCGCATAGCGATCGATAGCGGTCATCGAATAGTTGTCGGTCACGAGGCGCCAGGCGAGCGTCTCGCCGAAGCGCTCGCGACGCAGCAGCTGCAGCGTCGTCGTCGGCCCTTCGGTCACCTGGAAGACCTTCGAGTTGTCGACCAGCTGGTAGGGGAACGCCGCCTGCTCGAGGTGCGACTGGATGCGACCGAACGGAAACAGAGCCAGGCCGACCACCGCCGGCAGCACCGGCCAGAGTTTTGTCCAGCCGGCACGCCACTCGACCAGCAGCAGGGACAGCAGCGCATACCCGAGCGCGAACAGGAAGAGGCTGCGCTCCATGCCGATCGCCGGCAGGAGCAGGAGGCCGGCACCGGCGGCGCCGAGCGCGGCGCCGAGCGTATTGGCGGTGGTGAGGCGGCCGATGGCCGCCTGCGGATTCTCCGAGCTGCCGCGCAGCTGCGCGCCGAGCAGCGTGAACAACGACCCGGACAGGATCGCCGCCGGCAGCATCAGGGGCAGCGCGTAGTGCAGCAGTTCAGGGCGCCCGGGAATGTGCAGCGGGCCAGCGACCAGGTAGCCGGCGACCACCGCCAGGCTGCAGCCGGACGCCACCCACACCAGCCCCGCGCGCAAGAGGAGCGGCGCCAGGGTTCCGCCCAGGGCGATGCCGAGCAGCATGATCGCGAGCATCAGCGCGAACACGGCGTCGCTTCCCGGCTCATAGAGGATCAGCAGCCGGAACCAGATCACCTCCAGGCCGAGGGCAATCGCGCCCGCGATCGCGGCGGCGGCGAGCAAGCGCGGCGGCAATCGTATCGCCGCGCCGACCGGCTCGGGCGGCGTAGCGACGGCGGCGGCGGGCTGGCGCAGGGCGATCATCGCCGCCAGAGCGTTGAGGCCGGCGGCGACGAGCGCCGTGCCGCGCAGGCCGAGGGAGCCGATCAGCAGGTACTCGGCGACCAGCGGGGCGATGCAGGCGCCAAAGGTATTCGCCGCGTAGAGAATGCCGAGCGCGCGCGCAGTGTCCTTGTGCGCGAGGACCCGCACACCGAACGCGAGCGTCATGCCCATGGCGGTTGTCGGCACGAGCAGCGCGGCGAGCGAGAGCGCGAGGCGCGTTGCGACGAGCACGCTGCTGTGCTCGACCAGCGGCGCGAGCCAGGCGCCAGCCAGCGCTTCCAGCTGCGGCAGTCCCCAGACGAGCAGCGTGCCGGTCACCGCCACCGTCGCTTCCGCGAGGGCGAAGGCGCGCGCCGGCCTGCGCACGCGCTGCGCCCAGCGCGCGGCGAGCACGCCGCCGAGCGCCATGCCGAGCATGAAGGCAGTCAGCACCAGCGCGCCTGCCCAGACGGTGTTGCCGACGACGCGCCCGAGCGCGCGGAACCACAGCACCTCGAACAGCAGCGCCGCCGCGCCCGAGGCGAAGAAGGCGAGCGGCAGCCTGACCGACTCTCTCATCCCTGTGCTAACCTGCCGCGTCGCTTCATCGGAGGATTTTCGCATGCGGCGCAATCTCCTCATCGCAGTGCTGCTCGCCTGTTTCGCCGTCACCGCCTCGGCGCAGGAAAAAATTCTGCGCGTCGTGCCGCACTCCAACCTCAACATCCTCGATCCGATCTGGACCACGGCCTACATCGCGCGCAATCACGGCTACATGGTCTACGACACGCTGTTCGGCACCGACGAGAAGAATCGCATCCAGCCGCAGATGGTGGAGAAGTGGAGCGAGAGCGCCGATCATCGCCTGTGGACCTTCACGCTGAGGAGCGGCCTCGAGTTCCACGACGGCAAGCCGGTGACCGGCGAGGACGTGGTCGCCTCGCTCGAGCGCTGGGGCAAGCGCGACGCGATGGGCCAGAAGCTGATGACTTTCGTCGAGCGCATGGATTCGCCGGCGCCCAACACCTTCCGCATCTTCCTGCGCGAGGCCTGCGGCTTCGTCCTCGAGGCGCTCGGCAAGCCTTCCTCCAACGTGCCCTTCATCATGCCG
>JAXDQC010000043.1:0-21145 GCA_034668045.1 Betaproteobacteria bacterium | reverse complement strand
CAGGCTTCCACGTTCGGCAGCTTCGGCCGCTCGATCGGGCAGCGCATCCAGCGCTGCACCTCGCAGCCGATCGGAATGTCGCCCATGGTGAAGGCGTCGCCGCCGACATAAGCGCGCTTCTCCAGGCTCCGTTCCAGCACTTCCGCGGCCAACTGGTTGCTCTTGACTCTGCCTTCGTCGATCGCCTTGGGATCGCGCTTGTCGGCCGGGGTGCGGATCAGGCCCCAGAACACCGCGCGCATGGCGCTCTGGAACGTGAACGCCCAGTCCATCCAGCGCTCGGCGTCGGCGCGCGCCTTGAGGTCGGCAGGGCAGAGCTTGCCCATGCCGTGCTTGGCCGAAAGGTAGCGCACGATGGTGTGCGACTCCCACAGCACGAAGCCGTCGTCTTCGATGGTCGGCACGAGCGAGTTGGGGTTCATGCGCAGGTACTCGGGGGTCTTGGTGACGCCGAACTGCATGCCGGCGTCGACGCGCTCGTACTTCAGGCCCAACTCCTCGGTCACCCAGAGCGCCTTCTTCACGTTCACCGAATTTACGCGGCCCCAGATCTTGAGCATCAGAACCCCACGGCCTGGCCGTCGCGGCGCGGATCGCTGGCGGTGTAGTAGCCGCCCTCCAGCTTCCAGATGAGCTGCGCGCAGCCGAACTGGTTGTAGTCGTCGACGGTGACGATGCGGTGGCCGCGGCGCTGCAGATCCTCGATGACGCTGGACGGGAAGGCGCCTTCCTCGACGCTGACGTCCATGCCTTGCACGACGCGGAAGCGCGGGCCGTCGCAGGCCGCCTGCGGGCTCTGGCCGTAGTCAGCGATACGCACCATAACCTGCGCATGCCCCTGAGGTTGCATGGTGCCGCCCATGACCCCGAACGCCATCACCGGCGCGCCGTCGCGCGTGACGAATCCCGGGATGATCGTCTGGTACGGGCGCTTCTTCGGCCCGACGCAGTTCGGGTGGCCGGGCTGCACGACGAAGGTGGCGCCGCGGTTCTGCAGCGAGATGCCGTCGACGACGACGCCCGAGCCGAAGCCCATGTAGTTGGACTGGATCATCGACACCATCATGCCGCTCGCGTCGGCGGCGGCGAGGTACACCGTGCCGCCCTTGGGCGGCTTGCCGGGGCCGAAATCCTGCGCGCGTTTCAGGTCGATGAGTTTCGCCCTCTCCTTCAGGTAGTTCTTGTTCAGAAGAGATGAGGGAGGAACCTCTTTCATGTAATCGGAATCGGCGACGTAGCGGCGGGCGTCGGCAAAGGCGAGCTTCTGCGCCTCGATCTGCAGGTGCAGGCTGTCGGCGCCGTCCACCGGGTGCGAGCGAACATCGAAATGCTCGAGCATGCCGAGCGCCATGAGGGCGACGATGCCCTGGCCGTTGGGCGGGATCTCGTGCAGCGTGTAGCCGCGGTAGTCCATCTCGAGGGGCTTCACCCAGTCGGACTTGTGCGCGGCGAGATCGCTCGCACGCATCGCGCCGCCATGCTTCTTCGCGTGCGCCTCGATCTTGTCTGCCAGCACGCCGCGATAAAATGCTTTTCCCTTGCTGGATGCGATTTTTTCCAAAGCATCCGCATGCTTCTTCCACTTGAACCGTTCTCCCGCGCGGGGAGGGTTACCGTCCGGCAGGAACGCGTCAGCGAACCCCGGCTGACCTTTCAAGAGGGGCACTTGGTTCGCCCATTGCCCGGCGATCGTGGGCGAAACGAGAAACCCTTTACGGCCGTATTCGATCGCCTGCTCGAACAGCCTCGCGAACGGCAGCTTGCCGAACTTCGCGTGCAGCTCGACCCAGGCCGAGACGCAGCCCGGCACGCTGACCGAGTCCCAGCCGCGCTCCGGAATCGCTTTCTTACCGGCGAAATAGTCGAGCGTCCAGGCGGCGGGTGAGCGGCCGGAGGCGTTGAGGCCGTGCAGCTTCTTGCCGTCCCAGACGATCGCGTAGGCGTCGGAGCCGATGCCGTTCGACACCGGCTCGACCAGCGTCAGCGTGATCGCGGTGGCGAGGATCGCGTCGATGGCGTTGCCGCCGGCGGCGAGCATCTGCAGCCCGGCCTGCGCCGCGAGCGGCTGCGAGGTGGAGACGACGTTGGCCGAGAGCAGCGGCTTGCGCGGCCACGCATAGGGATTGGTGAAGGCGAAGGGGACGGCGGACTTGACCGGCATTTCCATCAGTTGACCTCGGCGGTTTCGAAATCGAGCACTACGCGGCCGAGCACCTTGCCAGCGATCAGGTCTTCGAGCGCCCTGTTGGCCTCGGCCGCCGGGCGCGTCGCCACCGGCATCGGCTTCAGCTTGCCTTTCTTCGCCAGCGCCACGACCTCCTTCAGCTCCTGGAGGTTGCCGACATAAGAGCCGACGATGCCGATGGCGCGCTGCGCGATCGGCGGCAGGGGGTGCACCAGCTCGCCGCCGTGCAGGCCGACCAGCACGTAGCGGCCGCCTTTGCGCAGCGCGGCGATGCCGAGCGCCGCGGTGGCGGGCGTGCCGACGAAGTCGATGGCGCCGGCGATTCCCAGCAGCTTCTGTGCCGCGTCGGCGGCGCGCGTGTTGACCACAAGCTTGGCGCCGAGCTTGGCCGCCGCTGCGAGCTTGGCGTCGTCGATGTCGCAGGCGACGATGTTCTTCACTCCCTTCGCGCGCAGCACGGCGATGCCCCCCATGCCGACGCCACCGCAGCCGATCACGGCGACGCGGTCGCTCGGCGTGAGGGGCGGCAGCTTCGCGCTAGCGCTGTAGGCGGTGACGCCCGAGCACGCGAGCGTGGCGGCGAAGGCCTCGTCGATGCCGGAGGCATCCACCAGGTATTTCGGATCGGGCACGAGCACATGCGTGGCGTAGGCGCCGGCGCGGTTGACGCCGATGATGCGGCTGCCCGAGACGCAGTAATTGTCCTGTCCGGCCTTGCAGACCGCGCACTTGCCGCAGCCGATCCAGGGATGGATCAGGCGCTTCTGGCCGACCTTCACGCCCTTCGCGCGCGGACCGGTTTTTTCGACGATTCCAAAGGGCTCGTGGCCGAGCGTGAACGGCGGAATGCAGCCGCGCTCCTTGACGTAGAAGCGCTTGCCGCCGCCGAGATCGAAGTAGCCTTCCCAGATGTGGACGTCGGAGTGGCAGACGCCGCTGCGCGTGACGCGCATGAGGACTTCAGTGCCCTTCGGCTCGGGCGTGGTGGAAAAGACTTTTTGCAGCGGCTTTCCATGCTCGACGATCTGATAACTGATCATGCTTTCCCCGCTTCATTCAGCGCCTGGTCGATGTCCCACAGGATATCGTCGAGCGTCTCGAGGCCGACCGACATGCGCACCATGTCGACCGTAACCCCCGCCTTGACGAGGTCCGCTTCTTCCATCTGCCTGTGCGTGGTCGACGCCGGATGGATGATGAGCGTCTTCGCGTCGCCGATGTTGGCGAGGTGGCTCATGAACTGCGCCGCCTCGATGAAGCGCTCGCCGGCCTTGGCGCCGCCCTTGACGCCGAAGTTGAGCAGCCCCGACGCGCCCTTGGGCAGGTACTTTTTCGCCAGCGAATGGTATTTGTTGTCCGGCAAGCCGGGATAGTTCACCCAGGCGACCCTCGGGTGACTCTTCAGGAACGAGGCGACCGCGAGGGCGTTGGTGCAATGGCGCTCCATGCGCACGTGCAGCGACTCGAGGCCCTGCAGCAGCAGCCACGCGTTCATGGGAGAAAGCGAAGGGCCAAAAGTGCGCATGATCTCCATGCGCGCCTTCATGGTGTAGCCGAAGTCGCCGAAGGTCTCGTGGAAGATCACGCCGTGGTAGCCGGGGGAGGGCGTGGTGAATTCCGGGAACTTGCCGTTGCCCCAGTTGAACTTGCCCGACTCGACGATCACCCCGCCCATGGTCGTGCCGTGGCCGCCGATGTACTTGGTGGCCGAATGCACGACGATGTCGGCACCCCATTCGATCGGCCGGCAGAGGTAGGGCGAGGGCACGGTGTTGTCGACGATGAGCGGGATCTCCGCCTCGTGCGCGATCTTCGCCAGCGCCTCGATGTCGACGATGTTGATGAGCGGGTTGCCGAGCGTCTCGGCGTAAAGCAGCTTGGTATTTTTGCGGATGCTTTTGCGGAAGTTTTCCGGGTCGGAGGGATCGACGAAAGTCGTTTCGATGCCCAGCTTCCTGAGATTCACATGCAGCAGCGTGTGCGTGCCGCCGTAGAGCGTCGAGGCCGAGACGATGTGGTCGCCCGAGCCGCACAGCGTGAGGATCGCGGTCGCCTCGGCCGCCTGACCGGTGGCGGTGGCGAGCGCCGAGCGCGCGCCCTCGACCGCGGCCAGGCGCTCCTCGAGCACCGCCACCGTCGGGTTGGAGATGCGCGAGTAGACGTTGCCGAAGGTCTGCAGGTTGAACAGGCTCGCCGCGTGCTCGGCGGAATCGAAGACGAAGGAGGTGGTCTGGTAGATCGGCGCGGCGCGCGCGCCGGTCGCCGCGTCCGGAATCTGGCCCGCGTGCAAGCAAAGGGTTTCGATCCCGAATTTTCGGTCGGCCATTCTTACTTGGATTCTAGCGCTGCCTCCAGCTGCGGCGAGACAGTGACGCGAACCGCCAGGGTTTGCGCGCCGCCGCCGAGGATCACGCCGCGCATCGGCGTCACGTCGGAGAAGTCGCGACCCCAGGCGAGGGTAGCGTGGAAGTCGTCGACGATGCAGTTGTTGGTCGGGTCGATGTCGACCCAGCCCGCGCCGCCCTTGGCGGGCTCGCCGCACCAGATCGACGCCCACGCATGCGAGGCGTCGGCGCCGATCAGGCGCGGCCGTCCCGGGGGCGGCGAGGTCAGGATGTAGCCGCTGACGTAGCGTGCCGCCAGGCCGATCGAGCGCAGGCAGCCGATCATCAGGTGGGCGAAGTCCTGACAGACGCCGCGCCGGTCCTTGAGGACCTGCTTGAGCGGCGTCGAGACGCTGGTCGCCGTGCGGTCGAACTTGAAATCCTTGTGGATGCGCCGCGCGAGGTCGCTCGCCGCCTCGACGATGCCGCGGCGCGCCGTGAAGCTGCGCACCGCGTAGTCGGCGAGCTCACGCGAGCGCTCGACGTTGCGCGACTCATACAGGAACTCGCCCGCTTCCGGCACCGGCGGCGCATCGAGGCGCCCGAGGCGTGCGCGCACCGTCTCCCAGGGCATGCGCGGGGCGGCGAGGACAGCCTGCGCCCGCGGCTTGACGATGACCTCGGATTCGGCGCGCACGAGCAGCGCCTCGTGCGGAACGGCGACGAGCGCGTGCGCCGTGCGGTTTCCGTAGTAGTCGTCACGCTCGACGAGCTCGCTGGCGGCCGGCTCGACGGTGATGCGATGGGCCCCGCACTGCTGCCATGGCAGCGCGCGCGGCGTCAGGTGCAGGAGCTGGTGCGACAGCACGACCGGGCTCGAATACCGGTAATGCGTCTCGTGGAGGATGGAGAGCCGCATCGTTAGCGCATCAGGTCGCCGAATTCAGTCGTCGTATTACGTGGCGAAGGTCTGCGAGCTTGCCTCGCCGACGTGGCTGAAAAAGCGCAGGCCGAGCTGCTCGCCGTGCCGGTAGGCGGCGCCCTGCCAGGCGTCGAGGCGCGCGATCAGCCGCTCGCTGCCCGGCTGGAACTCGGCGACGGCATCGATCTGCAGCAGGTCGCGCAGCGCGCCGTGGAAGCGCTCGTCGCCGAAATCGCCGAAGAGGTCGATCAGCCGCTGCGCGTAGTCGCGCAGGCCGTGCACCTGGAAGGCGACTGAGCGCGGGTTGGCATCGTCGCGGATGAGCAGATCCAGCACCGGCAACCACTCCGGTCGCGCCATATAGCGCGCGCGGTAGGTGATGATCGAGTCGGCCAGGCGCAGGAGCCAGGTCAGGTCCATCTCCGGTGGCCCGGCCACCGTCTGCTTCAGCGTCGCGCAGACCCACTGCAAACGCTCGATGCGGCGGCCGATCGACAGGAAACGCCAGCCCGGATCGCGCGTCATGCCGTCGAGCGCGTAGCCCGAGAGCGTGGTGAAGGAGGCGATGGCGAGGTCGAGATCGCCCAGCAGGTCGGAGAACGCCGCCTTGCGGCCGCGGCGCTGGGTGATGCCTTGCGTCAGGCGGTTCAGGGTGCGCCAGTTGTCGAGCGACAGGCGCTCGCGCAGGTTGGCGGCGACGCGCATGAGCTGGCGCAGGCCGCTCGCGAGTCCCGGCGAGGCGTCGTCATTGATGGCCGCGCGGAGCGTGGCGGAGAGATCGCGGTCGCCGAGATCGCCGGCCGTCGCCGGCACGATGCCCGCCTGGCGCAGCAGGCTGAGGATCACCGGGCGGGCGCGCTCGTCGTCGTCCGGGACGTTGTCGCCGAAGCGCCCGAGCGCGACGCGCAGCAGCCGCGCCGTGGCGTCGCAGCGCTCGCAGTAGCGGCCGAACCAGAAGAGGTTCTCGACCACCCGGCTCGACAGGTTGGTGCCCGCGCGCACCAGCTCGTGGGCGCCGACCGAGCGACGCAGCAGGGTGAACGTGCTGACCGGCTCGGAGGCGAGGGCCCAGGTGTCCTTGCTGCTGCCGCCGCGCTGCATCGAAATGACGCGCGCGTCGGCGGCGCTCGCCACGCGCGTCAGGCCGCCCGGCATCACCATGTAGCCGTTCGGCGTGGCGCAGGCGAAGACGCGCAAGCCGATCGAGCGCGGCATCAGGCGCGGATGCGCGCGGTCCCAGACCGGCGCCTGGGAAAGGTGCACCAGCTCCTGCGCGACATAGTCGTTGGGGCGCGCGCGGAGCATCGCGGCGACGCGCTTCTTGCCGCGCTCGTCCAGGTCCTCGCCGAACATCGGCTCGACCCGCAGCTGCGGGAAGGCGCCGCGGATCACCAGGCGGCCGATGTTGGCGATCACCTCGTTCAGCGCCGCCTGCTCGCCGCACCACCAGGTGGCGACCGAAGGCATCTTGAGCGACTCGCCGAGCAGCGACTGCGCGACGGCCGGAAGATAGCCGAGCAGCGTGCTTGACTCGAGCAGATTCGAGCCGAGCGCATTGGCCACCAGGACGTTGCCGCGGCGGACAGCCTCGACCAGGCCGGGGATGCCCAGCGCCGAATCGCTGCGCAGCTCGAGGGGATCGCAGTAGTCGTCGTCCAGCCTTCGCAGGATGGCGTGCACGCGCTGCAGGCCCGACAGCGTCTTCAGCCAGACGCAACCGTCGCGCACGGTGAGGTCGCTGCCCTCGACCAGCGGCAGCCCGAGGTAGCGGGCGAGATAGGTGTGCTCGAAATACGTTTCATTGTGCGGGCCGGGCGTGAGCAGGACCGTGAACGGGCTGCCACTGCCTTCGGGTTTCGGCGCCCACTGCGCCAGGCTGTCGCGCAGCGTGGCGAAGAACCGCGCCAGGTGCTGCACCTTCAAATCGCGGAAAAGCTGCGGGAAAGCACGCGAGATGATGATGCGGTTCTCGAGCGCATAGCCGGCGCCGGAGGGGGCCTGGGTGCGATCGTCGATCACCCACCACTGGCCGTCGGGCGAGCGCGCCAGGTCGGCGGCATAGAAATGCAGCATCACGTCGTCCGCCGGCCGGTCGCGCCGGCACGGGCGCAGGAAGCCGGCGTGGCCGTAGACGAGCGCCGGGGGCAGCAGCCCCTCCCGGAGCAGGCGCTGCTCGCCGTAGACGTCGACCAGGATCTTGTTGAGCAGCGTCGCGCGCTGCACCACCGCCGCCTCGATGCGGCTCCACTCGTCCTGCGCCAGGACCATCGGCAGGAGGTCGAGCTCCCAGGGGCGGTCGGCGCCCTGCGGATCGGCATAGACGTTGTACGTGACGCCGTTCTCGCGCACCTGGCTGTGCACCGCGTTCAGCCGCTCGCGCATGCGCTCCGCCGGCCACGCCGCGAGGTGCTCGATCAGCGGCTTCCAGTGCTCGCGCGGCGTTTGCGGCGACTCGAACAGCTCGTCGTAGCGGTTGCCCGTCTGCGGATATTCAGAGAGAAGCTCGCGGGACATCGGCGAGCGAGATTAGCACGCCGCTCTGCTCATGCTCGCCGCAGGTCCAGCGTGAACGGAAAGTTCGGGTTGCGCTCTTCGGCGGACGCGGTTAGCGCTCCCGGCGTATGTCCCATGCGCAGGAAGCGCGCGAGCCGGCGGCCCTCGGCTTCGTAGGCGTTGACCGGGAAAGTGTCGTGGCTGCGGCCTCCGGGATGCGCGACGTGATACTGGCAGCCGCCGACGGATCGGCTCATCCAGGTGTCGACGAGATCGAAGACGAGCGGCGCATGCACGCCAATGGTCGGGTGCAGCGCCGAGGGCGGCTGCCAGGCGCGGTAGCGCACGCCGGCGACGTATTCGCCGACATTTCCGGTCGGCGCGAGCGGCACCCGGCGGCCGTTGCAGGCGAGCACATGGCGATCGTCGACGAGGCCGGTGGCTCTCACCTGCAGGCGCTCGAGCGAGGAATCGACGTAGCGCACGGCGCCGCCGGCCGCGCCTTCCTCGCCCAGGACGTGCCACGGTTCCAGCGCGGAGCGGAGCTCGACCTGGACGCCGCGAGCGGAGAAGTCGCCGAAGCGCGGGAAACGAAACTCGAAATGCGGCGCGAACCATTCGCTCTGGAGCGCGATGCCGGCAGCAGCGGTTTCCGCGATCACGTCGCCGAAGTCCTGCCAGACGAACCACGGCAGCATGAAGCGGTCGTGCAGCTCGGTGCCCCAGCGCTTGAGGCGCGACGGGCGATACGGCTCCTGCCAGAAGCGCGCGACCAGCGCGCGCAGCAGGAGCTGCTGCGCGAGCGACATGCGGGCATGCGGCGGCATCTCGAAGGCGCGCAGCTCAAGCAGGCCGAGCCGCCCGGTGGGCCCTTCGGGCGCATAGAGCTTGTCGATGCAGAACTCGGCGCGGTGGGTATTTCCCGACGCATCGATCAGCAGATTCCTGAACGCGCGATCGACGAGCCACGGCAGCGGGCTGGCGTGGCGCTGAAGCTCCTGCATCGCGATTTCGATCTCGTAGACCGAGTCGTTGCGCGCCTCGTCGATGCGCGGATGCTGGCTGGTCGGGCCGATGAACATTCCCGAGAAGAGATAGGAGAGCGAGGGATGGTTGTGCCAGTAGGCGAGCAGGCTCGCGAGCAGGTCGGGCCGGCGCAGGAACGGCGAATCGGCGGGCGTCGCGCCGCCGAGGGCGAAGTGGTTGCCGCCGCCGGTGCCGGTATGGCGGCCGTCGAGCATGAACTTCTCACTGCCGAGCCGGCAGGCGCGCGCCTGCTCGTAGAGGAAGGTCGTGTTGTCCGAGAGCTCGGACCAGCTCGCGGCGGGATGAATGTTCACTTCCAGCACGCCGGGATCGGGAGTAATGCGGAACGACTGCAGGCGTGGATCCTTCGGCGGCTCGTAGCCTTCCAGCACGACCGGGAAGCCGAGCTCGCCGGCGGTCGCTTCCACGGCGGCGACGAGCTCGAGGTAGTCCTCGAGCGCCTCGGCCGGCGGCATGAACACGTAGAGCACGCCGTTTCTCGGCTCGACGCACATCGCCGTGCGCGCGATCCACGCCGCCGATTCGAAGCTCTCCGGCCGGCGATCGCCGCCGGGCTTCGCGGGCTGGCGCTGGATCTCCTGGGGATGGAAGCGATGGAAGGGCGGCAGCGCGGCAAAGTGCTGCATCGGGTCGCGCGGATGGAGCGTCGGCCGGTCGCCGGCCGCGACCCAAGGCAGCGATTCCAGCGGCAGGCGCAAGCCCATCGGCGAATCGCCGGGCAGGAGGTAGCAGCGCTCGGAGCGCAAGTACCACGCGCCGCTTTCCCAGCGGATCTGGGTTTTCCTGACCGGCAATGCGTGGCCGACCACCTTGTCCAGACCCTGCTTGAATACCTTGCGCAGCCGCGCGCGCTCGAGCGGATCGTCGAGCCGGGCGTCGAAGGGATCGACGTTCGCCGGCAGCTTGCGCTCGCGCCAGAGGTAATACCAGGTGTCCTCGTAGGCGGCGAAGACATGGCGCGCATCCACGCCGAGCTTCTCTGCCAGCGTTTTCAGGAAGGTCGCTGCCTGCGCGGGGGTGGCGCCGTAGTTGACCGTCTCGTCGGCGAATAGCGAGGCATTGCCCCAAAGCGGCTCGCCGTCCTTGCGCCAGAAGCACGACAACGACCAGCGCGGCAGCTGCTCGCCGGGATACCACTTGCCCTGGCCGAAATGCAGCAAGCCGCGGGGGGCATAGCGCTCCTTGAGCTTTCTCACCAGCTGGGAGCCGAGCATGCGCTTGCGCGGGCCGACCGCCTCGGTGTTCCATTCGGCGCCGTCGGGATCGTCGAGCGAGACGAAGGTCGGCTCGCCGCCCATGGTGAGCCGCACTTCCTGGGCGGCGAGCACGGCGTCGACGCGGCGGCCGAGCTGCTCGATCTCGCTCCACTGCCCATCGCTGTAGGGCTTGGTCACGCGCGGCGCCTCGCGCACGCGCTCGATCCGCATCTCGTGCTCGAACTCGACTTCGCACTTCTCCGTCAGCCCGGTGAGCGGCGCCGCACTCGCCGGCTCGGGCGTGCAGGCGAGCGGAATATGGCCTTCGCCGGCGAGCAGTCCCGACGTCGGGTCGAGGCCGACCCAGCCCGCGCCCGGCAGGTAGGCCTCGCACCAGGCGTGCAGATCGGTGAAGTCCGCGGCGGCACCCGAAGGCCCGTCGAGCGCCGCGACGTCGGCCTTGAGCTGGATGAGATAGCCGGAGGCGAAGCGCGCAGCGATGCCGAGGTGGCGCATCAGCTGCACGAGCAGCCATCCCGAGTCGCGGCACGAGCCGCTGCCAAGCGCGAGCGTTTCCTCCGGCGTCTGCAAGCCGGGCTCGAGGCGGATGACATAGCGGATGTCCCGGGAGAGCTGCTGGTTCAGCTCGACGAGGAAGTCGTTGGTCTTTCGCGGCTGGCGCGAAATCTCGTCCAGGTAAGCCTTGAAGAGCGGCGTTGCCGGTGTTTTCGCAAGGTAGGGCGCGAGCTCGTGCAGCTGCCGGTCCTCGTACTGGAACGGGAATTTCTCCGCGTAGGGCTCGAGGAAGAAGTCGAAGGGATTGATGACCGACATCTCCGCCACCAGGTCCACCTCGATCGACAGCTCGCGCGTCTTTTCCGGGAAGACGAAGCGCGCGAGCCAGTTCGATTGCGGGTCCTGCTGCCAGTTGACGAAGTGCTTCGCGGGCAGCACCTTGAGCGAATAGGCATGCACGGGCGTGCGCGCGTGCGGCGCGGGGCGCAGGCGCACGACCTGCGGGCTGAGCGCCACCGGCCGGTCGTAGCGGTAGCGGGTGACGTGATTGATGGCGACGCGGATGGTCATTGCTGGCTTGCCTTCACGTGCGCCTGGGCGCTGAGGGTTTCGGCGCCGCCGCCGATGCGCACGCCGCGCACCGGGCAGGCGTCGAGGTAGTCACCGCCGACGGCAATCTTGATGTGCGATTCGCCGACCACGCCGTCGCGCGCGACGTCGAAGCTGCGCCAGCGCTCTTCGACCCAGGCTTCCGCCCAGGCGTGCATCGCGACCTGGTGGTCGTAGACGTAGCCCGAGACGTAGCGAGCCGGCACCCCGAGGTGGTGGCAGCAGGCGATGAAGCTGTGCGCAGCGTCGGCTGCCGAGCTGGTGCCATTGCGCTCGTGGATCGCCGATGCGAGCTCGCGAAGGCCGGCATGCGTGAATGCGCCGGGCCGGAAGCGGTCGGCGAAGGCGCGCTGGGCTTCGTCGCCACGCGTCAGGGTCGTCGTGCGCAGGAAGAGAAGCGGCGAGAGCGGCGTGCCGGTGAAATCGGACGGCTCGTCGGGGACCGCGGATGTCTGCACCGCGCCCTCGGCCTGGATGGTGATCTCCGACACCGCCTGGTCGATCGTCAGGACGTGCAGCAGGTTGCCGAAGCCGTCGCTCGTGCGCAGCGCCTGCGCCGGCGTGTCGAGCTTCCAGTCGATCACTTTTTGCCGGGCGGTGTCGCGCGGCGTCAGGCGCAGGTACTGCGTCGACAGGCGCACCGGCGCGTCGTAGGTGTAGACGAATTCGTGCCGGATCCTGTACTTCATCTCAGACTGCTCCCAGGTAAGCCCGCTGGATGCGCTCGCCGAGCTCGCCGATGTCCTCCAGGACCCCGGTGAGGTACTCGTGCAGGCCGCTCTTGAACACTTCCTCGATGTCGGCGTACGCCAGGCGGGCGTGCAGCTCGGAGGCGAGGCGCTTCGCCGCCTCGTCCTTCTGGCCGCGGATGCGGGTCATCGCTTCCTTCACCTGGTCGAAGCAGGCGGCGAGCGAGCGCGGCATGCGCCGCTCGAGGATGAGCAGATGCGCCACCTTGATGGGGAAGATCTGGTCGCGGTAGAGCTGGCGGTAGGTCTCGAACGAGGACACCGAGCGCAGCAGCGCCGCCCACTGATAGTAGTCGAGCGCGCCGCCGACGTCGTCGACCGAGGGCAGGAGGATGTGGTACTTCACGTCGAGGATGCGCGCGGTGTTGTCGGCGCGCTCCAGGAACGTCCCCAGGCGCGAAAAATTGAATGCCTCGCCGCGCACGATGGTGCCGTAGGTGACGCCTCGGAAAAGATGCGAGCGCTCCTTGACCCAGTCGAAGAATTGCGTCGCGCCGGCGCCGGTGACGCGGCTGCGCGGAATCGCGCGCACCTCGAGCCAGGTGGCGTTCAGCGTCTCCCACATCTCGGAAGTGATCTGCCAGCGCACCGCGTGGGCGTTCTCGCGCGCCCACTTCAGGCAGCTGTAGATCGAGGAAGGGTTCTTCTCGTCGAGCGCCATGAAGGCGATCAGCTCCGGCAGCGTCAGCTCGCCGTGCTGCTGCCGGTACAGCTCCTCGGTGTCGGTGATGGAGAGCGGCGCGAGCAGGTTCCGCTCCTGCACTTCGTCGGTGCCGAAGAGCACCAGGTTGGACGTGACGCCGAGGATGCGCGCGGTATTCTCGGCGCGCTCCATCTGGCGGCTCATCCAGAAAACGCGGTCGGCGACTCTGGCAAGCATCTAGTCGACGACCCACGTGTCTTTGGTGCCGCCGCCCTGCGACGAGTTGACGATCAGCGAACCTTCACGGAGCGCGACGCGCGTCAATCCGCCCGGCACGAGCTTGATCTCCTTGCCGGAGAGCACGTAGGGGCGCAGATCGACGTGGCGCGGCGCGAGGCCCTGCTCGACGAAGGTCGGGCAGGTCGAAAGGGAAAGCGTCGGCTGGGCGATGTAGTTCGCGGGGCTGGCGGTGATGCGGGCGCGGAAGGCTTCGATCTCGGATTTCTCCGCGGCCGGGCCGATCAGCATGCCGTAGCCGCCAGACCCCTGCACTTCCTTGACGACCAGGTCGCTCAAGTTATCCAGGACCAATTCAAGGTCCGCCGGCTTCTTGCATTGCCAGGTCGGCACATTCTCGAGGATCGGTTCCTCGGAAAGATAGAAGCGAATGATGTCGGGCACGTACGGATAGGTCGACTTGTCGTCGGCGACCCCGGTGCCGATGGCGTTGGCGAGGCCGATGTTGCCGGCGCGGTACACCGAGAGCAGACCGGGGACGCCGAGCAGCGAGTCCTGGCGAAAGGCGAGCGGATCGAGGTAGGCGTCGTCGACGCGCCGGTAGATGACGTCGACGCGTTGCGGTCCGCTGGTCGTGCGCATGTGGACATAGCCATCCTTGACGAAGAGATCGCCGCCTTCCACCAGCTCGACGCCCATCTGCTGCGCAAGGAAGGCGTGCTCGAAGTAAGCGCTGTTGTGCTGGCCCGGCGTCAGCACCGCGACCACCGGATTGCGAACCGGCGAGGGCGCCGCGGCGCGCAGCGTCTCGAGCAGCAGGCCGGGATAGTGCTCGACCGGCTGCACGCGCTGGCGCGCGAACAGCTCGGGAAAGAGCCGCATCATCATCTTGCGGTTCTCGAGCATGTAGGAGACGCCGGAGGGCGTGCGCAGGTTGTCCTCGAGCACGTAGTACTTGCCGTCCTCGTGCCGGATGAGGTCGATGCCGGCGACGTGCGAATAGACGCCGTTCGGAAGATCGAGGCCGAGCATCGACACCTGGTAGGCGTCGTTGGTCAGCACCTGGTCGGCCGGCACCACGCCCGCCTTGATGATCTCCTGGCCGTGGTAGATGTCGTGCAGGAAGCGGTTCAGCGCCTTGACGCGCTGGCGCAGGCCCTTGCCGAGCAGCGTCCATTCGCTTTTCGGAATGATGCGCGGGACGGTATCGAAAGGAATGAGGCGCTCGGCGCCGGCGTCGTCGCCGTACACCGCGAACGTGATGCCGACGCGGTGGAAGAGCAGATCGGCTTCGCGTCGCTTTTCCGCCACGCGCTCGACCGGCGTTTCCGCCAGCCAATCGGCGAGGGCGCGAAAATGCGCGCGCACCTCGCCATCGGCGCCCCGCATTTCGTCGTAGTGCCGGCGCTGCACGCGCTACCTCCCGTAATGAGATAGCAATAGAGCAACGGCTATGCCAAACGCAGCCGTGCTTCTACTTCAGGGACTTAGCCTACTCCGGGGAAGCTTCGCGCACCACCGCGGAGCGCGTGCACCGAATTAGTCCTTCGGGTCGGGGACGGGGCGCTCCGTCTGGGGGCCGACATTTGCGGCCGAGCGGCGGTACGTGGACGGCGGGACGCCGACCTGGTTCAGGAAAAATCGAGTGAAGTTGCTCTGCGCCGAGAAGCCGAGCTCGGCGGCGACCTCGGCGATCTTGCCGCGGCCGGAGGACAGGCGCGAGATCGCGGTCTCGACGCACAACATGTCGAGGTAGGCGCGCGGCGAGAAGCCGGTGCAGATCTGGAACAGATCGTAGAAGCGCGAGCGCGAGAGGCCGACCTGGCTGGCGAGCTCGTCGATGCTCAGATCCTTGTTCGGGTGCGCGCGCAGCAGGGCGATGGCGCGGCGGATGCGGGTGTCCTCGAAGCGCGAGCCGCGCCAGAGCGGCGAGGAAGCGCGGCGCTTGGCGAGGTAGGTCTCGACGATCGAGAGCAGCAGCTCCTGCAGCATGAACTCCAGCCGCTCGTTCGACAGGAAGCGGTCGTTCATGGCTTCGATGGCGAGCGTATCGGCGAGCTGGCGGATGCGCGGCGTGACGAGCTCGCGCAACTGCGGGAAGGGGCGTGCGTCCTCGGCCTCGAACGCCGCCGGGAAGCTCGCGCGCAGCCATTCGCCGGCGGCGTGGAACTCGAGCGCGCGCGAGGCACTGAGGCTGACGTAGATTTCGCCGGGATTGAGAAGCAGGATTTCTTCGGCGCCCTGCTCGATGACGATCGCGGGATCCGCCTGGACGCGAATTTCGTCCTGCGGCGCGAGCTCGGTCAGCAATAGCCGACCGAACCTCCCCTCGAATAACCGGACCGTCCTCCCCATGCGGGAAGCATACCCCACCCAAGCGTCAATAGGCGAGCCAGCGAGGGCGCTTTGCAGAGATTACGCGGGTATTGACGCCCACCCAGTTGAGGCCGCCGAACAGCCGACCATGCTCGATCTTGACGCAGCGGTCCATGACGGTCTCGAGACCCGCCGCGCGTGCCTTCGCTGCGGCTGCCTCGTTCTTCACCCCGAGTTGCTGCCATAACACCTTGGCGCCGATGGCGATCGCGTCCTCGGCGATGGGGGGTACGTCCTGTGTTTTCCGGAACACATCGACCAGATCTACCTTGTCAGGGATTTCCCTCAGCGAGGGGTAGCACTTCTCGCCCAGGATCTGCGGATATTTCGGGTTGACCGGGATCACGCGGTAGCCGTGCTCCTGCATGTACTTCGCGGCGAAGTAGCTCGGCCGGAACCAGTCGGCCGACAGGCCGACGACGGCGATCGTGCGGCTCTCGTGCAGGATGCGGCGCAGTGTGTTGATGTCGTCCATGGGCCGGATACTATAGGGAAATGAAATCGGATCTGAAGACCCGCCACGGCGGAAAAATCCTCGCCGATGCGCTCGTCGCGCAGGGCGTGCGCATGGCATTCGGCGTCCCCGGCGAGAGCTACCTGCCGGTGCTCGACGGCATGTACGACGTGCGCGATCGCTTCTCCTTCGTCATCTGCAGGCAGGAGGGCGGCGCCTCCTACATGGCCGAGGCCTACGGCAAGCTGACCGGCGAGCCGGGCGTGCTCTTCGTCACGCGCGGCCCGGGCGCGACCAACGGCGCGATCGGCGTGCACACCGGCTTGCAGGACTCCACGCCGATGGTGGTGTTCATCGGCCAGGTGCCGAACGAGTTCGCCGAGCGCGAGGCGTTCCAGGAGATGGATTACCGGCGCATGTACGGCCAGATGGCCAAATGGGTCGGCCAGATCGATCGCGTCGAGCGCATCCCGGAATACGTCAGCCATGCTTTCCACACCGCGTGCGCGGGACGCCCGGGGCCGGTGATCCTGGCATTGCCGGAGGACACGCTGTTCGGCGAGGCGGCGGTCGCCGACACGCCGCGCTACAGCAAGGTGCGCCCGGCGCCTGCTCCGCAGAGCATTGCCGAATTGAAGAAGCTCCTGCAACAGGCAGAAAAGCCATTTGTCGTCATTGGCGGCGGCGGCTGGGATCGCGACGCGTGCCTCGGGTTGCAGCGCTGGGTGGAGGCGAACGGGCTCGCCGCCGGCACCTCGTTCCGCTGCCAGGACCTGTTCGACAACCGCAGCCCGAACTATGTGGGCGACGTCGGCATCGGCATCAATCCGAAGCTCGCCGAGCGCGTGAAGGACGCCGATGTCCTGCTCGTCATCGGCGCGCGGCTGGGCGAGATGACGACCAGCGCCTACAGCCTGGTCGAGGCGCCGCTGCCGCGCCAGACGCTGGTGCACGTGCACGGCGGTGCCGAGGAGCTCGGCCGCGTGTACCGGCCGGCGCTGGCGATCAATTCCGGCATGGCGCAGTTCGTTGAAGCTTTGAACGAATTGAAATTCAACAATTCCTCATGGAAAGCGAGAACCGCTACCGCCAGGGAGGAGTACCTCGAGTGGACGGCGCCGCTGCCGATGCCGGGCAAGCTGCAGTACGGCGAAGTCATCCGCTGGCTCAGCGATAACCTGCCCGAGGACACGATCGTCGCCGGCGGCGCCGGCAACTTCGCCGGCTGGCTGCACCGCCACTTCCGCTACAAGGGCTTCCGCACGCAGCTCGGCTCGACCAACGGCTCGATGGGCTACGGCTATCCGGCGGCGGTCGCGGCCAAGCTCGCCGAGCCCAAGCGCACGGTGCTCGGTCTCTGCGGCGACGGCGACTTCCTCATGACGGGGCAGGAGATCGCCACCGCGGTCCAGCACGGCGCGAATTTCGTCGCCCTGGTGGTGAACAACGGCATCTACGGCACGATTCGGATGCACCAGGAGCGGGAGTACCCGGGGCGCGTCTTCGGCACCGACCTGAAGAACCCCGACTTCGCCGCCTATGCGCGCGCCTTCGGCGGGCACGGCGAGACGGTCGAGCGCACCGAGGAGTTCGCGCCGGCCTTCGAGCGCGCCTCGCGCTCGGGCAAGCCGGCGTTGATCGAGCTGCGGATCGACCCCGATGCCATCACGCCGGCGACGACCCTGTCGGCGATCCGGGAGAGGTCGCTCAAGTCAAAGCGATGAACTTCTCGTCGCCCTGGTGGGCGCGCTCGAACTTGAGGAACTCGTAGTAGCCGCAGCGCGGGCTGTCCGGGTAGTCGCGGCAGACCCCCGGCCTCGCCTCGTAGGCGCCGCAGCGGCGCGTCTTCTGGTCGAGGAACATGCAGACCGTATCGAAAACCCGGTCTTTCTGATGGCGTAGCAGCCGCGCGCCTTCCTTCGCGTCGTACTTGGTGAACCGCGCCTCGGCCTCGGCGAACGTCAGCTTGAAATGCTTCGCCAGCCGCGCGAGGTCGCGCCGCGTGATCTCGATCTCCGGGTAGCTGCAGCAGTACGCCGGGCATTTCGCGCACGAGTACTTCGAGCGCACGGGGATGGGGAAAGCTTTCATGGCAGGCGCGGATTCTACGCAGGCGAAATGACGATTTTCGAGTTTAACCCTTTCGCTAAGCGATTCCGTTCAAGTAGACGGGTTCCTAACGAAAAGGGAAGAAGATGAAAACGCTTTTCACCGTAGTGATGGCAGCGACACTGTGCGCTTCGGCTGCAGCGCACGCGCACGGCGGCATCGTCGATCTTTCGGTTTATGACCGCACCGAAGGGAGGCGCCTGCAGGTGTTTTGGCACGAAGGCAGGGCATACATTGCCGGACGCCCGGGCAACGAGTACCAGGTCACGCTGCGCAACCGGCAATCCGACGATGTGCTGGCGGTGGTTTCGGTCGACGGCGTCAACGTCGTTACTGGCGAGACCGCCAACCCTTCGCAGAGCGGTTATGTGCTCGCGCCGCGCCGCGGGCTCGACATCCTGGGCTGGCGCAAGAGCCTCTCGCAGACCGCCGCGTTCTACTTCACCGCGCTGCCCGACTCGTACGCCGCGCGCACCGGCCGGCCGGACGACGTCGGCGTAATCGGCGTGGCGCTCTTCCGCCGCAAGGTGCAGCCGCCGCCGCAGCCGCTCAGCCAGGTTGCCCCATCGGCGGGCGCGCGCGCCGAATCGAGCGCCGATGCGCGACTGGGTACCGGCCATGGCCGGCAGGAATATTCACCCGCCACGCACGTCACGTTCGAGCGCGCCACCAGCTCCGCCGCGGAAGTGATCTCGCTCTACTACGACAGCCAGGCAAACCTGCTCGCGCGCGGCATCATCCGTGACCCAGTGCGCGTCTCGCCGACACCGAGACCGTTTCCCGGCTTCGTGCCGGACCCGGCGTAAACTCATGAGGAATGGAAGCCCCGGACGAGGAGCTCATGCTCGCGTATCGCGACGGAGACGCCGGGGCTTTCGAGACCCTCTACGCGCGCCACCGCGGCGCGCTCTACCGGTTTGTGCTGCGCTCGCTGAAAGACCGTGCCGTCGCCGAGGAGCTTTTCCAGGAGGCCTGGATTCGCGTGATTGAGGCGCGTGGGCGGTACGCGCCGAGCGCCACGTTCACCACCTGGCTGTACACCATCGCGCACAATCTGCTGGTGGACCATTGGCGGAAGAAGGGTCTTGCGCTGGTTTCCCTCGAAAGCGACGATGTCCCGGTGGAAAGCGCGAACCCCGTAAGGCAGATCGAGGGGCGTGAGTCGCTGGCGCGTTTGCTGCGGGCATTGGAAGCGCTGCCGCCCGTGCAGCGCGAGGCATTCCTGCTGCACGAAGAGGCGGGATTGAATGTGGCGGAGATTGCCGCCGCTACCGGCAGCAACGAAGAGGCGGCGAAGAGCCGCCTGCGCTACGCCATGGCGAAGCTGAAGGCCGCCGTCGATGAGTGACGATTCGAAACTCTCGCAACGCTATCGCGAGCTGCCGCGCGAGGAGCCGCCGCGCGCGCTCGACGATGCCATTCTCGCCGCCTCGCGCCGCGCCGTGGAAGCGCGCCCGGCCCCGCTCGTTGTGCCGACCGGCCGGCGTCGTTGGTATTTCCCCGTTGCTGCTGCCGCAGTGATCGTGCTCGCCGTCGCGGTCGTCGTGCATGTCGAGCGCGAGCAGCCCGACACGGAGATCCTGGCGCCATCCACGACGGTGCTGGAAACGCCGCCTGCGCCCGCGGCGCAAGAGCCCAAAGTGGAAGAGCCAAAAGCGGAAGCACCCAAACGACTCCGCAAGCAGGCGTCGCCCGGGTTTACGCCCGATCCGCGCGCGGATTCCGCTGCATCTGCGCCGGCTGCGCCCGCACCAGCCGCACCGCCTGCCGCGCAAGCCGAGCGGAACGAGGCGATGGGGGCGGTGGCTGGTGCGAGGGAGTCGTCGCGCGACGAGCGCAGGAGTGCGCAGATGGCCCGCTCCTCGGTTGCGCCAAGTCCTGAAGCCGAGCTCGAGCGCATCGCCAGACTGCGCGCGGCAGGCAGGCACGAGGAAGCGGACAAGGCGCTCGCGGAGTTCCGCAAGCGCTATCCCGACTATCGCCTTTCAGAAGAGACGAAGGCGAAGGTCGAAAAACCTCAGTGATGAAGAATCTTGGACAGGAACAGCTGAGCCCGCTCTGAGCGCGGCGTGCCGAAGAACTCGTCCTTCTTCGCGTCCTCGACGATCTTGCCGGCGTCCATGAAGATGACGCGGTGCGCGACCTTGCGCGCGAAACCCATCTCGTGGGTCACCACCATCATGGTCATGCCTTCCTTGGCGAGGTCGACCATCACGTCCAGCACCTCGTTGATCATCTCCGGGTCGAGTGCCGAGGTCGGCTCGTCGAACAGCATCGCGATCGGGTCCATCGACAGGGCGCGCGCGATCGCCACCCGCTGCTGCTGGCCGCCGGAGAGCTGGCCGGGATACTTGTCCTTGTGCGCGAGCAGGCCGACGCGGTCGAGGAGCTTGAGCCCCCTTTGCCTCGCTTCGTCCTGGCCGCGGCTGAGCACCTTGACCTGCCCGAGCGTCAGGTTGTCGGTGACGCTCATGTGCGGGAACAGCTCGAAGTTCTGGAACACCATGCCGATGCGCGCACGCAGCTTCGGCAGGTCGGTCTTCGCGGCGCCGACCGAGACGCCGTCGACGGTAATCGTGCCCTTCTGAAAGGGCTCGAGGGCGTTGACGCATTTGATGAGGGTCGACTTGCCGCTGCCGGAGGGGCCGCACACCACGACCACCTCGCCCTTGGCGACGCTGGTCGTGCAGTCGGTGAGCACCTGGAAGCTGCCGTACCACTTGCTGACGTTTTCGATCGAGATCATCGGATGATGGCAACCTTATCCTGGAGCCGTTTTACCAGCAGGGAAAGCGAATACGAGACGACGAAGTAGACCACGGCGACGAACGTGTACATCTCCACCAGGCGGTAGTCGCGATTCGCCACCTTGGCCGCGGCGCCGAGGAAGTCGGTGGCCGAGATCACGTAGACGAGCGACGTGTCCTGGAAAAGGATGATCGTCTGCGTGAGCAGCACCGGGATCATGTTGCGGAACGCCTGCGGCAGGACGATGTAGCCCATGGACTGCCAGTAGTTGAGGCCGAGGGCATAGCCCGACCACACCTGGCCGCGCGGGATCGACTGGATGCCGGCGCGCATGATCTCGCAGTAGTACGCGGCCTCGAACATGGTGAAGGTGATGACCGCCGACCAGAAGGCGCCGACCGCGATCGGCCGGTTGGCGCCGATGATCCAGGCGCCGATATAGGGCACGAGGAAGAAGAACCAGAAGATCACCAGCACCAGCGGGATCGAGCGCATGAAGTTGACATAGGCGCCGGCGATGCCCGATACGAGGCGGTT